>PCXB01000008.1 GCA_002787535.1 Deltaproteobacteria bacterium CG11_big_fil_rev_8_21_14_0_20_45_16
CTTCTTTGTTGAATAATTTAAAACGTTTACCCGGATTCTATCCGGGGGAGCCCGTTTTATTCAAACCCTAACGATTATTGGGACATCACCGTTTGTGTCCGAAGAGGAATTGTAAACATTGATCGCTCTTCGACGCTCGGATTTATTCACTTGCCGAGTAAAATTACCCGAAAAATTATTGGGAGTATCGTTTCTAGCGACCGTTTCAGTCCAGCGAGCGGTGTACTCGTAAACTGATATGATATCTGGCAGATCGTCGTTGTCTAAATCTGAAACCGAAGACGCCAAAATTTTAGCACCTGCCGGCAGCCTTCCATAAGCTGATTCAGTAGCTGTAGCAAAGCTTACTGAGGAACTCACCAATAGACTGACCGATATAATAGAAAGTAATTTTAATTGAGAAGACATCACTTAACCCCTTTCGAGTTGTAAATTTTACTCTGTAGAATCACCCTGAAAACGCCATTTCCTTAGCGTCTTAGGCATGCAAGGATCTTGGACTCTTATAGGCTTCGGTGGCATAATATATCGTGGAGAAAGTCATAATTTATGTCGGATATGGATACTGAGCCCGATAAATTGGTAATTACAAAAAAAACGCTGCCCTGGGGCTGGATCATAAGCGGATTACTCGTTTTAGTAATTATTGTTGGCCTAAGCTTAAAGGCTGTCGAGGGAACCTTCACTTACTATGTGACGACGCCAGAATTTGTAGATCATCGCGCGAACTATGAAGGAAAACATATTAAGATCGCGGGCCGAGTCAAAGTCGGAAGCCTTCAGCACCAAGAGACAACCTATAATTTTATTGTCGAATTGGAAGGCCGAGAGCTGCCGGTAGTTTACCGTGGACTCGCGCCGGATACTTTTAAAGAAGGCGTGGACGTGGTTGTCGAAGGAAGGGCCACAGCAAACGAGGTTTTTCAGGCTGACACCTTGATGGCAAAATGTGCATCTAAATACGAAGCGGGAGGCCTCCCCGCCCTCGAACAACAGCAGCGAAAGCTCTAGGTTTAATTCCCCAGTTCGGATAACTTTTTTGAGTAAATGACAACGCAAGCTTTTTGGCCCGGCATAGGCGAAATCTGTATTTCACTTTCCCTTATGTGCGCGATCTATGCGTTCTTCACATCGCTTATTGGCGCCAGAAGAAACAGCGATAGAATGGTCAATAGTGCCAATCGAGCGATTTTTGGATGTTGTGTCTTAATAAGTCTGGCTGTATTTGTTTTGTGGTTTTGTCTTCTGAAGGACAACTTCCTCGTACGCTATGTGTATTCGTACTCCAACCGGGAGATGCCCACAATTTACAAACTCACCGCTCTATGGGGCGGCCAAGATGGCAGTCTTTTGTTTTGGGTTTGGTTGTTGAGTCTCTATTCTTCAGCCGCCTTATTTTTTCACCGCAACTCTGATCGGCCCCTGATTCCTCATATGATCAGTGTTCTCTCTTTTATCATTATATTTTTTAATGCGTTGATTATCTATAGTGACAACCCTTTTGAGCTTTTTCCTTTTGCCCAGGATAATGGTCGCGGACTAAATCCGCTCTTGCAGAACCCATCGATGGCCATACATCCACCGTGCCTCTATTTAGGTTTTGTTGGCATGGCCATCCCCTTTGCTTTTGCGATGAGCGCTCTTATTGGCAATCGGCTAAGCGTGCGGTGGATCGCTGCGAGTCGGATTTGGAGTTTGATTGCTTGGTTCTTTCTATCGATAGGAAATCTCCTTGGCGCACAGTGGGCCTATGTTGAATTGGGTTGGGGTGGTTTTTGGGGTTGGGATCCAGTCGAGAACGCCGCGATTCTACCTTGGTTTACAGCCTCTGCTTTTTTGCATTCGGTAATGATTCAAGAGAAACGAGGGATGCTTAAATTTTGGAATATGAACCTCATTTCCCTTAGTTTTTGCCTGACGATTTTAGGAACCTATTTAACGCGATCGGGTGTTGTACAATCCGTTCACAGCTTTGCCAGCTCTAGTATTGGCTATTGGTTCTTGGTTTTCTTAGGCTTAGTAATATTGTTTTCTGGATTTTTCATCTGGAAGCGCCGCAAAGAACTAAAGAGTGATAGTATTTTTGAGTCCTTTCTTTCCAAAGAAAGTGCCTTCGTCGTTAACAATATTGCGCTAGTGGGATCGGCCTTTATTATTTTGTGGTCGACCCTATTTCCTTCGGCCAGTGAGCTCATTACAGGAACCCGAATAATTGTTGGCCCACCTTTCTTTAATAAGATTTTGGCACCCTTTGCCTTGGTATTATTGATTCTCACTGGAATTGGTCCCGTCATCGCTTGGCGGAAAGCAAGTCCGCGAAATCTTAAAACCAATTTTACGCTTCCAATAATTGCTGGCCTTCTAACGCTGCTCGTCTTGGCGCTTTTAAAGATCTATAGTTGGTACGTTCTCATCACTGGATTCGGGGCTGGTTTTGTGATCTGCACAATCATTATGGAGTTTTATCGAGGCACTCGAGCCAGAATGATTGCTCATCATGAAGGAGCCTTAACTGCCCTGTTTCGCTCAAGCCTACGAAATCATCGAAAGTACGGTGGCTATATTGTCCATCTCGGCATCGTATTCATTTTTGTGGGAATTGCCGGTTCCGTTTACAAAGAAGTTCATGAGTTCACGATGAAAAAAGGCGATCGCGTAAGTTTTGGAAGTTATAGTGTTGTCATGAAAGGATTTGACACTCGGGATAACGTTAACCAGCGGGAAGACTATGCCCTCTTGGATCTTTATATCGGTGACAAATTCGTTAAACAAATGAAGCCCGCTAGATTTTTCTATAAGCAGCAGCAACAGCCCTCTACGGAAGTCGACATTTATCCAAGACTAAAAGAGGATGTTTATTTTATTCTTGGCTTCTACGCTCCCTTTATTCAGCAAGCGACGATTAGAATTATTCTCCAACCCTTCATCATTTGGTTGTGGCTCGGCGGGCTAACCCTCGTCATAGGTGGTTTGATTAGTATGCTGCCAAGTTTCGGCCTAAAATTGGAATCTTCTAGAATTAAATCAGCATGACCATTGCCTATTATACTTTTACGATCCTACTAGCTTTTTGCCTGCTTATGTTCCTCTATTGGCCGTGGATCGAAATGAAAATTCAGGCGGAATCCGTGAGCCGCTCGCCCGCAAATCTTCAGGAATATGCGGAGCTTCTTCAAACTCAAGATGCGCTGCTGGAAAATCTAAAAGACCTTGAGCTTGATCATCAAATGGAAAAAATATCAGATATAGACTATCAAGAGCTGAGAGAGAAACTTCTGCAAGCAGCCTCGGATTTATACAAAAAAATCGATAGTTTTGAATCTGGATGTACATTGATTATGTCCATCCAGAACGATTTGAGTAAAAACGAGGCGGACAAATCAATATGATTGGCCTTCTTCTTGCTAGTTTTCTTATCAGCCGTAGTGCTCAAATCGAAGCCCGCTTCATCCTGGAATCAAAGCCCTTAGCCAATCAGCCGGCTCTGCTGCTCAAACTTGGAAACGGAGAAGCCAATAAAGTAGCGGATGGCAAAACCAACTCAAAAGGCATCGTTCGTTTTCGTTTTGAAAGTAAAAAGGGCGAGAGTTATGCGGTGGCAACTAGCTATAAAGACCTCCCTTATTTCTCCTATATGTTTAATGGTGACGTCCTACCTCCGGCAACACTTGAGGTTGAAGTCTTTGATACAATCGATCAAAGTCCCGAGCTTCGAATCAAGGAGCTCAGTCTCAATGCGACTTATCAATCCTCCTTACTAAAAATTGAAAAAAGCTTTGTCATTGTCAACCCGACGAACAAGATGATTGTTGGCCGTTCCACGGAAGAGTCAGAAGGCAAGGATGTGTTTAGATTTTCGCTTCCCTCGACGGCTTACAATTTAAGGTTAGCGTTTGGCTTCCAGCAAAATGAGCTTAGATTTGATGGAAATTCCATGGTTGTGGGTAGCCCCATACCTCCAGGCGAGAGTTTCTTCTCTTTGGAGTATGAGGTAGATAAACCGGGCACAAGCGTGCCTTTGACCCAAAACTTTTCAGTTCCCGTTGAAAATCTCCATCTTTCAACAAACTCCTCAAAAATTAAATTTGAAGGATCAGGAATTGTGGATGTGGGTACGAAACTTTATGGCGCTCAGACTTTATTCTTACAGGCCTCGAAACCTTCCGGATCGAATCTTTTCGAAATGAAGCTTACGGGTCTCCCACTTCATATCCCTATGAGCTGGCTGCTTCCCTTGGGCTCACTTATACTTGTTTTGCTCAGTCTCTTGCTCAAGGAAGCTTCTATACCAACAAGCCAACTTGATCCAAAGAAAAAGGCTGATCTCCTGAAGGATTTGATGAATTTGCATAAAATGAAGGAGCTTGGCTTAATTGAAAATTCAGATTTTCGCATAAACCGCTTAAGATTGTACCAGCGGCTATCGAATTTTTACGAATCTTAAGGCGGAGGCGGAGAATTTTGAGCTTGAAAGTTACAGATTTACGACTTAGGCGCGCCCAGTTTGAGCTTGGTCCCCTATCGTTCGAACTCGAAGCCGGCCAATGCTGCGGACTCATAGGCGCCAATGGGTCTGGTAAGTCTAGCTTGCTCAAAGCTTTACTGGGCCGTCTCCAGATAAGCAGCGGAAGCATCATGGGCCTGCCTCGCCAACGAGCGGCCATCGGCCTGGAGCCTCTGCTCATCGAATCTTGGAGCATTCAAAATTTTATTGATTGGTATAGCCTTTTAGCCGGGAGATCACCTGATGAGACTTTTTTGAGTGCGCTAAAAAGCTATCGCAGCATGAAGATTTCTTGGCTGAGTTCAGGCTGGAAGAGATTTGTAGAAGCCTCCTGTGTCTTATCTCATTCGTTTGAAATCTATTTTTTGGATGAGGTTTTCGTTCATCTCGATCCTCGCCGACGCGAACAACTTGAAAGCTTGATACATAAACGCCTTCAGGCGGGAGCCATGGTAATCTTGACGGCCCACAGCTCAAGTGAGTTGAACAAACTCGCCTTCACGTGCCGCCAGATCGTCCTGGATGAGGGAACGTCCTAAGATGTTTGCACTTGTATTGAAAGATTGGAGAAATGCGAAAAATAGTTTCTACCCTTCTTTGTTGCTGGGGCTGCCATTAATTTTGCTTCTTTCGTTTTTAGATAATCGAACGAATTCCAACCTTCTTCATCAGAATCAACTCTACTGGCTCATTTACTTTTACTCTTCGATTTCCGTCTTTTATCGGTCTTTTGGATTTGAGCATCGCTTTCATAATTTTCATATTTATCGATCTCTCGATATTGCGCCCTGGAAAGTTTTTGTAAGTCAGTGCGTGGCACATTTTGGAATTTGCTTGCTCATCGGTCTGGCTTACTTAATTTTTATTCCCATTTTTTGGCCGACTGAAACCTGGCCGATGTTTGAACTTTTAGCCCTGACTGCCGCCATTGCGGCTTGCCAAACCCCCATAGGATGCTTGTTGGGCCTGCTCCTTCAATTCGAACGAGAATTTCTATTTGCCTTATTTTTTCTACCCATTATGACGCCACTTTTGCTTGCTGCAAGCCAGCTTAGTGAGGCTTTCTATCCCAGTTGGATCTATATTTTGACGGCGTTTTTTCTGGCGGGAAGCTTTGTCTCGGCAATGGTCTTTCAATTTTTCTTCGACGAACTTACTCAATCTCAGTAGGCTTGATTTGATATGTGGGTCTGGCTTTTACTTGGACTGAGCGCTTCCTTCACCTATTCCGGTCTTATATATGTTTTAGCAATTTTACCTGAAGAAAAGACACAAGGAATCGTTCAGAAAATTTTTTACTTCCATGTTCCATCTGCCTTCACGATGTATGGCTTTTTAGTCCTGGGCATGCTGATGGCCATTTCTTATTTGATTAATAAACGGCGAATATGGGATCAGATTTCAAAAGCTGCGATGCTTACAGCGTGTTTGTCTGCGTTCTTGGTTATATTTTCGGGGCCAGTTTGGGCCAAACCCATTTGGGGCGTTTGGTGGACCTGGGATCCTCGGCTAACAACGAGCTTCGTCGTTTTTATTCTACTCTTAGCCTATGTGATGGCCCGGAGAATCTTGGAAGATAGAGATCCAAGCGGCCAACGTGCAGCCGTTGTTGGGGCTATTCTAAGCATCCTAGCGGTACTCGATATTCCTCTTATTCATTTGAGTGTTAAACTTTGGCGAGGCCTTCATCCTTCCGTCTTAGAGAATCGAGACGGCCTTCCACCCGAATTTATGAAAGGCCTGGAGATTATGATTCTATCCTGCTTCTTGCTGGCATCGCTCATCTGTTGGTCACTTTTTCGCTATTACAAACTCAAAGACGATATCTACGAGATTCGAATGAAATCCTTGCAATCAAGCTAATAGCAAGGGAGGAGACTGCTTCATGGACACTTACTTTTATTTTGTCGTTGGTTATATGATTTTCTGGCTCTTTCCTTTTGTATTTTTAGCCATGATTTTTAGAAAAATTAAAAAGCTTGAAGCTGATCTCAAAGAGTTTAAGGCCAAATAAACGTGCGAGTTTCCAACTGGCTCGCTCTAAGCGTTCTCTTTTTAAGTTTAGTCGCGATGAGCCTCAATATCTGGACGGGCTGGCAGCTTAGTGGGATTGAAAGCCCGGGCGCGCTGACCGAAAGACATTTTCTTCAGGCCCTGGCCCTCGTAGGGGGGATCCTCGGTGGTAATATTTGGCTTTTTTCGCTAAGCCAAAAAAGAATAGAGAACTCGCTTAGCGACGAAAATATCGCCAGGCGCCTTATAAAGGTCCGGCGGCAGACTTTCCCCTGGGCCCTGATTTCGATGATGTTATGTTTGATAAGTCTCATCACGGGAAGTATTGCGCACCCCGGAAGCTTTCCCTTTCTCCACGGAATTCTGGGCTTTTCGGTTCTTGGAAGCTCGATCGTAAGTTTTGTAAATTGGCTCCGCTTTAGCTTGCTTTGATCGTGGGTGGGAGTTTCATAATTGTCATGGATTCTTGGGATTTTGTCCGACAGGCCAGAACTTTTTGAGATCCACCCTCTCGATCGACTTCAAGAAAGCATTTCTGACAAGAAGCATTCCAACATAGGCGCGCATAATCGATATGAAAATCTAAAAACTGAAAAACTCGTAGAAGCTCAAGTCTATCGGGGACTTCATACTCACGATCGAGAATTTTGATTTTTACAAATCTTTCGATCTCACCAAATAAATTTCGATCGTATTCCATATCTCGCTAAAGCTTGGGCAAGGTAATACCGGTCTGTCCCTGATACTTTCCTTGTCGGTCTTTATAGGATACTCGGCATGCCTCATCGCTTTCAAAGAAAAGAACCTGACAAATTCCCTCATTGGAATAAATCTTGGCCGGCAAAGGCGTCGTATTCGATATCTCGATCGTCACATGCCCCTCCCATTCGGGCTCAAAGGGTGTTACGTTGCAAATAATTCCACATCTTGCATATGTTGATTTGCCAAGGCAGATAGCCAAAACTTGCCTCGGAATACGGAAGTACTCGACGCTGCGCGCCAGCGCAAAGGAATTCGGGGGCACCAAAATCTCTTTTGCCTTCACTTCCACAAAATTAGAAGAATCAAATCTTTTAGGATCGACGACCGTCGAGTTTACGTTAGTAAAAATTTTATATTCGTCGGAGACTCGCATATCGTAACCGTAAGAAGACACACCAAATGAAACTATACCCTCGCGCATCTGAGCGGCTTCAAACGGCTCAATCATCCCCTGCTCCTTAGACATTCGAACAATCCACTGATCATTTTTTATAGACATAATGACCCTGACTATCGAAGCACGTGGCGTCCTCAGTCAAGCTCTAGATCGGATGGTCCAAAGACAGATTATTCAGGCTGAAGACCTCGCTTTTTAATTTTCTCGACCAAGGTGGTGCGGTTCATTTGAAGTAGCTGGGCAGCCTTATTCTTGTTCCAACGAGTTTTTTCAAGAGCCTTCAAAATCAACTCATTTTCAAACTGAACAACAGTCTCTTCTAAGGGCAAGCCCTCATCTGGAAATCCATCTTTCATCAGACCCCCAAGGCCCATTGATGAGTTGTCCGATCGGAATTGATGAAGCTTTTGAGGGACATCATCAATTCCGATCAAGCCCTCCCCTTTTAAAATACAAAGCCGCTGACAAATATTTTCAAGTTCGCGGACATTTCCAGGCCAAGAATATCGAATCAACACATCCTGAGCTTCCCGACTCAATCCTTCGATTCTGAAATTCTTTTTATCATTAAATTTTTTAATAAAGTGATTAATCAATAGCGGAATATCCTCTCGGCGATCGCGCAGCGGTGGCAAATGAATCGGAATAACATTCAATCGATAGTAAAGATCCTCTCGGAAGTTTCCTTTAGCAACCTGCGCCTCCAAATCAATGTTGGTCGCGGCGACAACGCGGCAATCCGATTTCATCGTCTTCGTACTACCCACGGGTTCAAATTGCTTTTCCTGCAAAGCCCTCAATATTTTGACTTGAAGGCTAGTTGGCATATCGCCAATTTCGTCCAAGAATAAGGTGCCTTGATGAGCCAAAGTAAACCGGCCCACACGCGAAGCGTTGGCCCCAGTATAAGCTCCCTTAATATGTCCAAACAACTCCGACTCCAAAAGTTCCGACGGAATAGCTCCACAGTTCACCGGAACAAAGGCCTTAGTTCGTCGTGTGGATTTTTGATGAAGAGCTCGAGCGACAAGCTCCTTGCCAGTACCACTTTCCCCCAAAATCAACACCGTCGAGTCGGTATCGGCCACCTTATCGATCAGCTCAAAAACCTTGTGCATGATGGCGCTAGCGCCGACGAAGGGGGCGTCGAGATTCATAGTCGACGCCATGATCTGCTCCTGTGCCAGCGCTCGCTCGCTCGCTTGGAGTGCAGCATTGTCTAATGCAGACTTTTTCCATCCATTTTCGAGCTCAGTAATCTCGAGGCTAGATTCCGGCCAGTCCTGCGATTCCGTTAAATCCACATCTCCAGCTAAATCCACATCTCCAGCAGTTTTTTCACGATCCATACGTTGATTTCCCTCCCCCGAGTCGTCAGATTTTTGATAGGTCAAAAGCCTGACACCTTAAGACTATCAGATTCTTGACGGCGATAAAAGATCCACAGAAAAAATGTTTATGCTGGAAACGTTTGTTAACAATTCATACTGGAAACTAAAGTTGCTAAAAAGGCTATTTTAAGGCATTTACTGGCCGTTTTGACAGGAAGCTCAACTAACTCTACAATCCGTGCCTAATCGAATTTTGACGGCTATAGCCTAAAATGAATTTATCTCGGGGGTAGAGACTTTGACGCAAGCTCGATACGACAGTTCAAAAAAGAAAAAATTATCTCGGACGGTGACGCCCAGCCTCCCTCTTTTTAATTCTCGTCGAAACACTAAGGAGGGCCCATCGTTGTCCTCCAAACATATTTTTCAGCTAAAGGCTGAACTTAATCGTTACCAGCAACGGGATCGAGAATGGCGTCTGTTATTTGGAATGCTCGCTCACGATCTTAAAGAACCCCTCCTTACCTTGGAGGGCTTTACGAAACTTTTGCAAGAATCTGAACCACAGAATAAAGAACAAAAAAAGTATATGAAGGTTATTCGAGAGGCCGTAGGAAGCCTTCATCTTTTGATTGGATCACTGCAATCGATTACACTATTATCACAAGAAGCATCGGATTTAACCGACCTGAGTCTTATTCAAATTCTCGACAGCGTTCTCACGTCCCTCTCCGAACAGATCAAACGGAGTAAAGGCAAAATCATTCTTCCGGAGCGCGATGCGATGATCAGAGCTGATCCGGCAAGAATATATCAGATTTTTCTTAACCTGATTGCCAACTCCTTAAAGTATCATCACGCGGATCGCGTGCCAGAAATTAAAATTCGCTATCGTAAAGATCCAACCTATCACCGAATTAGCATTCAGGATAACGGTATCGGCATTCAGCCAAAAGATATGGAAAGAATTTTTACAGCCTTTACACGCTTAGAAGATGTCGCCTCTGAAGGCTTGGGCCTTGGCTTGTCTATTGTAAAGCGAATTGCCGAAAGCTGTGGCGGCTTTGTAAACGTGAGAAGCAGCCAAGGTGTCGGAACAACATTTACTGTCTACCTTCCTCGATCGGGCGCATCATGAAAATTTTGATTATCGATGACAACAAACATCATGCTGAACTTGCCTCCAAGCGCCTCGAGCAAGAGGGCTGGAAAGTAACGATCACGGACGACCCCAAGATCGACGAAAATCTTTTGAAGTATCACTTTATTCTTTTGGACTACAGCATGCCTCGCCAAACTGGCATCGACATACTTAAGCAGCTTAAAGAGCGTGATATTAGAATCCCGGTTATTTTAATGACCGGACATGGCAACGAACTTATTGCTAGCGAAGCCATCAAGCTTGGTGCCTACGATTATTTAATCAAGGATACGAAACTAATTTATCTGGATCGGCTTCCTTCCGTGATTCGCGAAGCCAAGTCCAAACACGAATTAATTGAGACCAATAGATTCCTCATTCAGGAACTTCGGCGAACCAATGATCGCCTCCAACGGCTAACCCTGATCGATGAAATGACAGGAATTTATAACTATCGATTTCTGTCGAGACAGCTTTCTACGGAAATAAAGCGGGCGACACGATACGACAAGCCGCTCTGCGTTTGTCTTATCGATATTGATTTCTTTAAGCACATTAATGATCAATTCGGTCATCCCAGTGGAGACCTTGCCCTTAAATCGGTGGCCACGATATTAAATGAGACCGTTCGTTCGGTTGACTTTGTGGGCCGCTACGCCGGTGATGAGTTTTTGATTATTTTTCCTGACACGGATTTGCGAGATGCCCAAAAACTCTGCGAAAGAATTGTGGATCGAGTATACAAAAACCCTATCTTAATCGGTTCAAAAAGAATCTCTATTAGTCTGTCGGTAGGATGTGCGGACTTCGATTCGCAAAGCCGCAATACGGCTGATAGTCTGGTTGAAGCTGCTGACCGCTGTCTTTATGCGGCCAAATCAGCGGGCCGCAATACGGTCAAATCCATTCGAGATCTCGAGCTAACTACTTCTTCTTCCGAACCGAGCGAACAGCTTCAGCCTTCCTTTTGATACGCGCTTTTTTCTTGCGTTGTGATTTTCGTTGCTTAACTTTTGGAGTTGATCGATTACTGCCTCGTCCCATTTTAAGTTCCTCCTAAAAACTACTTCTTCTTAGCTTTATATTTTTTATTATATTCTTGAATCAACTTTTCGGTCAGATCTGTATAATTGGACGCATACAGCAAGCCGCTTTCGTTTTTCTCCAAAACCATCGCATAGCCATCTTGACGGCCCAATTCGACGACAATGTCTCGAAGTCTTGTCAGGATTCCTCGAGTCGCTTCCATTTCTTTTTGAGAAATATCTTTTTGATGATTCTGAACCAGGGTCAAATAATTCTCATATTTTCCTCGAAACTCTTTTTCCTTCGTCCCCAGACCTTCCATAGCTTCGGGTTTCAAAAGTCCGCTAGCAGCCTTCTTTTGCATCCCTTCAATATCTATCTGAAGCTTTTCAAGCTCCGCTTTTTGCCTTTCAATTTCCTTCTGCTTTCCTTCAAACTCCTTTTTTAGTTTATCTTTCGCTGTCTTTCCTTCTTCAACAGAATTCAAGGCTTGCTGAAAATCTACCATCCCCAATTTCATATCGGCGGCCTTCAGATGAAAGCCTCCCAACGAAAGACATAAACTCAAAAGTACCCACGAAAATATTCGCATATTAAAAATCCTTCCTATCCGATGAAAACTACTAAAAAGGCGCCCCAATTGAAAAGTCGAATAAGACGCTATCTTCTCCAGGCTTTTTATCCAAGGGAATCCCCCACTCAAATCTCAAGGGTCCTAGGGGTGAGAACCATCTAAACCCAAAACCCGCGCTCTTTCGAAGATTAGTAAAGTCATAATTATCTTCAGGAAAAGTATTGCCCATATCGTAGAAGAGTACGCCCTTAATCTGAGCCTCCGAAAAGATATCAAACAGGTACTCAACATTAAAGATAAGCTGTTTATTTCCCCCAAGTCGGAGTCTGTCGACGTCCGAGACAGACATTTCGCTGTCGTCGGCCCGTCTTCCCGTTACGGAAAAGGGCACGTATATGGAGGGGCCCAAAGATCGGAAAAGATGGCCTCGAATACTGTATATTCCCCCAGGAACAAAGCGTTCATTAAAAGGCGTGCTTCGATCTTCCATTCCCCTAAGGTAATCCGCTCGCACCCCCAAGCTCAAGACGCTGCCTCCAAATAGAGTTGCATCATCATCAAAGACTTTAAAATATTTTTTACCCGTATAGTTAAGCTTCCAATACGAGAGGTCACTCCCCAAATATCTAGAAGCATGTACTGAAGTTAGCTGATTCAAGCTTCCCGAGCTCGGCAAATAAATCTCTCGAGTGTTTAACGTATCCCGAGTTAAAGCCACACTAACATTGGAGTCCAAACCAAAGGAGTTTGGAAAATAATTTGAAATGATATCCTGAATGTTGATTCCAATATCTCTGAGTTCATAGGTTCCTGAAACTCTCCAGTTTTTGACAATGGGATGGCCAAGGGAGACTGATCCACCTCGTTCCGTGATCCTCGTCTCGTCAACCGACTGAATTTCTGTATTGAAGGCCTGGAGGGTCAGTGAAAGATTGGTATCGTTAACACGTGGGTTTCTAAAATAGGCATTGAAAATTTGTCGGCGAGAAGAAAACAAGGCCGAAAGACTCACGTCATAGCCTCGACCAAAAAGATTAACCTTGGAAACCGAGCCCTGAAGACCAAATCGATCAAAGGACGAAAAGCTGGCTCCGACAGTGAGAGTCCCCGTGTTTTTCTCCTCAACCTCAATACTGATATCCATCTTCTGTTCATCTAGAATGTCTTTCTGGATGAATTTGACAGAAGCAAAGTAGCCCAGCTTCTCAAGATTAGATTTAGATTCACGATATCTCGAAATATTAAATAGCTCGCCTTCAGTTACCTCAAGCTCCCGACGGATAACGCGATCCAGAGTTTCAAAATTACCCTGAATGTCAATCTGACCAAAATAAACCAGGCTTCCTTTGTCGATTCTAAAATCAACATCAAGAATATTGTTTTCGGGATCTGCTACAACCCATGACGGGCTCACGTTGGCGTAGGCATAACCCTGATCGCCATAAATATCTTGAATCTTTTGTAGGTCCTCTTGAATTTTAAGGTAGTTCCACCAATTCTTGTTTTGAGAGCTAAGACTTTCTAGGGTCTCATCGGGATTCTGTATAAAATCTAGGTCACCAGAAAATGTAATCTTCCCAACGCGGTATCTCTCACCTTCAAAGACATTATACGAAACCACAACTTCTCGACGATCCGGCGTGAAAGTTATCGAAGGTTTGTCAACTCGAGCAAAAGCATAGCCTCGCTTTAAGTACTCCATTTGAATCCGCCTCGAGTCCACCTGAACCAGGATATCTTCATCGAACTGACCTCGACTCGTTAGGCCACTCCAATAACCCCCTTCACGGATGAGCATAGCCCCTTTTAAGGTTTCATCGGACAGTCTAGAATTTCCTTGGATATATATTTTTCGAACTAAAACTTTGGTTCCCTCATCAATCAGAAATTTTAAATTCTTAATTCGGTCTTCCTTGAGAATCTCTGTGCGCACGGTAACAAGATAGTAACCTTTATCGCGATAGAGCTTTCGAATCTTCTCTATTGTTCGTTTAACAAGGGCCTCGTCCCAAAGAACGGGCGGCTTCAGTTCTAACGCCTTTTCGATATCTTCAGTCGAAACTTTGGAATTACCCTCGTAAAGAAACTTCTGAATATATTCTTTTTCAGAAACCACCACGACAAGGCGCAAGCCCCCAGATGCTTCTTCCATATCAATACGCACATCATTAAAAAGACCGGTATTATAAAGAGCTCGAAGATCATCCCGAACTCGAATACGATCTAGAACTGCCCCCTTTTTGCTACTTACATATTGAAGTACGGCTTCATCACTCAATCGCTCATTGCCATCAACACGCCTCTCAACAATGGTTTGCGCCCACACCAATATAGGAAAAAGAAGCATCGCTATAGAAAAGCACAGTCGTCTCACTTAAGAACGCCTTCCTGTAAATTAAGATGCCTATCCAGCTTAGACGACAACTCAAGATTATGAGTGGCCATCACCAAGCCTGCACCGAGTTCTCGACATCGATCCATAAGAATTTGAAAAACCGATTGGGCTGTATGGGTATCTAGATTTCCCGTTGGCTCGTCTGCCAGAATAAGCTTAGGCTCACGGACCAAAGCTCTCGCAATCGAAACTCTTTGTTGCTCGCCGCCTGACAGCTGAGAAGGTCGATGCATTAGTCTCTCTCCAAGTCCCACCTTTTCAAGCCAAAGCTTAGCGCGTGAACACGCCTCAGCCTCAGTTCGCGCCACCAGCAACAAAGGTAACATAACATTTTCAATCGCTGACAATTCCGCCATAAGATAATGAAACTGGAAGACAAAGCCTAACTTTTCTTGGCGAATCTTCGCACGCTCTTTCTCCGCTGAACACATCATATCCCGGTCATCTAAGAAAAACTCTCCTGAATCGATCTCGTCTAATAGACCAAGGCAATGAAGGAGAGTAGATTTTCCGACACCACTAGCGCCAGTAACAGCCAAACTTTCTCCGGCTTTTAATTGCAAAGAGAGGCCCTTGAGAACAGACACCTTTATGTCCGCTCGGACGTAGGATTTGTGAAGATTGCGGGCATTCAACAAAAACTCTGACATCTTACTCCACCTTCAATCCTTCAGTGGTGTTCAGACTAGCCGCCAATTTCGCTGGATACAAAGTCGCTACAGCACTAATCGCTAAAGCTCCAAGGATAACAAATAGGAGATCCGCCACTCGAATATCCACGGGCACTCTGTCAATCATATAAACTTGTGGGTTAAGCGGAAACTTGATCCAGTCTCGCAACACAAGACTTAGAAAAACTCCCATGACGGCTCCGACAATGGTCCCCACTAAGCCAATAAACATTCCTTGAAAGAAAAAAATTCTCAACACGAGGCCGTCATTCGCGCCCATACTTTTTAGAATCGCTATATCTTTGGTTTTATCCCTTACAATCATGATCAACGACCCACATATATTAAAGGCCGCCACTAAAACAATAAGGGCCAGAATAATCGCCATCACCGTTTTTTCGAGACGCAAGGCTGACAAAAAATCTTCATTGACCGAAAGCCAGTCCTGAAAATGGGCTTCTTCCCCAAAATTCATTTGCAAATCACGACGCAAGCTCAATATTCGACTGACTTCATTAGCCTTAATCTCCATTTGATGCGGGGATCGCTGAAAAATATCCTGAGCCATCGCAAGCGGCATATAAATATGATGCGAATCATATTTAGTCATTCCCGAGCGGAAGCTATCCACAACTTCAATTTTTTTCATCCGCGGCACAACCCCCAAAGGAGAGTAATCCGCTTGGTTCAAAAGTAGCGTGATTTTGTCACCCGCTCCAACACCCAGTCTTCGAGATAGACTTTCCCCCAAAAAAACTCCGCCCTCATTGAATTCTTTCCAATTCTTTTGGGCTAAGTATTCATTCAGGTCCAGGACAGTCTTGACCTTCTCAGGATCAACGCCCTTCACAAATACTCCCTCTGAGCCCCCCTCGGGACTGAGCGCAAACGCCTCCCCATAGACAACTGGCATCACAGATGCCACGCCAGGAAATTTCTCGATCCTCTTGAGTAAGTCGGTGAAACTCGGTCTATCGGGCTGATCATTTTGAAAGGCATTTACGATGATATGGGCATTATTCCCCAGAATCTTTCCACTAAGATCCCTCTCAAAGCCGCTCATTACCGCCAACACAGTAACCAAACTCATCACGCCGACAATAACCCCAGCCAAAGCGATCCATGTAATCACGGAAAGTCCCCGACCTCGCTGTGAGCTCAAATATCGTCTAGCGAGAAAGTATTCAACTCGCATGAGTCCCCTTGTAAAATCTTAAGATGAATGAGGCCGCATTTGTGGAAACAAAATCACATCCCGAATGCTCGCCGAATTAGTCAGCAACATCGTCAGTCGATCGATTCCAATTCCCTCGCCTGCCGTTGGAGGCAAGCCATATTCCAAGGCCAGAATATAATCCTCATCAAAATCTGTGGTTTCTTCATCACCCATTTCTTTTCGTTTCAATTGATCTCTAAAACGCATTTCTTGATCTTCTGGATCATTCAACTCGTTAAAACCATTGGCGATCTCGCGCGCCGCTATATAAAGCTCAAACCTCTCCGTCACATCAGGATTACTTTCACTGCGCCTCGCTAAAGGCGAAATCTGAACTGGATGATCCATAATGAAGGTCGGCTGAATCAATTTCTCTTCGACAAACTGCTCAAAACACAGCCACTGCAACTCCGACAAACTTTCTCGTCCCAAAAGTTTCACACCCTTTTTCTTCAAAGCGTCCACCAGAGATTTTTCGTTCTCGACATCAAAATCGGTATATTCTTTTAAGGACTCAAAAACCGTGAGTCGCTTGAAGGGCCGCTTTAACGAAATTTTGTGTGATTCATATTCGATTTCGGTGCTCCCACAAATTTCCATCGCCAATTTTTCCAGAAGCTCTTCAGTCATATTCATAAGGTCATGATAAGTTGCATAGGCTTCATAAAACTCGAGCATCGTAAACTCAGGGTTATGCTTGATGGAAATACCTTCGTTTCGAAAGCACCGATTCATTTCAAAGACTCGATCAAAACCTCCCACTACCAATCGCTTAAGATGGAGTTCAGGAGCAATCCTCAAAAATTGTTCCATCTTGAGAGTGTTATGAAAAGTCTTGAATGGCTTAGCTGCCGCACCACTCACCAGGGAATGTAGCATCGGCGTTTCCACTTCTAAATAATCCCGATTCAAGAAAAATTTTCTAATCGACTGAACAATTTGCGCGCGCTTTCGAAAGACCTCTTGAACTTCATCGTGGCAAATTAAATCCACATAGCGCTGTCTGTAGCGCTGTTCGACGTCCTGCAATCCATGAAATTTTTCGGGCAAAGGTCTTAAGCTTTTTGACATAAGCTCCAGACGATCGGCGTCCATAGTAAGCTCGCCGGTTTTTGTCTTAAAAATCCGGCCCTCAACAAAGATAATATCTCCAAGATCGATATGTTTAACGAGTTCGTAGATGTTCTCGGGCAACTTGGATTTTTGAGCAAAAATCTGTATCCGGCCAGAACGATCCCTAAGTGTCAAAAAGGTCGACTTTCCAAAACTCCGATGCAAAAGAACGCGGCCTGCAACGGAATATCCACCCAAATCCGGATCTCCAGCCTTGGCTTCAAGTTCCTCACGAGAAAATGAATCGAATTTTTCGCGAATGACTTTGGCAGTATGTTTGGCCTGCAAGCCTTCGGCAGTAGGATAGCTTCGAATCCCCTTGCTCGCCCAATCGTCTCGCTTTCCCTTTCGAACTTCGGTTTGTGAGGCTCCGGAACTGTCAGCCTCCGGATTTTGCAATTGTGTCATAGAGTTTCAAACACTACGAATTTCATAACTCCGAGGCAATCTAGAAGCCGTACAAACAAGTTCACATAATAAATATTCACCCCAAGGGCAGCTTGAGATTGGCACTTTGAGGATTAGCGTAAAGCCAGTAAATCCTAACAGCAAATGTCCCTCGAAAGAGCCTCATTTATGCAAGCCTGCCTGGAACTGGCGCAGATTCCGGATCATGGCCTTCTGCCTAATCCGAGGGTGGGCGCTATTATTGTTTATCAATCCAAAATTATCGCTGAGGGATTTCATCGTGGCCCCGGAACGCCCCACGCCGAAATCGCTGCGATTCGAAATGCAGAAAAAAAGGGCTTTCGAAAATTTTCTCAATCGGATTTGTATGTCAATCTTGAGCCCTGCTGCCACCTAAATAAGCGAACACCGCCTTGCGCGCCTCAATTAATCGAGAAGGCATTCAAAAATATTTTCATCGCTCACCTCGACCCACATCCTCTTGTTCGTGGAAATGGGCGAGATCAGCTTCGAAAGTCGGGAATTAAAGTCTCTGTTGGACTTTTGAACGAAGCTGCACAGGATCTCAATCAAGCCTTTATAAAAAATCAAACACGAAGCGAAACCTATATCACGATGAAGTTGGCCTTAAGCTTTGATGGAAAAATGGCGAACGACTCTGGCCAAAGCCAATGGATTACATCCGAAGCATCCCGCAGCTTTGTTCATCAACTCCGAAACCAGACGACCGCGATAGGTGTGGGTAGCCGAACCATAGAAATTGACGATCCTCGTCTCAGCATCCGACTAAGACAAAAATCCGAAAAATTTTCAAAACTTGTAATTTTTGGCCGCCCCAAGGACTTGAAATCCAAGAAAGTCTGGAAAGTCTTTGGGCCGGGTCGCATCATCATTTGGGACGAAAAAATCGAAAAACTTCCACGGCGTCTCTATGAGGACCATGGAATCTATCAGCTACTCGTCGAGGGTGGCCCAAAACTCGCCAGCAGCCTACTTTTGAAGGGCTTAGCTGACGAGCTTCATCTCTTCTATGGCCGCGGATTTATTGGAGGAAAGGGCCGTTTCAGTCTCGGGCGAGACTGGACATTGAAAAGCCTTGCCGATTCGGTTAGTTTTCAACCTCAATCGGCGGGCCTTATTGGGCCTGATCTATACGCAAACGGAAGGCTAAATGTTTACAGGTATCATCCAAAAAATCGCTGAACTCAAAGAAATTAGGTTTTTTGATAAATCTGTTGAGATGCTCATTGGTTGCGAGAATTTTAAAACGCCTTTGCAAATTGGTGATAGCTTAGCAATTAATGGCGTATGCTTGACCGTTACAGAAATTGAGACAAATTCGTTTAAGGTTCAAGTCTCACCCGAAACACTTAGCCGAACGAATTTGGGTGGGCTTGAAGCCGGACAATTACTGAACCTCGAACGCGCCTGCCGTGCGGATAGTTTTTTAAATGGCCATATCGTCCAGGGGCATATTGATAGCCTCGCAGAAATTTTGAACGTCGATGCCATTGAGGACTACTTTAGGATTCACATTCAAGCACCAGCTAAACTTTCGCGCTACTTAGTTGAGAAGGCCTCTATTGCTATAGACGGGATAAGTTTAACAGTTAATAAAGTCGAATCTGGAACCTCAAATTTTGAGGTCATGATAATTCCTCACACCTGGGAGCAGACGATCGCTCACGCTTATCACCCAGGAACACAGGTGAATATTGAGATCGATATTTTTGCCAAGTATGTCGAAAAACTACTCCACCCGCCAAAATTAAATAAACCCGAAACGCTTTGGGTAGTAGGATAGAAGCGGAGAACAAGCCTATGAATTTATCAAATGTACCCGAATTAATTTCAGACCTTCGCCAAGGTAAAATGGTGATACTGGTTGATGATGAAGACCGCGAAAACGAAGGTGACCTCGTCTGCGCCGCTCAGAATATCACCTCGACGATGATTAACTTTATGGCTATGCACGGCAGGGGCTTGATTTGCCTAAGCCTTTCACTGGAGATTGTGGAGCGCCTTGAACTCCCGATGATGACAGGTCGAAACGGATCGAGATTTGGCACAGCCTTTACGATTAGTATCGAGGCCAAGGAAGGCGTGAGCACAGGAATCTCAGCTGCCGATCGAGCTCATACGATTTTAACTGCTGTGCATCCTCAGGCTAAACCAAGTGACCTCGTTTCTCCTGGCCATATCTTCCCTCTCCGCGCAGCTTCCGGTGGCGTTCTCAAACGCGCAGGCCAAACGGAAGGCAGCGTCGATCTCGCCAAGATGGCGGGCTTCCAAGGCGCTGGAGTCATTTGTGAAATTATGAATGAGGATGGCAGCATGGCGCGTCGCCCTGATCTTGAGAAATTTGCACTTAAGCACAATCTGAAAATTGGAAGTGTTGCAGAAATTATTCGCTATCGAATGCAAAATGAATCCCTGGTCCGAGACGAAGGATCCGTTCGAATGCCATCTGAATATGGCGAGTTTAATTTGCATATTTTTTCGAATTCCTTAGATAACTCTCAGCATATTGCGCTTGTTAAGGGTCCAATCGATTCCAAACGACCCGCCCTTGTTAGAGTTCACTCCGAGTGCCTGACTGGCGATGTTTTTGGGTCCGAACGCTGTGACTGCGGCGATCAACTTGAGGCGGCTCTTCAGAAAATTGGCCAATCTAACTCTGGAGTTCTCCTTTACTTGCGGCAAGAAGGTCGCGGTATTGGCCTGTTAAATAAAATTAAGGCCTATCAACTTCAAGATCAAGGAATGGACACCGTACAAGCCAATCATCATCTTGGATTTAAAGATGACCTTCGCGACTATGGCATTGGCGCACAGATTCTTAGAACACTTGGCGTAAGCCAGATGGATCTTCTTACAAACAATCCAAGAAAGATTGTCGGCCTTGAAGGTTACGGTCTTCAAGTTCACAATCGAGTTCCGCTCGAAATGCCCCACAAAGCAGAGAACATCACCTACCTTCGGGCAAAAAAAGAGCGTCTCGGCCATATCCTAAAATTGGAGCAGCCCAGCGACAGCTTGAATCTATGATTTTGATCGTTCAAAGCCAGTGGAATCCCCAAATTACCGACAGTCTTCGAACAATGGCCGAAAGTATTCTTACGGATCGGGAAATTCCTTTTGAAAGTATCAAAGTTCCTGGAGCACTCGAAATTCCCTTGGCTATTAAGTGGGCTTGGCAAACAGCGCAAAAAAATCAAACTGCCCTCTGGGGCGCGATCGCTTGTGGTTGTGTGATCCAAGGTGAAACTCATCATTTTGATATTGTCGCCAATGAATCCTCTCGCGCCCTAATGAATCTTAGCCTTGAGCTGCGCCTTCCAATCGGAAATGCGATTCTTTGTGTCTTTGATGAGACACAAGCACTGGCAAGAATTCAACGAGAGTCCAACAAAGGTCGGGAGGCTTGCCTTGCGGTCCTTGATATGATCGATCTTAAAAATAAAAAGAAGTATTCGTAAAGGAATTCTCATGAGCTTACCAAAAGTTAAAATTACTCATGCTGCCGTAAAAGTTTCGAGCGTTCAAAAATCCACGGAATTTTTGCAAAAAGCTCTTGGCCTTAAAGCCGCATGGTCGGGCCAGGATGACTGGGGAATGCTCAAATCCAATGGGACCACTCTTGCTTTGATTGAAAAAAATCTCGAAGTCCACCCACCGCACATCGGCTTTGTGGTCGATAATAAAGAAGAGGTGGATCAAGTTTACAAGCACCTAAAAACCTTGGGCGTCAAAGAAATTCAAGAACCCAAAGACCATCGCGACAAAAGCAGGTCGTTTTATTTTAAGGATCCCGACGGCAACCAATTCGAGCTCTTGTGGCTACCCGATCCCCTTACCAAATAAATTAATCCGCCATTTTATGTTCGTAGGCCTTCGGTAGTATCTCAGGATCAAGTACTCTGAAAGCTTCCAGAAAGCAGATCTGATTCGTCTGATCCTTGCAAGGAGCTATAAAAACCATATCTCCCTTTTTTACGACTTCGGCCTTAGAAGTTGGGTTTCCCCGATAATCTTCGGCAGCAAATCCACACTCGAATTCCCATCGTCTGTTTTTCATCAAAGTATTAATAAAACTAATCTTGAAATCTTCATCTAGCTCGACATCAATTACCGCATCCTTTTTGCTGATAGCCTGGAAGTCGGGAAACACTATGGGGCTAGTGCTAGAAATTTGAACCAACTTACCTTTGTCCTTAAATATCAAAATTTGATGAGGATCTTCCATATAGCCCAAGTTCAAATCCGCATACTTATCTTGACGGTAAAGAATAAAAGCCCCTTTGAGTCTGTCTACCTCACAAGCATCCAAGCTCGGACGCTCGATCGAAACCCGAGCTGCAACTTGCTGCGGCGCTTTAGATTTTTGACAAGAAGAGCAAGCGTTAAGCCCTATTAAAACTAGTATGCCGAACCATCTCCAACTCATAGACACCGTATTTATCCTCTGCTGCTTCAACTAGCAAGTCTCGGGGTCGACAAGTCATGGTGGGTCGATCAAACTAGGGCTCATGATTGATCTTCTAATAATTTTGCATCTCTGGCTCGGCCCCCAAGCTATGGATCATTCAAGTATTGAAATGCAAAAAATCGAGGAGCTTAATGAACGAGAAATAGCAGCTGCGGCCAGCTTCCAAATTAAAAGCCCTAAATCATGGAATGAGCTCAAGAATTGCCTTGCCGTTGATAGTCAAAAGTTTCCGAACAAATTGAGCCCTGAATTGGAACAAAAGATTTTTACAAAAAAGGAACTTGCCGACCTGATGATGTGTGGGCCCAAAGATTGCGCCTTCAATTTCTTACCCTATGAACTAGAGCTCCTTGAAAAATTTAAAACTGAAAATCAAAGAAAAGAAGCTTATTTTAAATTTTTTCAAAATCGTATCAATGGCCTTACACCCATGGATCCTACAAAAGCCGATCTCATTATTCGGTCGTCAGAGAATTCATTTCCAATATGCAATTCTCCCATCTTAGACAAATTTCTTTCGAAACGACCACAGGGCAAAACAGACTTTAGGTTGAGTCAGGTAAAATACGATGATCGAATGCGCCCAACAACAAGGCTCCTTCAATCCCTGGCTTTTATGAAATCCCCATCCCAGTACTGTTATGCGGAAGCCCTTATTTTTTCGGATCACTATGATGCCGAGCGCATTGAGCTTTGGAGCATAAACAAACAAGTTGATACTTACGAAATCACTCTGATGATTCGAAATCGAATTGATTTTTTAAATTCCTGGTTTCGTCGGCTCCAAAAAGCCAGCCTCCGGAAGGCACTCGAAAAGTTGGTTCAAGAACAGAGCCAGAATACGCTGCAATGCATCACTGCCGGAAACAGCCCGTAAACCCACCCTTCTCGGCTTTTGCCCGACTCCCCAAAGCCCTTCTAATCCTGTAAAATATAAGGTATATCAAAGGGCTACAAGGAGAGCGGAGCTAACTAATATGTCGAAATGGATTAACCGACTCACCGACCTTGAATGGGTCCATCATCTAAATCCAAGCGTGATTTTGGCGGTTTGTATTTATGGCCTGTACTACCCGATATTATTTAGCGCTCTCGCCCTTCACGAATTACCTATCTACGCCTATCTGCCTGCTGGATTGATCCAGACACTTTTAGTTTTCTTGGCTTTTACGCTCATACATGATGGCTCCCATCACAGCATCAGCCGAAACCCAAGGATTAATGAAGTCGTTTTGCTTTTGTGCTGGCCGATGTTTTTGAATAACCCAATATTATTTCGAAAACTTCATTGGCAGCATCATTCGAACGTAAATGATCCGATCAAAGATCCTGATCATTTTACGGCAAGTCGAACATTAGGCGGACGTTGGTTCAAGTCCTTTTTTCTTATTTTCTATTATATCGTTTTTGGTGTCCGAAATTTCAAATCCGCCTATTGGAGAATGCAAATCACACTTTCGGTGGCAAGTTCGGCATTAGTCCTCTTGGCTGCGATCGTTACGCCTTTGACCTGGCCCATTATTTTTGTTTGGGTTTTGCCAGCTTTTTTTGGCATCGGATTATTAGCTTATATGAACACTTCACTACCACATCATCCGGCGCGCGAAACTGACCGCTATCGCAACACCTCTAATTCTTATATGCCATGGTTTCTTCAACTTTTGATGTTAAACCAAAACCTCCACTTGGCTCATCACCTTCGCCCCAAGATGCCGTGGTACGAATATCCCGAGTATTGGAAGCGTAACAAAGCTGAAATTATGCAAAATGGCGGACGCGTTTTGATCTATACCGATCGCAAAGAACCTTATGCTTTGATTCCTTCTTGGGTTCAAGAAGTTATTAAGGAAGTTCGACAGCGCATTGATCTTTTCAATCCTTGGTAAGCAATAAGCCCTAGCTCCAGAGATTGAAGAGATTTTAGATCTCCCAGTCCCAGAACTCACATCCGGCTGCTCACCTCATTGAAGATGTCTCTTTTTTCTAGCGACTGTATCATTGATACACTCCCTGAGTTTCAAGCCTAATCTAGCGAAGATTTGGAACACGATAATCCTCAAGCCTGTGCCCAACACCTAAGCAATCTTCTGAAATCTCTAAGCAAAATCAGGTTCTCACTTGAAAACCTAAAGTTTTTTATCCAAATGCCGAAAGGGAATTCACGATCACGTGCATTACTCGGACAGGAAGTCCACTGAGAGCGTTTTAGGAGGAAATCATGCTAACCAAGAAAATCGTTATCAAAAAGTATCGAAATCGAAGGCTCTACAACACGTCGAGTGGCCAGTATGTTTGCTACCGAGACATCCTCGAATTGATCAAATGCGGCAACCAAGTTCTGATCGTTGATGATCGCAAAAAATGCGATATTACCTACGTGGTTTTTTCAGAAATGCTCTTTCACTACGAAGCTCCGCGGCCCCATTTTCAGAAGACTCCTAAGCTTGATCTCAATCTAGCGAAAGCATAGCTTGAAAGACCATGAAACAGAATGTCGCCGTTCTTGGCGCTAGCTCCAATCCCGAAAGGTACTCCAATAAAGCCGTCCGAATGCTCTTAGAAAGCGGCCACCAAGTTTTCCCCATTCATCCGATCGAGAGCTCAATTGAAGGCCTCCAAGTCTTCCCAAGCCTTGAAAGATTGCCCGAAAAAATGGACAGCCTCAGCATCTATATAGGTCCCCAGCATATCGGCCCCCTGATTCCATCCATCATCCAAGCCAAACCCGGCCGAGTCATCTTGAACCCTGGAACCGAAAGTGAGGAGCTTGAGAAGGCTCTCCAAGGCGCAGGCATCCCCTATATGGAAGCCTGCACGCTTGTACTTTTAAGAACGAATCAATTTTAGATTGCCACCAAACAAAGACTTCGGAGAGTTGTTTAATCCACAAAAGCTTGCTACAGATCGGGCTTCGAGTGAAGAATCAATCAAGTTTGGAAAAATCAAGTTTTACAGAATTAATTCAGAACCCAAGGATCCTTGAAAACCTTGTGGAGAAAATGGGTTTTAAAGAACCAACGCCTATTCAACAGGCTGTTATTCCTCCGATTTTGGACGGGCGCGATATTTACGCGGGAGCCAAAACGGGAAGCGGAAAAACCGTAGCCTTTCTAGCTCCTCTTTGTCAGATGATTATGGAAGGTCGTATCCGAAAGGCCCTGATTCTTTCCCCTGTTCGTGAACTTGCTATTCAAATTGATGAAGAAGCTATGAAGGTGTTGGGTGAAGATCAAAAAGATTTTGTCTCCGTACCTCTTTATGGCGGGGTTCCCCTTGACCAACAACTTCGAGTCTTGAAAATTTATAAACCCTGTATTTATGTCGCCACGCCAGGTCGAATGATCGATTTTATGAGCGAAGGCTGCTTGGATTTGGGCGAAATTGATGTCTGCATTTTGGATGAAGCCGATCGAATGTGTGATATGGGATTTTCACCGCAAGTTACGCAAATCTTGGATACCTTACCAAACTGTAAACAATATTTGATGTTTTCCGCGACTTTGCCCAAAGAAGCAAATGACATCATGGTTCGCTATCTGAGGAACCCTGAAAAAATTCAGGTGGACCCCCCTGACGAGTCCAGTTCAACGATTGAACACAAAGTCGTTTTGGTGTCACGTCGCGATAAGCGGGACCGTCTTTTGGATGTCTTGGCCGATGGATTTGACACCAGTCTTATTTTTACACGCACCCGAAAGAGCGCTGATAATATTTATGAACTCTTAAAAAAAGCTCGCGTCGATGCCGGTATTCTTCACGCTGGATATTCCATGAATGAGAGGGAGCGAACGATTCGAGATTTTAAGGATGGTAAACTTCATCACTTAGTCGCCACCGATGTAGCTGCTCGAGGTCTCGACGTGCAACATGTCACTCTGGTTGTTCAGTACGAGATGCCCGAGAACATCGAAGATTTCATTCACCGCTCAGGGCGGGCTGGTCGAGCTGGTCGTTATGGATTGAATATTTGTTTTGTCGAAAAGGAAAATGTATTCCAGAGAAGACAAATCAAAGAGTTTGCTAAAAAGATTAATTTCACCGGAGGCACCGAAGGGGCTCATGCCGACGGACCAGAATCTAGTGAGCCTCAAGCAAGGGAAGATCGACGGCCACGGCGGCCAGACCGAAATCAGAGACAGACTCGTGAAAACCAAGACCCGTCGCGTGGTCCAAGAAAATCTCGCAATCGTAATCGAAATTCAGAGCGCCCCCGCCAGCGAAGCGAGGCTCAGCCAAGAAAACAACATGTAGCGACCAATGCAACTCCTGCGAAAGCTGGAAGCTTGATGGGTCGGTTAAAAAAAGCAATTAAAAAAATTATTAAGTGAAAAAGTTATTTCAAGGGATTATTGATTTTCGTCAGCGAGTCTACCCGACCTGTCGGGATAAATTTACGGAACTGGCCAAAGGCCAACATCCCGACGCATTATTTATTGCTTGCTCCGATAGCCGCGTAGCCCCCAATTGGTTTGCTTCCAGCGATCCAGGGGATTTGTTTGTTATTCGAAATGTGGGTAATTTGATTTCACCTTGTGGAACCAAAGGCCTTACCGATGGTGATGAATCTGAGCTAGCGGCCGTTGAATTCGCCGTCTTAAATTTGAAAGTTGCCGACGTCATTATTTGCGGCCATTCCGACTGCGGCGCCATGCATGCCTTGATTGACGGTGCGTCTTTGACGGAAGCTCCTCATTTGAAATCCTGGCTTCGACACGGAAAAGATTCACTTCAAAAACTCAAAGATCACGGTCCGCTAAATGCTTCAGAAAAACCCGTCAATCAACTTTCGCAACTTAATGTTTTGCAACAAATGGAACATATGAAGAGTTACCCGTTCATCCACGAAAAAATTGCCAAAGGAGAATTAAAACTTCATGGCTGGTGGTTCGATATCGCCAAGGCCGCCATTTATTCTTATCAAGCCGATCAAAATAAATTCATTTTGATAGAATAAAAAGGCGGGAAGGCTTTTAACCTTCCCGCTCCAATGTTTTTCAAATCAATTTTAAATTAGTTACAAACGAAAGCTAAGCTCTTGCGATCGTTCTTGGTGCTTGTATAAGAAGCAAAATCCCAGGATTCAAGACCATTACTATGTAATGCCTTGGTCTCCAGCTCAAGCTCGCCTTCAACCTGTTCGCCCCACCACTCTACTACTGGAGCACAAACGCCCTGGTAGTTAATATTGAAAGATTTTTTACGAGTGTCGCTAAAAGTATAGAAATCCTTGTCGGCAGGATAGACTTTAATCCTCTGACCTTTTACGTAGGCATAAATCGTCAACGTAAACCCAGAATCACCGCCACGCTTGGTTAGGTCGCTCCAGATCTGATCGTCGAGCCAAAATAAAACGTTTAGATTATCTTTTTGATTCCAATTCTGAGCTCCAAAGTCAGGAAAATGCCCTCATTCAAAAGTGATTCCCTGCGCTCGATCGCTATAGCAAGTGTATTGAAAGTTATAAGCAAAACTTCCTTGGAATTCAGGCTTGTCCCAGTTCTTGAGATTTCCGCCGCTTTGATCCTTTACATCCGCCCATACACGACCCACCTAGCTGCCTTCTCCTTCCGAGCAGGCATCGTCTCGCCCGACATTTTCCTTAAAGCTGGCAGAATCATTTTCTTTCATAGTCCACTCCATTCGACCCTTGGGTGTTCGAGTTCGCCATCCATCTGCCTTAGCCTGATCGGCCGTTAATTTGTCCGACGAGAAGCGCACGACAATTTTTTCTTTATTGCTATAGATTCCATTAAATTGATTAGGTCGAAAGCTCATAATCAATTGATACTGTTTGTTATCCTGCAAATAGCGAACGCCTACCTCTTTTACATCCAGTGTTGCCGCGCCAAGACTTGGCAAGATGCCCGCCATGGCCACTATTCCTATTAGAAATGCTTTCATTATTTTTCCTCCATTAGATTGTTAAGTTTGAGCATCAGCCCACTCGACGGGCTTTTTGAGCCATCCCATCAACTGACGCTCTTCCTCGTTTGTTTCAAGATCGGCTTGAAAATCAAAATGCACTTCCGGTGGCAAACTCATCAAGATACTTTCGGTATTTCCCTTTGTTTCGAGACCAAACAAAGTTCCACGGTCATAGATCAAATTAAATTCTACGTAACGCCCGCGCCGAATAAGCTGGTATTTTTTTTGTCTTTCCGAATATTTCAGGCCCTTCGTTTTTTCTACCACTGGAATATAGGCTTCTATGAAAGCTTCACCTGACTTCTTTACAAATTCGAAAGTCTTCTCGCGATCTCCCTCCAAGTAATCAAAGAACACGCCACCGATTCCACGAGTTTCTCCCCGATGTGGAAGAAAGAAGTACTCATCACATTCTTTTTTAAATCTTGTATAGGCATCCAAAGCATAAGAAGCACAAGCTTTTTGAAAGCACGAATGAAAGTGTCTAAATAATTCAGGCGCCGGAACATAAGGCGTTAAATCCGCTCCCCCTCCAAACCAAGCTCGCTCGGCTTGTTCAAAATAACGAAAGTTCGCGTGAACCGTCGGCACCTGAGGTGATCGAGGGTGGATGACTAACGAAACTCCCGTTGCGAAAAAATCTGTAGTTTTAGATTTAAACTTTTCCTGCATTTTTGGCGGCAGCTGACCATGGACAACCGAAACATTGACGCCGCCCTTTTCAAATACCTGACCCCCCGAAATAACTCGAGTGTCACCACCCCCGCCTCCAGGTCGCTCCCAACTCACTTTTTTGAATTTCATTTGGGGCTCATGGGCCTCTAAGGCGCTTACAATCCGAGATTGAAGATCACGAACAAAATCGACAACCTGCTCACGAAACTCGGACATCGCGCGAGCCTAACAAAGCGAATTAGGCGACGCCAGCTTGATCTTTTCCGCAGACCCAGCTTTAAAGGTGTCTATGCTTAAATCCAAAAAGAAAATGACTCTGACAGCCCGAATATTGATGGGGCTAGGCCTGGGATTGATCGTCGGAATTTTACTTAATTTTACCGGTTATGGGGACTTCATTAAGGACTATATTGTTTCTGGACTGTTTTATATCGGCGGCCAAATATTTTTGAGCTCCTTAAAACTTCTGGTCGTACCGGTGGTTTTCATTTCACTGGTTGTAGGAACCTCATCGCTAGGGGATATTCGATATATTGGAAGACTTGGGGGTAAAACACTTGGTCTTTATTTGATTACGACCTTGCTAGCCATTTCCATTGCCTTAGTAATCGCGCTTTTTGTTTCTCCGGGTCGAGGCTTTGAACTAGTCTCTGCCGCAGAGTTTAACGCAAAGGATGCTCCGGCACTTACTAAAGTTCTCATAGATATATTTCCGAGCAACCCCATTCAAGCGATGGCCGATGGCAATATGCTGCAAATCATTGTGTTTTCTCTTTTGTTGGGCGTTGCGATAACAAGCGCCGGAGCAGCCGGAAAACGTATCGCTGATTTCTTCTCTGATTTAAATGAAATCGTTATGCGGCTTGTTATGATTGTGATGGAGATTGCACCTTTCGGCGTTTTCTTTCTGATCGCCAAAGTCTTTGCGGAGCAAGGCTTTGGAGCGATTGTTCCACTGGCAAAATATTTCTTCACCGTTGTAATTGTTTTGTTTATTCATGCTATCTTTGTCTATTCGGGATTGCTTAAGACTCTGTCGGGATTGAGCCCTGTTCAGTTTTTTAAGAATTTTCGAAATCCCATAGCCTTTGCATTTAGTACCGCGAGTAGTAATGCCACAATCCCCGTCACTTTAGAAGCGGTTGAAAAACACTGCGGCGTGAAAAACAGTGTCGCATCCTTCACCATTCCACTCGGTGCCACCGTAAACATGGACGGCACATCCATCATGCAAGGGGTGGCAACAATTTTTGTTGCTCAAGCCTATGGCTTGGATCTGAGCCTTACTCAGCTCGGCATGGTTGTTGTTACCGCCACCTTGGCCAGCATTGGAACGGCTGGCGTTCCTGGCGTTGGTCTCGTGATGCTCTCCATGGTGTTTAGACAAGTAGGGCTTCCGTTGGAAGGAATTGGGCTTATTTTGGGAGTTGATCGCTTGCTCGATATGCTTAGAACGGTCGTCAATATTACCGGTGATGCTGCCGTTACATGTATCGTGGCTAAGTCCGAAAAGGCCTTTGGACGAAAAAGTATTTTATGCTGATACGAAAAAGGAACCTCAGCTTAAGCTTTAAGGCCTAAGAAACGAAATTGAAACTGCCCAAGAAACTTCGTTGGCCCGCTTTCTCTCGAGCATGAACCTCGGCTCTGACCAAGCCATCGTACTTAGATTGCTGTTCATCAGTCGCATGCTCTTTAATTGTTGGATTGTTTTCAGTGTTCGCCTTCGCACTGGAGTCTTCTAAGGGTGTGCGCTCGAGTTCAGATTGCTTAGATGCGTACTCAACTATGAGTTGCTGCATATGACCTCTTGCTAAGGAATCATGAGAACTGCGCGCTAGAGAACGTGGAGCTTGAACAGCTTTTTCCACATTGATGCTGCTCGTCTCGCCAACTTTTTGTGCATGAAGCTTAGCCGAGCTCAATCCAGGAGAATCTGTTTCGCGAGCGTCTTCAACTCTGTTTTCTGCTTTAACACTTAGCTTATGCTTGGCCTCCGCCACTTCCGGGGATTGAGCGGGATGACCAACCGCCGAAAAGAGTGGGTTAAATACCGATACCCTTGCTAACGCAGACATAACGAGACCTCCTGTCTTCATTTAGCATATGGGCGCGTCAAAGATAATGATGTCGGCAATGTGGTCTAGAATTTTAGCCCTAGTCCTTTAATTCTATGTGAACAAAAGGCTCAGCACTTCAGTGCGACTCGAAGTTTTGGACTTTCGAAAAATCATTGAAATATGGGCTTTAACGGTTCTCTCCGCACTTTTCACAATTCCTGCAATCTCCCGATTATTCAGGCCTTTGGCTAAAAGTTCTAATACCTCCGCCTCGCGAGGCGACAGAGAAAATTCCTCGACAAAGACTTGAATCTTGGTCTGAAAATCCGAGTCAGTGTTGAAGACGTTTTCTATTGCGCTTGAAATTTCAGTCATGGAAAAAGGCTTTTCGATAAAATAATTGCAGCCGAGATTCACACTCTGTTTAAGGATATCCACATCAGCGTTTCCAGAGAGGAGAATAACAGGCGTAGACAAAGATCTCGCGGCCTCTAGAATCTGAATGCCGCCTCGCCTCTCGCTACCTAAAAATACATCGGAAATAATCAGATCAAAATTTTGTGACTGAATGAGCCTTAGGGCCGTGTTCAAATCCGCGGCCACCAAAACTTCATAGGCCTTTGAAAGCAGAAAATCCTTTAAAAGCTCCTGAAGCCCAAGTTCATCTTCTACAACCAACAAACGTCTATTTGGTTTTTTATTCACTATTGCTAGATCCACCCCTTCGCCCGATAACTCCCTGTATTCTGTGTTGAATAACCCGTATGTTCAATAGAACCAAAGTGCAGGCCAACAAATAACCTACTGAATAGACTTGAGATTAATGCTGACTTCTTTTACCTCCAGAGGCTGAGTCACTTTTAGCCCATCAACCAACGGAATTGTCATAGCCAAACCATCAATCTTAATCTCATGACGATAGCTCATCGTAAGATCTCCAGGACGAACGGATTTCTTTTTTAGTCTGCACTTACTGTACGCAGGATCGGAGACCCTAATAATCTGCGGTGTGAGACCATCAAATTGTTGAAAGAGCCCATTGGCTCGTTCGCATTTGAGCTCGAAGCCCATTCCTTCTGAGCCACTCACTTTGATTACACCTTTCCCTTGTGTCGGAAGGCCCAGGAGAGATGCAGAAAAAAATATGACAATTGTTATCAGGCTTCTCATGGTTTTAACGCCCTTTCATCCCGGACCTTAGCCCAAGCTCTCTGGAAAGTCATAGTTTATCAAAATATGATGTTATTACAGTTACTTACGTGATTTTTGTTGCATAAAAGGTGGCCATATACTGTGCCCACGAGTAACTCGGCTCAAATTGAAGAGCGATTTCAAAATAGTCCGCCGACTCTTGCAACTCCTTAAGGGCCGCACAGGCCCTGCCTAATTGAAAAAAAGCCCGCCCATTGTCCTTTTCTAAGCCTATCGCATGAAGCAAACTAGCCTTCGCCTCGGCGAAACGAGAGATCTCTAGTAGGATCTCTCCCTTGATCATAAAACCGAGCCCATTGTCGGGCCGTAAAAGTGTGAGTTTCTCAGCATCAGTTAGAGCCTCATCAAATCTCTTCAATCGAAGTCGCGCTAGAGCCCGATGAAGTAAAGCCTCAATAGCCTCAGCATCCGATTCCAGAATCGAGGACAATAGGCTTTCCGCTTTAGAATAATCGTTGTTTTCCAATGCCTTCTGAGCTTGCAAGAAATTCGAACGTTTTTGCCAAAATCTCGCCATAGAAGCCTAGTTTCTTAGAATAAGACTCGGTTGAGAAGCTAAAAATCATCATGTAATAATGTAAGTAATGGCTATTTTAGAAATCATCGATGTCCCTCACCCGACCTTGAAAATGCGGGCTAAAGAAGTGGCCGCAAATGAGATCAATGATGATCTAAGGCGATTTATCGAAGATATGCTGGAAACGATGAAAGAAGCTCCAGGCGTGGGCTTGGCAGCCCCTCAGGTAAATGTTTCCAAGCGCATCTTAGTAGCAGACCCTAGCAGCGAAGATGTTGCCTATGGACCGATGGCCCTTATCAATCCAGAAATAATTGAGATGTCTGGAGAAAATTGTTTTGAGGAAGGCTGCCTAAGTGTCCCCGAGTTTCGCGCCGAAATTAAGCGATCGAAACGAGTAAAGGTTCGATATTTGGATATTTGGGGAAAAGAACAGATTATCGAAGACGAAGGTTTTTTGGCGATCATTCTTCAACACGAAATTGATCATCTCAATGGGATCACGATGCTTGATCACGTCAGTCCCATGAAGCGAATGATGTACCTAAAAAAAATTAAAAAAATTCAGAAAAAAGAAAAGCAAGCTGTTACATCTTGAGGTCAAAGCCCACTATCATTTTTATGGGTACTCCCGAATTTGCAAGGCCAAGTTTGGAGCGACTCATTCAAGCTGATTACCCGATCCCACTTGTTGTGACACAACCGAATCGCCCATCAGGTCGCGGTCAAAAGCTTACACCTCCAGTGGTCAAACAACTTGCGCTTCAAAATAATATTTCGGTTTTTCAACCCGAGTCTTTCAGGCATGATCCCGCTGCCATTGAAAGATTAAAAAAAATTCCTCATGACTTTTTGGTGGTTGCTGCCTTTGGACAAATTCTTCCCCCGGAAGTCCTAAACCTCCCAAGAGTAGCTCCACTTAATGTTCACGCCTCCTTGTTGCCCGCATATCGCGGCGCGGCTCCTATTGCACGCGCCATCATAGAAGGCGAACAGGAGACTGGCGTAAGCATTCAATGGATGGTCGAAGCGCTTGATATGGGGGACATCCTTTATCAGATTCCTTGTAGAATTGAAGAAAGTGATACGAGTGGAAGTCTTCACGACAGGCTTTCTCAAATGGGAGCTCAGGCCCTTATTCATTGCCTAGAGTTGTTTCGACAAAACAAGATTCACCGGAAGCAACAAGACGCGCGAGTTGGTTCTTATGCGCTCAAGCTTCGAAAAGAAGAACGCCAGATCGATTTTCACCAACCGGCTGTTCAGCTGCATCGCCGCATCATGGGCCTCAATCCTTGGCCCATGGCCGAATGCCAATGGATGGGCCAAAGACTTCGAATCATTCGTGCTAATTTTGTACCACGACCATCCGATGCCGAACCTGGTACAATTGTAGATGTGACGCCCGATCAAATCGTTGTGGCTTGTTTGGATGGCTGCATAGGTTTATTGGAACTACAAATGGAAAATAAAAACCGCCTCTTAACTTCTGAATTCTTAAAGGCACAGCCGCTCCGCACCGGCATGATTTTGGGAGGTCACCGAACATGAAAGCTCCGTGCAAAATATCTCCCAGCTTGCTTTCGGCCGATTTTGCTAATCTTGAAAGCGAAATGGCTCAGCTTGATCCGAGTCTTGTCGACTACCTACACCTGGATGTAATGGACGGTCACTTTGTTCCCAACATTACGATAGGCCCCGATGTCGTCAAAGCCATCGCCTCACGTACAAATATTCCGCTTGATGTGCATTTGATGATCGAAAACCCAGAACGTTATATCAAACAATTTGCAGACGCAGGCGCTCACATCATTACGGTGCATGCTGAAGCAGCGACTCACCTTCAGCGTTGTCTGCAACAAATTCGAGAATTTGGCTGCAAAGCTGGCGTATCTTTGAATCCTGCCACGCCCCTAGAAGCATTGCATTATGTTTTGGAAGATAGCGATTTGATCTTGCTGATGACTGTTAATCCTGGTTTTGGCGGACAGAAATTTATTCCACAAATGCTACAAAAAATTAAAGACTGCGTCGCGTTAATTGAAAACCGTAATATAGAATTGGAAGTCGACGGAGGCGTCAAGGTTTCCAATATCAAGAGCTTGTACGAGGCCGGAGCCCGAGTCTTTGTAAGTGGCAGTGAAATTTTTAGCAATCCACCGTATAATGATGTTATTCGGAGGATGCGCTCAGTACTATGCGATCGATAACGGAGACGCTACGCGTTCCCAAATCAAATTCCAGTCAAGCCAATGAAACCCCAGGTAATCGGGAAACTTTACTTCGTGAGTTGAATCCTGCTTCTATCGTGGCCTTCGTCGGCGATTCGACGGATCCAAGTGCGACTCAAATCCTTGATCGAATTGGAAATCAAGGAAAGCTTGTCCTTGTTGATAGTGACAGAGAGAGACTTTCAGCCGCCCAAGGAGTTTATAAGGGCCACCGCAACATTGTTTTTATTGATGACAAATTAGACCATCTTAGCCTCTCTGACCAATGCTTCGATTTTATCTGGTCGAGGTTTTCACTGGAGAATCAAAAATATCCTCGCCAAGATTTTGAACAGCTTACTAATCTTTGTAAATGTGGTGGCTGGGCCGTGTTTGAAGAGCTTGATCAAAGTCATCTCAATCATTTTCCGCTTTCCAAATATCTTAGCGACCAACTCTTAGAGATCGCCCAACGCCTCAGTGACGCAAGGCTATGGGATCCCTGGGTGGGTCGTAAGCTTTTTAGTTTTTTCAGCGAAACTGGATTTCAAAATATTCAAGTCGAAATGAAAGCTCATCAAACACTCTACGGCAGCTCCGATTCGGATGAAATTCTCGAATGGAAAGCTCGATTGGAACAAGCCCATTTGGCGGTTAAATCAGGGCAATTCCGTCTCAGCTTTGATTTGAAATGTTTTGAGAGCGAATTTCTGGCGTTCTTTGAAAACCCCCATCGATTTAGTTATTCTCCTCTGATCTCGGTTTCAGGTAAAAAGGTGGAATGATTTTTTCGCTAATGATCCTTTTCACAATTGGATCTGATTCATCGTCGGACATTTCTTACGGCGAAGTCTATCTTGAAGAAACAGGGGCCTACCAAGCCCCACTCGTCTCGACTTCACTGGGATATGCATTTGATCTAAACAATACATTTTTGAACCTTAATTCCGTTGTTGGTAGCGCTCAGTTCAGACTTTGGCGATATTTAACTACGGGTGTCATGGGTCAATGGATCAAATCTTCTTATACAAAAAGCGGCGATTCTTTGAGGCGACTATCTGATACGGCAGACCTGGTTTTTGATCTCAAACTACCACGATGGGGAATGTTCTCTTTAAGCCAACTTCATTTAATGATTGGAAAGTGGAATATCATGAACCTTACTAGCCTTGAAATTAGTCTCATTATGGGAGCCGGCGCCGGTTTCATAAATTATCAAAAGCGATTAAACTCAAATGAGTCTTATGAGATTTCTTACCTCTGGTCCGCTGAGCAACGCATCAGGTTTAATCAAAACTTCGGCTTTTCTGTTTCTTTTTTTGGTCATCGAGAAGCCGTGTTCTTTCAGCCTTCGTTATTTGCAAGCTTCTGAGTCTCGAGCCTATTACGAAAGCTTCGAAGAGTCTGATGTTAACTTTATGGTGGCTGCCGAAGAGCTCATGAAGATTACCTATGCGGAGCAAGATTGGCGCAGCTTTTTCGCCTATGCTCAGTATTATCGAATCAAAGGCATTCAGTCCGACACCTATATTCTTGAGCTTTTAGCTCTGCTGCGTCATTGCCAAAATGCCATACTGGAAGAACTCATTGCGACATACCGCAAAACCAAAGATCGACCAGAATACGCCCAAATCCTCGCGCTTTCACGAACTGTCTTTAAAGATAAGAAGGGCGGCACACAGCCCAGCTATGAGCTCAAGTCTCGGGCACAAGGTGACGCGCTATGGAAATTAAATTCTGAATGGATCGGAAAGCACCATCCTTCTAAAATAAAAATTAAGGTGAAAAATTTATGCGAATGATTCTATCTATTACTTTGGCCATTTTCATTCATACGATGGCCTCGGCAACTCCGGCGACCTCCGCTTCTCTGACGGCTCAGGCCATTGAATGGCTACAAAAAAACGAAAAGCAAAAGGCCTTAAAAATCCTTGAGAAAGCCTTTGAACTCGCTCACGAGCCGGAAGAAATACGACAGGTCGGCAGACTTATCCTGGAAGCAGCCCCGGCCAATTATCCCAAAAGAGAGTCTTACCTCCGCTATCTCATAAAGTTTTCACCCGAAAATGCGGAACTCGGAAAATGGCTGAAAGAACTTGGAGATATTAGCTTTGACGAAGGCAAATTTGATCACGCCGAAGACTATTATCTTCGCGCCTTAGCTCACTATGAAAATCCACAAATTGTTCGCTATAAACTAGCATGGGTATACTGGAACCAGAAAGTCCGCGCCCGAGCCTTTGATACATTTCTTGCGCTATATACTGACGCTGACTCAAAGTTGAGAGAGCAAATTCGAAAGGACACCGCCAAATTGTGGTGGGAGCTCGTTCGATTGCCTCAAACTCAAATGCAAGCATTTGGGCAACTGTCAGACTCCGACACTAAGCTTTTCATGGACGAATATTTTGCTCTAACTCCAAACAAAAAGGAATCAGCCGAGAAAATCGAAAACAGCTTTCTACAGATTAAGGACGAGGAGAAGACCTCGCCTCATTTGCTCGCCTTTTTAAAGGGAGGCTTCTTGATTAAGGACATGAATTGCTTAATGTTCCGAAAAGTTCTCGAACCTTTTTTTGAATATCCGCGTGAGCATCTTTTGCTTTGTGCCAAACTTCTAGATGAGGTTACACCAGCCCGATTACTTCCATTCTTTGATGCTTTGCCTGAAGATGATCGAAATGAAAAAATAGATTGGGCCAATGCCGAGCTTTTATTTATGGACCAAAAGAATCACCTCGGGATTCAAATGCTTATCGAAAGCCAGCCTTTACAGTCGCGATCCAAAGAGTTTGTTGAATATACTGAAGCCCAACTTGTAAAGCTTACGGATTCTGAATTTCAGACGATGGCGACGACCATCTCGCCTGAAAATCTAAAATTCCTTGTATCTCAAAATAATAGCAGCCCCATCCTTAATCGACTTCAAAAATACAACCCCAATGAATGGATACCCTATCAGCAGAAAGCTTTGGCCGGCCAAGACGAGCCAAAGGAATTTTTGATCAAGAAAGCTTCTTGGCTATCTCAGAAAAACCCTATTGATCTCAACGAGCTTGATTTGGTGCTCCGTAAAATTTTCAGCAAGAAACTTAATCCGTCCGAAGAGGGTATTAAGGCGCAATTCGAAAAGATGGATGAGGATCGTAGTAAACAGCTCCCCAATGAATTTGATGGTGATTTTCAGGCTGCTTACAAACTTTGGCTGGAAAATTTGGACCGAAGCATAATCATTCTGAGTGGCGCCTCTCCTGAATGGAAAGCCATTACTTGGCCGCTGCTTAGACAGCGCATCACCCAAAATATTTTTGCTATCAGAAATCAGATTCGAGAAGTAGACCTCCCCCCAGACTCAAAGGAATTTCGCGAAGAATTTGAGTATAGGAAAGTAAAACTTGAAAAAGAGCTTACGGATAAATACCGAGAGTATATTGCCGATGACAGCCAAAGGCAGATACATTGACAATCTCGGGATTAGCAGTCTTTGTATGGCTTCAACTAAGCTCACAAATGGTTATTGAGCTGGATGATGTTCAAATCGAAGGAGACATTCGTCGTCCCAATATTATCGAGATGGAAGGATCCAAACTTACCCAAAGTATTGAAAAAGCAGCGCTTTTCAATCTCTTAAGCCTCGAGAAGAAACTTCTGAAATTACGGCCTTTGGAGAGCTTCCGCAAATCTCGGAACTCCGCTATTAAGGCCCCGTGATTCGTGGATTTCTTTCAAGCATTTTAGGCCGCTGGCCCACCCTCCATCTTAGCCTCCGTGGGACTCACGGGGAGATGCTCGGCGAGCTAAAGATCAAAACACCGGGTAGCTATGTTGTTTGTCAATTAAACGGCGGTTTAAAGATTGAACGAAATTTTTTTTCCTTAAAGCCAGGATTGAAAGTCCAATGGAACTTCAAGAGCCTCTGCGTCAGTTTTGCCTCGCACCTCAGCCTGTCTAATGCTTCGGCGACGATTTGGAAACCTTATTGGGACGAGGATCTGATTCCTAGTTTTGAACTGAAGTGTGATGAAAGGAGCTCCTATGAGCTGACAAATCAAATCGGGCAGCGACTCAGATTCTCGTTTGAATATATTTCGCTAGCAAATCTCAGCAAAACTTTTTTTCGTGAGCATTTTTGGATTCTTTCAGGATGCTTTCCTATTTTTATTATTTGCCTCATGGGACTGATACCAGCTCAAACGCCTTGCGATTACCAAACTATTGATATTAGTAAAATTGAATCCAGCATCGTAACCAAGCCATTAACTGGTTCTGGCGCTGCAACGACTCGTTCAAAAATTCAGAATCAAATTCGAAGCTGGAGCTCAGGTCCGCGACTTCCGAGCGCCGATACCTTCAAAAAGAGCTATGAAGACTTATTGAAAATTAAGGACACTGAAACTCACACTTCGAGACGCGGGTTAAGAGACACGGTTCGAGCTGCTTGGGCTGATGATCTCGAAGCCGGGGAAATCGAAGCCAATGACTTAAATATTAGTGCGCATGAGATTCAAAAATCTCTTCAGCCCTTTTTTTCCGATCTTAAGGATTGCTATGACGATGTCCTCATTCGCGACTCTAGCTTTCATGGAAGCCCTAGACTTATTTTACGAATAGGCATGGATGGCCGAGTTTCCGACATACAAATTCAGGAAATGAATCGGTCGAAAGCCGCCTCCGTGCAAATGCTTAAAGAATGCTTTTTGGGAGTACTTCGCCGAGCTCAAGTGCCCAAACCCAATCAAGAGTTTTTAGTTTCACGCCGTATGTACCTCAACATAATGGGGTCAGGGCGGTTAAGTGCCAGGTAGCCTACTGGCACTTAACCGCCCTGACCCCATTCCCTCGGCGCTACTCGATACGATCTTCCGAGCTGCAGCCTTAATCGATTCAATATCTAATCCAGCCTGCTTGTAGAGGCTATCAATAGAAGCCTGTTCAAAGAATCTATCGGGAATACCCAAACATTTGATTCTAAGATCCTGCAAGAGATCATTCCGTTGGTAAAACTCCATAACCGCCGATCCGAAGCCGCCCATCAGTACATGCTCTTCGATCGTAATGATGTTCTTGGAGAGATTCAAAAGGCGTCTCATAAGTTTTTCGTCCAATGGTTTGATAAAGCGTGCATTAACAACAATCGAATGAAGACTTTCCTTTTTTAATTCCTTGGCAGCTTTCAAAGCCTGTAGAACCATCGTCCCACAAGCGACAAAGATAAAGTCCAGTGGTGCCTTCTGACTTTTCACGAGTCTTTCAACCCACTCCGCAGGAATGTTCTTTCTTTCGTAAGTCTCATCTTCGATTGTTGTACTAGCTCCAGAAAAATAAATAATTTCGCTCGACCCCCATTCGATTTCAGGGATCTCGTCCAAAGATTTATAAAGCGGCATGCCCACACCGGACCCTCGAGGATATCGAACACAGGAAGGCCCCTGATGTTTATTCATTGCCACAACCAATTCTTGGAGCTCCAACTCATCTTTGGGCGCACAAACCGCAAGATTAGGAATCGCTCGCATAAACGCAATATCGTAACAACCATTATGAGTCGCGCCATCCGCCCCAACAAAACCCGCGCGATCGAGCCCCATTTTAACATCCAAGTTCTGAATGCAAACATCATGAATCACTTGATCGTAAGCACGCTGCATAAATGTGGAATAAATTCCTACATGGGGCTTAATGCCTTCAGTCGCTAAACCTGCGGCAAAAGTTACCGCATGCTGCTCGCTAATCCCTACGTCATAAAATTGATCAGGAGTTTCTTTTTGAACAACTCCCAAACCGGTTCCAGAAGGCATCGCTGCCGTAATGGCAACCACTTTAGGATCTGTTTTTGTCAAAAGCGCAACGGTCTTCGCATAGACTTTATTGTATCCCGGAGCCTCTCCCGGTTTACTAACAATTTTTCCACTTTCCTTTTCGTAGGGTCCACAGCCATGAAAAGTTTCTTTGTCCGCAATCGCAGGCGCGTAACCTCGACCTTTTTCGGTAACAATATGGATAAGAACGGGCTGGTTGATCTGTTTTACATTTTCGAGAAGCTCAACGAGCGCTTCGTAATCATGTCCATCCATTGGTCCATAATACCGAAAGCCCATGCCCTCAAACATCACCGTGGGAACAATTAAGTTTTTAATCGAATGCTTGAGACGGCTCAAACTCTCGACTAATTCTTCGCCCACAACAGGAACGCGAGCGGCCATTGCTTTCAACTCATCTTGAATACGATGTAAAAACGGGGAACTCATCTTTTTTGAAAGCATCGCATTGATTGCTCCAACATTCGGAGCAATACTCATTTCGTTATCGTTCAAGATGACGATTAAATTTTTCTTAAATCTAACATCTTGGTGCAAACCTTCGTAAGCCATCCCCGCCGTAAGGCCCGCGTCACCAATTACGGCAATGACTTTGTGCGAATCCTTATTACGTCGATGCCCTTCGCCCACACCAATGGCTGCCGATATACTCGTGCCCGCATGGCCCGCACCAAAAATATCATGGGGACTTTCTTCCCGACGACAAAATCCAGACACCCCATGCTCTTTTCGCAAGCCTTGCAACGACTCAAAACGACCCGTTACCAATTTATGAGGATAAGATTGATGGCCGATGTCCCAGACGATTTTATCTTTTGGAGATTCAAATACTCGATGAAGCGCAAGCGTCAGTTCAATCACGCCAAGTCCAGGAGCCAAATGGCCGCCGTTACGCGCGCAAACCTCAATGAGATACTCGCGCTGCTCTTGAGCTAGATTTTTTATCTGCTCTGCACTTAACTTCTTCAAATCCACTGGGGACTGAATATCCATACTAAGGGGATAGCGAGTTCGAAGTTCTTCCGTTGTAAAATAACCTTTTAGCATCTTCGCCCTTCCTAAAACTTTCTCTCGATCACAAATCTGGTGAGATCTTCCAATCGATTAACGTGAGAGAAAGATACAGCATTTAGCTTTTCCAATGCCTTTTCGAACCAGAATCGGCCCTCTTCCTTCGCGCGGTCCAAGCCTAATAAAGAAACATAAGTCAGCTTGGAATTCTTTTCATCACTTTTTACCGGCTTACCAATTTCAGCCCCACCCAATACATCTAATAAATCATCCTGAATCTGAAAAGCCAGCCCCATCGCTTGGCCAAAATCGCGGAGTAATTTCAAACCTTTTTCACTGCAGCCCGCCGCCATCGCCCCCATCACAACGGAAGCCGCTAAAAGAGCTCCTGTCTTACAAAGATGGAGGTTTTCCATTTCCTTAAGCTCTCTTGAGGCAAGGCCTTCTAAATCAATGGCCTGTCCCAATACCATCCCTCGCATGCCCGCGGCCTTGGCCAACTCGCGAACCCATCCGAGGCTAAGTGAATCAGGAGTATCATTCGAGGCTGCCAAAATCTCGAATGCCTTAGTCAAGAGCCCATCTCCTGCCAAAATGGCCATCGCTTCACCATGAACTTTGTGATTCGTTGGCTTCCCACGGCGCAAGTCGTCATTGTCCATGCTCGGAAGATCGTCGTGAATTAAAGAGTAGGTGTGAACCATTTCGAGAGCACAGGCGGCCGGCCACGCGGCCAATTCGCTTCCAGAAAGCGCAAAACATGTTTCAAGACAGAATAACGGACGAATCCGTTTGGAGGACGAAAATAAACTGTACGCGGCTGCCGCCTCAACCTTTTCCCGAGGTTCTGGAAGGTAGGACTCTAAACGTGCATCAACCGAGGCCCTCATCTCTCGCAGATAAGATTCCAAATCCAAACTACGTATCGCCGAAGAATCGCTATGAAGTTGTGCAGCTTTCATGTTTAGCCCTGGATCAATTCGGTCTTAAGCCTCAAAGTCCTCAGTTTCAAAATCTTTTCGGGAGCTAGCTAGCGGCGATTTTTTTACTAAAATCTCCACTTTTTTTTCAGCCTCTTCAAGCTTTGTATAACAGAGTTCGGACAGCTTACTCCCCCGTTCAAATAGGGAGATCGAGTCTTCGAGCGCCAAATCAGGTTTTTCTAGCTTTTGTACTACGAGTTCAAGCTCCTTTAAGGCCTCTTCGAGCTTCCCTGGGACCGTTTCGGCATTTTTGGACATAGACTACGCTTGTAGGCGAATTTAACTGGCCCGTCCATCTTTGGCTGGCTAGATTCCCGCTCATGACTGCCAGTCTTCCGGCTGTTTTGGAGCACCTTCGAAGCATTCAGTTTTTTATGGAAATGCGGGATGAGAATCCCTTTAAAATCAGGGCCTTCCGGGCCGCACGAGAGGAGCTGAGTAGCCTTAAAGACGAGCAGCTCAATCAATTTATTAAAGAAAATCGTCTCACCGAAATTAAAGGTGTGGGCAAGGGTATCGCGGCAGTAATTTCGGAATTTTGGCAGACTTCGACGAGCACTGATTTCCGCAATATTATAGGAGATTGGCCTTTGAGCTTGCTCGAACTGGACGAACTGAGCGGCTTGGCGCCCAAAAGAATCCGTGGGGTCTATGAGCAATTGGGAATCAGCAGCTTAGCGGAACTCGAATACGCCTGCCTTGAAAATCGACTCGTCGAACTCCCTGGGTTTGGCCAGAAAACTCAGGAAAAGCTTCTTAAGGAAATTGAAAACCTCAAAGCCCGTCGAGGCAAAGTTCTTTTGTGTGACGCCATAGACGAAACCCGTGAATTCCGTTCGCGACTCCCCAAAGACACGCCCTTTGAAGAAGTCGGCGATTTAGGAATGCGACACGAAGTTATCGAAACTCTAGAATTTTTGGTTGAGGACAAGAAAAGTTTCGAAGCTAAACATCTGGAAAAATTAGGCCTTAAAAAATCTCCAAGCACCCGTCAAGTCAGCCTCAAAACCAAGCATGGCCATTCGTTAAAATTCATTCATGTCGCTAAGGCATCGTTTCCAATTCATCGCGTATTTTTGACCAGTTCACCCGAGCATTGGCACTCTTTGGAATCTGCGGCACGAAAGAAAACACTCCTCCTTACTGCTAATGAGCTAAAGAAATCTGATCGGCTTTTAAAAATCGAATCCGAGCAAGAACTCTATGCTGAATTGGGAATTGTCTACCATCCACCTGAGGCCAGGGAATATGCGGCAGAAAAGTCCTTCGAATTTGTAAGCCTTGAATCCCTCAAGGGCTGTTTCCACGCCCACTCTACTTATTCCGACGGTAGCGATAGCCTAAAAAATATGCTCGATGCCGCCAAAGCCAAAGGATGGGATTATTTTGGAATCTCCGAACATTCCCAAACCGCTTTTTATGCGCGCGGGCTTAAAGATGCAGATTTGCAAAAACAGTGGAAAGAGATTGATCAGTACAATAAAAAATCAGCGCCCTTTCGGGTATTGAAAGGTGTCGAAAGCGATATTTTAAAAGAAGGCGAACTCGACTATCCAGATAAAATTTTGAAGGAATTTGATTTTGTTATTGCATCGATACATCAGCGCTATGGGCTCAAAGAAATGACTGATCGAATTTTAGCTGCGGTTAGAAATCCGTATAGCTCAATGATTGGACATATTTCCGGTCGCCTGCTTCTTGGCCGCGAGCCCTATCGTTTGAATTACGAGGCCATTATTCGCGAAGCCATCGCCACCCATACGGTGATCGAATTAAATTGCAATCCGCATCGATTGGATATGGATTGGCGCTATCTTCGACAAGCTTGTGAAGCAGGACTTTTGATTTCCATAAATCCCGACGCTCACTCAGTCGAAGGTTTAGACGATTTAGAGTTTGGAGTTTGGATGGCGCGGAAAGCCTTGGTCGCCCCTTCGCAGATCATCAACACCTGGCCTCTTAAAAAGCTGCTTGAACTTTTTTCAAAGCAAAGAGAAAAAAAGGCTGCCTAAGACTTGCCACAGGACATTTTAAAAATAATTAAAATTCTTAAGAGAAGCTATCCCGAGGCAAAATGCTCGCTCGTTCATCAAAATCCTTTTCAGCTATTGGTTTCAACGATTCTCTCCGCTCAGTGCACGGACAAAAAGGTCAATGAAGTAACACCAAAGTTGTTCGCCAAATATCCCGATGCACAAAGACTAGCTAAAGCCCCGCAAGAGAGAATCGAAAAAATAATCCATTCAACAGGCTTTTATCGACAGAAAGCCAAAAGTTTAAAATCCATGAGCGAAGATCTGGTCGCCAACTACGACGGCTGCGTTCCTAGTAAAATGGAACAGCTTGTGAAACTCCGAGGTGTCGGACGCAAAACGGCCAACGTGGTTCTCGGAAATGCATTTGGAAAACCAGGCGGCGTCGTTGTGGATACCCATGTCGGGCGGATTTCCCGATTGTTGGGTCTCAGCAAACACAAGGATTCCGAAAAAGTTGAGAAGGATTTGAATAAAATCATTCCAAAAAAAGATTGGGTGATATTTTCACACCTTCTAATCGAGCACGGTCGCCAGGTCTGCATATCCGGCCGACCAAAATGTTCCGTCTGCCCGCTCGAAAGTCTCTGTCCTAAGTTAGGCCTCCGTTCACAATAATCCACAGGTACCGGGAGACGTTTTGTAAACTTCACATAACGTCTCCCGGTACCTGTGAACGATAACTTACAATCAATCTATGTCGGAAATATGCAGCCCTACAGACTGGTCAGAGCGCAGACGCGCTTAGAATCAACTATTGCGCGCCGTGTGGGAAGCAGTGTGCCCGGGCGCAAAATGCACCGCGATCCTCTGGTGCAGAGAGTTTAGCGCTTTGAGCTAAGTCCTTGACGCTTCAGAGATTTCTTTGAAGATTGAAGAAATTCTCGAATGAAGTTTAAACTTCAAAATTTGGAAGCGGCGCGTTTAGTGCAATGTGATGTGGAGGTATGTAGGTGAGAATTAACACCAACATACTCTCTCTGATGGCACAGCGGCGGATCGGCGACAACACCCGCGCCTACGCTCGCTCCCTGGAACGACTCGCCTCGGGAAGTCGCATTAACCATGCTGGCGATGATGCCGCAAGCTTGGCTATCGGCGAGCGACTGCAGTCTTATATTCGCCCTTTCGCACAGATTCAAATTGGCATCAACCGAGCTATGGGCCTACTACAAACCGCCGACTCTGCCCTACAAACTCAGATGGATTTGATCCAAAGAATGCGAGAACTCTGTCTTCAATCTTCCAACGGGTTGCTCGGTGGGAAGGAACGCTCCTACCTTCAAACGGAATTCGATCAACTCTTAGACGAATATAATAGGATCAACCAAGAAACTCAATTTGGAGACCGACATTTGCTCGACGGAAGTTTTGACGGGGCGGAAATACAGGTTGGCGAATATAAAGGCCAAAACCTAGATCTCGGTTTTTCACCGACTTCGATCGAAGCCTACGATCAAAGCCTTCAGAACATTGAAACCTTTAGCCTGGACCAAACGCTCACCGCCAAAGCTTCTCAGATTAAAGTAGTCGATTTGAATGATGATGGAATTGAGGATGTGTTTGCAGGAGGTCAGGCGTCAAATGACAATTCATATGCTTACTTTGGCAACGGCGATGGAACATTTTCATCCGCAACGACTTATAATTTTAAAAGAGCCAATTATGTGACTTTCGCTGACTATAATGGAGATGGCCATACCGATATTGTCACGGCAGATGTGAATCTCGATGAAGTCAAAATTTTTCTAGGCAGCGCATCGGGGAGCTTTACTCAGTCTTTCACTATGAACTTCACGAATCTCGGCGAAATTCAAGCTGGCGACATCAACGGTGATGGATTCCAAGATATCATCATAAAAGATGGGCAAAGCATCTTACTGGCATTGGGAAATGGAGATGGCAGCTTCCAGGCTGCTATCACCCTGCGCACCGTCGCTGGAACATTAAGTAATATTTCGATTGGTGATTTCAATAAAGATGGAAGGGATGATGTTTTATCTGCAGATATCATTCTCGGCACCGCAGAGATTGATCGATACGATGGCGCGGCGTATGTCGAAGATACTATTAACTCAGCATCAGAAAACAACAAAATGACCATTGCCGATCTCGATAACGATGGAGATTTGGATATCTTTGGTACGGGCGTTGTCGGAGGCGGTAGATATCAGACCTTTATGAATGATGGAAGTGGTCAACTCATTGCTAGCACCTCGACGCTTGCACACAATATAAATACCAATAGGGTTCTGGAGGATTTTGATGGCGATGGCTTAATCGATGTTATCTCGAATAATGTTGGCGATAATGCGTTGGAGCTATATAGAAACAACGGAGACGGTAGTTTCTCGTCCCCTATAGTACATTCTGGCAGTCTTTCGACCACGCTTCAGGCGGCCTCCGATTTGAACGGAGATGGGTTTGCCGACCTTATATATAAATCTGGAAGCAATATTGACCTTTATATGCAAGACACCAATCTCATCACAACCAAGCGAGAATTGAGTATCAGGAATGCCCAAAGCGCCAGAAATCTTCTGGAAGTTTTGGATGATAGTTACGATCAACTTCTAAGCCTACGTGCTTCAATAGGAGCTCAACAAAATCAATTAAGCTCTGCACTTTCTACAGTATTCACGACTCAAGAGAATCTGACCAGCGCGCGATCGCAGATTCTCGATACAGATTATGCACAAGAAACCGCCGAACTTGCTCGCACTCAAATCCTCCAACAAGCTGGCATCAGTGTCCTAAGCCAAGCCAACGTCAGCCTGCAGATCGTTCTCGATCTATTGAAGTTCTAGGTTTACAAAACGTCTCCTGGTACCGGCGGAATATGAATCAAATTGGGGATCAGGGATAAAGAGATTCGCCGACTGGCTGCAAAGTTCGAATTAATTTATCCGAAGGATGGCTCCCCATATAGGAACGTCTAAACATATCAAACTCCCAAATATTTACTAAACGCACAACTTGATATTGGCCCGTAAGAACACGATCTCTAAATCCCGAACCCGAAGGACTCATTCTCCAACGAGTTTTTGCAGCCCAAACTTCGAGGATCTCTGGCTCGTCAGCAAAAGTCTCGCTGTAGTCAGAGTGCAAATCCCTCAGGTACCCCTCGATTCTCCGTATTCCAATTTCAATTCTCTCTATTACGTCAGGATCGGAATCCGAAAGACGATCCCGAAAATATTGAAGTTCATTTAGATTTAAGTGTCCGCTCCATTCTTCGACAAAGTCCTTTGTCCCAACAAAACGACCATCGATCACCAGCTTTCCCTGTCTAAGCAACTCGATAGCCATTTTTAAGTAGGATCCCTTGTGAGCAAGGAACCGAAGATCCGGAACGGCTGGAACATTTTTAATTGGATTTGTAGAAAAAATGCGCGGGAAGAAGTTTAAGCATTGGCCCCTTGCTTCTCCCATACCTAAAGTAAAAACAACTATTAAAGCCATCACAGCAGAAAGCATCGATTGCATGCCATCGCGTATCTCGTCCCAATAGAAGGTGTCAACGCCTTGTCCGTCACCGCCTATTCAATCCAAGACGGGATTAGGACCTAGAGCCCCCAGTTTACGACTATAAAGCGTACACAAATGTGGACATTTACCATTACCGGTACGGCAGATTATGAAGCGCCGTCAGCAAGACGGTCTTCTTTACGAACACTTCGCATATTACCCGCCAAAATCTTTTTGCGAAGTCGAATGGTAACAGGTGTGATTTCAAGCCATTCGTCCGCTTCCATCCACTCCAAACAGTCCTCCAAAGAAAGAGTGCGAATTCCATGAAGATGCTCAAGGGCCGTGCCATGCGTGGCCCGCATATTCGTAAGTTTTTTCTCACGACAAACATTCAAATTTAAATCTGTATCTTTGTTGCACTCTCCAACGATCATTCCTTCGTATACTTCCATCCCTACTTGTACGAAAAATACACCGCGATCTTCCAAATTCTTCAATGCATACTCGGTCACAGGACCCGTTCGATCTGCCACCATGGCACCGGTTGTACGCTGAAAAATAAAACCTTTGGACGGCGCGTAGCCAGCAAACTCGCTGCTCATCAGACCTTCGCCTTTTGTGATGGTCAAAAATCTTGAGCGAATCCCCAAAAGTCCTCGAGTTGGAATTTCAAATATCAATCTGACGCGGCCGATACTTTCGAGAGTTTCGTAAGACTGCAAAATCCCTTTACGTTCTTGAAATAAAGAGGTCACTTCCCGTGCGAACTCTCCGGGCAAATCAATATGAGCTTTTTCGATAGGCTCCTCAAGACTCTCGCCTTCGCCGCGCCAAAGCACGGTGGGCTTTCCCACCATAAATTCAAAGCCTTCTCGCCTCATCTGTTCGATCAAAATAGCAAACTGTAACTCACCCCGACCAAAAATTCTAAACTGATCCGGACTATCCGTTGGCTCCATCTTCAAGGCCACATTTTTTTTGGTCTCACGCGAAAGTCGCTCAAATAAAGTTCGCGACAAAAGAGGTTTTCCTTCTCGCCCCGAAAAGGGAGAAGTGTTCACCGAAAAATAAATTCCAACAGTAGGCCGTTCCACACGAATTCGCTCAAAAGCTTCCGCCTTATCGTCCGACGTTAAAGTGTCACCAATTTCAAAATTCTTACAGCCAGACAAAATCCCAATATCGCCAGCCACCAAAGTTTCAACTTCTATTTGCTTGAGCCCCTCGTAAGTATAAAGACGCGTTACGGTAAAAGTTTCTTTTGTGGGTCCAGATTTTTCGGAATAGCTCATTCGAATGATTCGATCGTTCTTTTTTACGCTTCCCGAATAAACACGACCAATTGCTAGCTCGCCAACATAATCCGAATAAGAAAGATTCGAGGCCTGCATCTTAAAGCTCGGATCTTGGCTAACCGCAGGAGGAGGAACTTGCTTCAGAATCAAGTCAAATAACGGACGAAGGCTCCCTCCTTCCGGAGACTCCAATAGTTTTTGAGCTTCTTCTAGGGTGTTGGTACACCAACCTTGGCGAGCACAAGCGTAGACGATTGGAAAATCCGCCTGATCTTCTTTGGCACCCAGATCGACAAAGAGATCAAAAATTGCATTCACCACTTCCTTAACACGAATCCCATCACGACATTCTGGTCGATCCACTTTATTGACGACCACAATAGGACGAAAATTTCGAGCCAGAGCCTTCTCCAAGACAAAACGTGTTTGGGGCAAAGGACCTTCAGCGGCATCGACTAACAGTAAAGCCGAATCCACCATCGACAAAATGCGCTCGACCTCGCCGCTAAAATCCGCGTGTCCTGGCGTATCGACAATATTGACCTTCGTATCGCCCAACTGAATCGCCGTATTCTTAGCAAGAATCGTGATTCCACGCTCCCTTTCTAAATCCATTGAGTCCATGGCACGGTCCGTAACGGCTTCATGTGCACGGAAGCTTCCGGCCTGACGTAATAAATGGTCCACAAGAGTCGTCTTCCCATGGTCAACATGGGCAATAATGCAAAGATTTCTAAAGTTCACTTCCCCTCATCTGAGACGATGTTCGTCGGATTGACAAGGCTTCCCCTGCTGAATTTCAGCGCTATTCGGCCGTTTCTCGCCCTAAAACGCTCAAAGACAGGCGTGCATTCAAGGCAAAAACTCGCTATTACTGATCGTCTATGAAGGTCACAAAAGCTGAAGCTATGGGAACCTGTTTCGGGGTTCGAGATGCTATCGAGGAAGCAATGGATCCCAAGTTTAAAGGCAACCTGACGGTAATTGGCCAACTAGTTCACAATCCCCAGATCGTTCAACGCCTTAAGGAAAATGGAGTGAAAATCGTCGACTCTTTGAACGATGTGATCGACACCCCCAACGTCATGATTACGGCGCACGGAGCGGCTCAAAGCGTAAGGCTACGAGCGGCCGAAGTTGGCTTCAAAGTGTACGATGCCACCTGTCCACTCGTTATGCGGGTGCATCGCGCGGTCGAAAAACTTGTGGAAGAAGACTTTTATCCTGTTGTCATCGGACAAGAAAGCCATGTTGAGGTTCGCGGAATCGTAACCGACCTTAATGAATACACCGTCATACTCGATGAAAGTGATTTTCACAAAATCGCTGACAAGCCACGAATAGGCATTGTTTCTCAAACCACTCAGCAAATTACTCATGTTTATCCCATCGTTGAAAAAATTAAGGCTCTTAAAAATCCGGACGGATCGGCAAAAGAAGTGAAGTTTGTAGACACGATCTGCAAGCCAACTAAGGATCGCCAAAAAGCAGTCCACAAACTTGCCGACGAAGTTGATTTGATGATCGTCATTGGTGGTTACAATTCGAGCAATACCAAAAAGCTAAAGAAGGTATGCGAAGATAAGGGACTAGAAGCCTATCATATTGAGAAAGTCTCCGAGCTAAATCCAGAATGGTTTCACAATAAAAAACACGTTGGGATCACCGCAGGAACCTCAACTCCCCACTGGGTTATCGATGAGTTTTATGAAACTGTTGTCGAAATTGGAAAAAGCTTAGAAGGCTCGACTCCGAACAAAGTGGCCAGCGCTTAGTTTCAAGATTTAATTGAGGAGGATAATTGATGTCGAAGTTTCGTTATTTGGTATTGGGATCAGGTATGCAGGGCAGAGCTTGCGGCTACTATTTTTCAAAATTTGGTGACGCAAAGGAAATCGGCATGGCCGACATCTCCATGGATGTGGCCCAAAAAGCCGCTGAGCGAGTGAACGCCTTAAGTTCGTCGACGCTGGCCAAAGCGATTCAAATTGACGCCAAAAATCATGCCTCCCTTGTTCAAACTTTCAAAAACTACGACGCCGTATTAAGTGCGATCGATTATTCCTTGAATGTTGATATCACGAAGGCAGCCATCGAGGCCGGGATCCATCTTGTGGATTTGGGTGGAAATACCGATATTGTAAAGGCACAGCTTAAACTTAATGACGCTGCTAAATCAAAAAACGTCAGCATTGTTCCCGATTGTGGTTTGGCCCCCGGGCTTGGCAACACTCTCGCAGCCTACGGAATGGAAATGTTGGATGAAACTGAAGAAGTTCAGATCCGATGCGGTGGCTTAGCACAAGAACCCAAGCCACCGCTTGATTACAAGCTTGTGTTTAGCATTCGGGGTCTCACCAATGAATACCTTGGCAAGGCGTGGGTCTTACGAAATTCTAAAGTTGCCGAGATCGATACTTTTTCAGAATTGGAAAGCATTGATTTTGAAGCGCCCGTGGGGCGATGCGAAGCCTTTGTCACAACGGGCGGAAGCTCTACTTGTCCATGGACTTTCGAAAATAAAGTTAAAACTTACGAGTATAAAACTGTCCGCTATCCAGGCCACTACGACAAATTTAAATGCATGGTAGATTTGGGCCTGCTAGACCTTGAACCCGTGGAAGTAAACGGAGTTCCGGTTGTTCCTCGAGAGATTTTTCATAAATTAGCACCCGCTAAGTTGGATTTTCCAGGAGATAAGGATCTTGTGGTTTTGCGCGCAACCTGCGTGGGCATAAAATCTGGAAAGCGAAAAGCGTATCAGTTTGATTTGATGCTTTTTCAAGATGAAGATACGGGATTCACCGCTATGGAAATGGGAACAGGTTATCCGGCCGCCCTTGTTTTAATTCATGCCGCTCGAGGCCAAACTCCCAAAGGCGTTGTATCGCTCGAAAAGGCACTTAATCATGACATTTATATGGAAGAACTTATTAAAAATGGGTTGCCGATAAAGAAGACAGAGTCTTAGATCTTAGAGCTCCGCAGGCCTCCTTTAAGGATTGACTCCTTTTGAAACCAATTGAAAAGCTTCCGAACATCGGGTGGGCCAAATTCCTTCAACGACGACGTCAAAATCCCCCAACCCCATTCCGTTCAAGGGACTCCCAACTTGTTTAGAGAAACTAGATAGTCATCTCTGAAAAAGTCTAAAAACCTTGTAATGGGGGGTTGTGCACAATTTGAATTTTCATATTTTGGATTAACAGGCGCCAGAATTTTTG
>PCXB01000039.1 GCA_002787535.1 Deltaproteobacteria bacterium CG11_big_fil_rev_8_21_14_0_20_45_16
AATATTCTCTCGTGCTGCACCGCGCAACAGCCAAACCTTCCAAAAAATTATGGTCCAACTAACGACGGAGGCTAGGAGTAAAAGGGCCATAACCGTTTTTACAACCCATCCAGCCTCAAATATTAAGTCTATAGGGTTTAAGCTATCGCTAGCATTCTGAATCAGGAGTGGAATCAAAAATGAAATATGCATATCTTATAAGAAGATTACATTAGAAAAAGGGGTTCGCAAATTGCTGTTTCAATTCAAAAATGTACAAAAGAATTTTGGCCTTCAGGCTATTTTCAGAAATCTGAATTTTTCCTTGGAACGAGGAACATTCTCAATTTTGACTGGTTCAAGTGGATCTGGAAAGACAACCCTATTTAGGATGCTATGTGGCATAGAGCGGCCGAGTCAGGGGTCCATTGTTTTTTTGGGGCAACAATTGTTGCAGCACAGCCCCACACATTTACGTAATATAGGATTCATCTTCCAGAACCCCCGCGGGTTAGCGGATAAATCTGTCTTACATAATGTGTGTCTTCCGCTCGAAATAGATGGAGTTGAGCGCCCGGAGCGGGAAGCTCGGGGAGTCGAACTCCTTATGAATTTGGGGCTTAAACATCGGCTTCGGTCGGCTTATCGAGAATTGAGCGGTGGAGAGGTCCAAAAAGTTGAGTTTGCTCGGGCCTTGATAAGGCGGCCACGGCTAATTTTGGCAGATGAGCCCACCGCACATCTCGATACCTACCAGGCAGACCTCTTATTGGATATCTTATGGGAACATTATAAGGATGGGGCAACAGTTTTTATATCAACTCATCATCCGCCCAAGTTTCATCATCCGTCCATATTGCGTTATCATATTGAAAATGAGGGAATCAGGCTTTTGGATCCTGAGGAGGTTAGCCTTCCCTACCTCGGGAATTCGCAATCATCTAGTGCCACCTCGTCTAACAAAGGAGTACGGGCATGAGGTACTTAGGAGAAATCGGCCTACAATTGGCTTTTGTTGTTCTCGGAGCTCTTTTTTTAGCGAGCTTTTGGATTTTTTCGAACGTTGATTCCAGTTTGGTACAGGAGTTTAAAAACGATAGGGTTTCGGTCATTCTCAATCCAGATTATGTGGACGATTTCAAATCCTTTGTTCGTAGCCGCGACGACGTCATCAAATATGAAATTCAAGATCGTGAAGCCAACAAAAACTCCTTGCGAAAGCTGTATCCTGAATTGGGCTCGGTTTTGGAACAGTTGGAAGAGAGTTTCTTCCCTGTTTCGGTAAATTTGCAAGTCAAAGATGCCCCGACTTTTCTTAAAGGTCTCGAAGGCATTCCTGAAGTAAGCGCGGCTCAAATAGTGCATAGGCCGCCCGTAAAGCTTAAGCAGTTTTTGAGTGGCTCGAGCGCTTTGTTTTTAAGTCTTTGGGTTTTGGCTCTTGTTGTTGTGCTTTACTTTCAAATGGAACGTTTGGCGCAGCTACAAATGGATCGATGGTCATTAATGAAAATGCTAGGGGCCCCATCGATGAAGCTCTTCCTTCCAATTTGCTATCCTCAGTTGGCGCGGATAATCCTCGCTTCGGGATTAGCTGTTTTTCTATCGGCTATTTTTGCAAGCGAATTTGAATCGGTCTTCCTATGGCAATGGGAACCTTTGTCCTGGTTCATCAATTCTCTGTTCGTTGTCGGCTCGAGTTTGATCGGTGTGGCGGTATGTTTTGTCTTATTTAAACTTCGCTATCGAGAGGTTGCGCTGGGATGAAATGGCGGTTGCTGCCCTGGGCCATGAGTTTTTTCATTGTCTTAGGCTCGGTAGAGGTCCGTGGCGCGACGAGCCAGGTAACGAGAGTTCGAAAGCAAATCAAAAGTCTTCGAAAAGAAATTAAGGACCTGAAGCTCTCAGCCCAGTCATTGGATGAGGTTCATGCTAAACTTTTAAAGGAGCTTGATGAGTTTGAGTCCAAGTTCAAGGCCCGAATGGGAGTGATCGTGGTACCCCTTCTGAGCTGGCCCGAACGCTTGTTTACGCTAAGGGCTGATTCTTGGACCGAGCTGGAGCATGCCGCCTTGGTAATGAAGGAAGTTAAAAAGAATCTTGTTCGCGAACCGCTAAAGTTGATGTCCACTCGAGAAATTCGAATTGAGGAAGTTACAGCCTTGAAGAAGAATCTTGAAGAAAACATCTCGGAACTTGAATCTAAGAAGGAGCTTTTCGGGTTGAGACTTGAGGAGCTCAAGACTTTCGAAAAGAAAAAAGCCCGGGCAGCTGCTCAAAGTACCGACAAAAATAACTAATTTCTTTGAGGTTGAAATGATAAAAACAAAAAAGGTATCCGTAGCTGTTTTCCTACTTTCTTTTGCCGCGTTTATTAGCGGTGGAGCCTGGACCTTTGTATATTCAAAAGACAAGGCGCGTGAAGTTTATCGAAGCTTTGAGAAATTTGCTAAAGTTTATGACATTGTAAAAAAGAACTATGTGCAAGAGCCCACGGACGAAAAATTAGTGGATGGTGCAATTTCCGGGATGCTAACGGACCTTGATCCACACTCTACGTATATGCCTCGTGAAGAATTTCAGGAAATGCAGGCGGAGACTAAGGGTGAATTTGGGGGTCTCGGAATCGAAATCTCTAAACGGGACGGCTTTCTAACAGTCGTATCGCCGATTGAAGATACACCTGCTTTCAAGGCCGGAATTAAGAGCGGAGATATTATCGTAAAGATTGGTGATGTTGCGGCGGCGACGATGCCGACAGAAGAGGCTGTCAAACTTATGAGAGGTAAGCCGGGGGATCCTGTCACGATTACGATCAAGCGAGAAGGGGCAGGGGAGTTAATTCCCTTCACCATTACGCGCGCCGTCATTCAAATTAAGAGCGTTAAATATGAAGTCAAAAATGGCTTCGGTGTCATTCATGTTCGACAGTTTATGGACAAGTCCAGTCAGGAAGTTCGAAACGCCTTAAATGACCTTAGACAAAAGGAAGCGCTTAAGGGCCTCGTACTAGATCTTCGCAACAATCCGGGGGGCTTGTTGACTCAAGCGATCGAGATTAGCGACCTTTTTCTTGAAGATGGCTTGATTGTTTATACGGAAGGCCGCGACAAAGATAAGGTTTCGAAGAATTACGCTGTCTCGAAGGGAACTGAACCCAACTATCCAATTGCTCTTTTAATCAATGGGGGCAGTGCATCCGCTAGCGAGATCGTCGCCGGCGCTCTTCAGGATCAAAAGCGTGCGCACCTAATAGGTGTTCAAAGTTTTGGGAAGGGAAGTGTTCAAAACGTGATTCCACTTGAAGATGGAAGTGGTCTCAAGATCACCGTTGCTCTCTATAAAACACCTGCGGGACGCCAAATTCAAGGTCTGGGGATTACGCCGGATGAGATCGTTCGGGGCCCTAGGGATCCGGACGTAAGTTTCAAAGAGAAGGACTTTCCCAATCATATAGTTGGGGAGCTCGAAAAAAAGAAGGCCGCGAAGGCAGCTAAGGCCGCCATGAAGCCGGAAGTAAAAAAGAAAGTCTCAACCAAGAGTTTGTCTCCCAACGAAGAGGTGGAGGACGTTCAATTAAACGCCGCGATAGCCTATTTAAAGAGTCAGGTGGCGACAGCCGACCTTAAAATGAAGGCGAAATAGTCTAAACCGAGATAATTCCTGACATTTTTAGGGAATTTTCATAAATTTTGAATGTGGACCACGAGGCGGAACTTATTCGCCGCCAAGATTGGGCGGGCTTAAAACGACACTATTCAACGCAGCTTGACCATGCTTGGGAGTTGGCTTGGGTTCAACTAGTCCAGTTCAAGGACGTCGAGGCTGCCGTTCATGAATTTCAAAAATCCATTCGAGATCCGAATCTTGAACAAGCAAGTTATTTGATGCTTTGGAAGTTGGGGCATCGGCCCAAGGATCATCGTGCAGTGGGACCGGCGAGTCTTCGTTTATATGATGCCTACATGAAAGGCGATTTTCGACAAATGCATTCGTACTTGAGGACGCATCCAGACAGCCATCATTTTTTCAGCGCCTTATTGAAAAGTGTTTATCATGGCTCGTTAATTCCAACTTTCGAAGATTTGAAAATAGTTCTCGGAAGGGAAGATCTTGAGGCCGAGGCCCATCTTTTTTTGGGAATGATTTTGGGAGCGAAACTCAAAAAGCCGATTGAAGCCGCGGAAGAAATCAAACGCTTTTACTCTGATCCCTGGTCCGTCCGGGCTATGGATGAATTGCGCCGCAGCGTCTTGGATGAGGATCTTAGTAAGCGAGTACGATTTGCCTATGCTCATCGAGATGGAATAACTCTCAAGAGACTATTTAAAGCGATTGAATCGAAGATTTCCAAAATTTCCGAGGACACACTTTCATTGTCGTGGCGCGACGCCTTTATGGAGGCTGTCCGTTACGATCATAAGCGTATTACTGAGAATTTGATGGGCGTTGAGTTTTGGAAAGATTTTGAAATAAGTCCACTTGCTCTCTATGGAATCAAGGAACAAGTTTTTCCATTAAGTGACAAACTTCCAAGTTTTGTTTCCGAGTGGAAAGTCTTTTTTGAGACGGACGAAATGTTTCCGCCCCCCTTTGATTCCGAGCCGGAAGCCCTTCCGCTGTGGCAGGTAGCTGTTGAGATTGACAACAATCTTCTGTCTGAGGCCTTGCTTCGATTTTCAACGGAGGAGAGATTTTTATTTTTATGGTCTTTAAAGCAAAAGAATTTGGGCGAAGCGGACGGGAGGCGTTGGCCACAGCATGAACGAGAATCGGATGTCGTTCGGACAAATCTACGAAGGGCTTTCGAAAGAAGCTCAAACAAACTATTATGGTTTGATAGATTACGTTCCTGTGGCTGTTCACAGGATTTTTATGAATATGTTTTGACCCAATTAGAGATTCCGATTGATTGGTTGCTTGAGGATCTAAGAAAGAACTATCTCTTGAACACAGCCTCGATTCGCTCTTATCTTAAAGAGCATCTTTCGCTAATGGTTCCAGATTCTACGGGTGGCCGAGATCTCCAACCGGCGCAGATTTTAGAAATTTTAAGTTTCTTAACGCCGGCCGAGGGACAGCAGGTTTTACTTTCACGCTATCTGCTTTCTGATTTGCCACGTGAAATTCTTACGGATGATAATTTAGATTTATTTTGGGATGCACGTGACCGAGTAGGGGAAGAGTCGTTTGAAAGATGGATACGAGCGGCACTAGAGTATATTGGAGATTTAGATAGGCGGCAGCTTCAGAGTCGGCATTGGCTATGGATTAGAGAAGGTTGGGCTCTGGACTCCAAATATTTGGAACAGTTTTCGCCATCGGCCGGGGGGGACGCAAATTTTCCGTGGGAAGATTATCTTAAGCAGGCTCATCGGCATAAGAAGCCAAATCTCGTTTTTCTATGCTTGAATCATGTTCGGGACCAACACTTAAAAACGGACTGGATCGGAACATTAATGGAGGTCTCGAGTGATCGCCAGGTTCTTAAACTTATTGATCAGTTGGATAGTCCGTATGTGCAAGCATCGCTACGTGCGAAGTGGTTTGAAATGCGAGGCGAGGTTGATTCGGCGCTTATTGAGCTCGAAGCTCAAAGAGAAGAAACTCCTCTGCTGAATGAAGAAGTAGAGATCATTCGGAAGATTTTTGAACTCACGGCCCGCTTACCTCGTGAGCGTCAGCAGGAACGAGCTCAAAATATCGATAAGCTGACGGATCGTTTACGATCACTTGGTGCGCTTGAGCTTGAGGACCTTTCAAATTTGCGAAAGTCTTCCGAATCTTTGGGCGATTTGGGGAGATCCTGGAATTTGGGAGTGCATGAATGGTGGGCATCTTCGGAGATCCAAAAATTAAATAAATTGGATTCTTTGATGGACCTAGCGTTTCGGCATCAGGGAATTGAAGAGGCTCAGAAACTTTTGGTCGATTATTTTTTTCAATCATCAAGGGCTGACGAGTTGGGTGCGAAAATTCTAGACTATCTTGTATCTGAGGAATCTGTTTTTAGGCTGAAACACTTTCGTCGGGAGTTCATTGAACGGGCTTCGAAAGTGTTTCCTTTGAACACTCAAATCTTGAGAAAGCGATCCGAATATGACTACCGCGCAGTGTTATTGTGGGATTGCTTCTATTCCGATGCTTTGGGTGAAGCCTGCGCGCCTCAGGAAGTAAGGCGTCCGAAATTCACGCCGCTTTGGGGTCTAACAGAATTGATGTCGAGTCCCGATTCGTTCAAAATATTTTCGCATTACTTGCTCACCATGCCTAAGGAAGAGACAACTTCAGATACCCATGAATTTGTCCCTGAGGCCGAGCGTATTCTTTCAAGATCTCAAAAAATATTTGGTCTACGTCAAAAAATCCGAATTTTACTCGACGCAAAACTTTCGACGCCACTCAAATTGCAGTTTGAGCCCGCTTGCATTTTTATTAAATCTGAATTTTTCAACGAATTGGACGAGGATCTTTGGCGAGCGATTTGCGCGGGCTTCTTTCAGATTCTTCAGGATCGGGATCGTGGATTATATGATGAAGCCGCTTTAATGGAGAGATTTTTCCAGGGCTGCCTGCTCTCAGGGGCGCCCCTTCAGAAGATTATTCGATTTTGTGTATGGCTGGCGGTTTCGGAGGGCTTGGTGGAGGCCCGGCTTTTAAAGCAAAAGCCTGAGGTATTTATGAAGGAACTTCCGTTTTTGAATAGTTTAATCATTTTTTATCTCGGAAATGACTTTTCTCGACGCATTCTAGATGGCAGCATCATCCTGACTTAGGCCCCCTGGGCTTGAGAGGATGTATGAGCTACGAGTTTGAATATGAATCAACGGAACAGGGATTAGAAGGCGCCTCTAAATTGGGTACGCGTGAAAAGCCTTTGAGCGTTTCGGAACTTACTCATGCGATCAAATCACAACTCGAAAGTCAGTTCGCTCAGGTCGTTATGGTTGGAGAAGTGAGTAATTTTAAAGCCCACCCCTCTGGGCATCATTATTTTAGTTTAAAAGATGAAGCGGCTTCCATTAGTGCGGTGATGTTTCGTGGGGCAAACTCGCGACTTAAGTTTCAACTTGAAAATGGTCAGCGAGTTGTCGCGATCGGAAAAATCAGTGTCTATCCACCCCGGGGAAGTTATCAGATTGTTTTGAGTCAATTGGAGCCAGAAGGTCTCGGGGCTCTTCAGCTCGCCTTTGAGCAGCTGAAGAAGAAGTTAGAGAGTGAAGGTTTGTTTGCGGCTGAAAGAAAGCGAGGCATTCCTAAATTTCCGACCTGTGTCGCTCTGATTACATCATCTTCGGGGGCTGCGGTCCGCGATATGCTCAATGTTTTGGACCGGCGATTTAGTGGTCTTCATGTTTTGATTTATCCCGTCAAAGTTCAGGGTGATGGTTCGGCCCAAGAGATTGCGCGGGGTATTGCAGATATCAACAACTTTTTTCCTGAAGTTGATGTTATGATTGTGGGGCGAGGAGGCGGGAGCATTGAGGATTTGTGGGCTTTCAACGAAGAAGTTGTAGCCCGCGCCTTAGCGGCGTCAAGGATTCCAACGATCTCGGCCGTTGGCCACGAAGTAGACTTTACGATTGCTGATTTTGTCGCGGACCTAAGGGCGCCAACTCCTTCCGCTGCGGCCGAATTGGTTATTGCCAACAAAATCGAAACCATTAGGCATGTGGATCATTTAGTACAGCGGCTTGCTCGGATCGAAGGTCGCTTAGAATACTTTCGAATGAAACTTGATGACCTGTCTCAACGCCTATCGGGGACATTGATGGATACTTTATCGGATCGTCGGTTAAATTTCGAGAAACTCAAGATGAGGCTCTTTGAGCGATCTCCCTTCATGCTTCTTAAGGAGACTCGATATCGTTTTGATCTAGCTATTCGCGATTTAAATAGACTTCCCATTGAACGAATTCGAAATCTCAAACAGCAAGTCGAGCATTATATCATTCAACTAAAGCTGTTGAATCCACGGGGGATTATGGAGCGTGGCTACAGCATCGTTCGATTGGCCAAATCCGGCAGGATTGTGACCAAAGTTTCTGATGTCAAAATGGGCGATCAATTGTTGATAGAATTGAACAAAGGCAAAATTACCGCCAAAGTTTAACTAGATTTCAGATGCCGGCTCAAATGCTTCGTAATGTTTCTCAGTTTTTCTGACTTTGGAGGCTTTGATCTTGGGATCATGTTCGTATATCAATGTCCAGTTTTCCGTGGCCGCGCGTTGTAAGAGTTGCTCTTTTTCTTCCAGAAGCTTGATAACATGAATGTCATAACCCATGACCCAAGGAATGGGCACGTGGTGGGATGTGGGAATCATATCCGCTGGATAAAAGAAAGTTTCATTCCCAATTCTAACAATAGGAGCCTGCAATCCAATGGTGTGCCCATAGGAAATAAAAACTTCGAAGCCTGGCCAATTTAATTTTTTTGAAAACTCGTCGACACCGTCACAAATCTCCAGAATTCCCGCGGCTACAAGCGGCTCAAAATTTTCGGGCAGGTAGCTGGCCGACTCACGAGAGTTGGGCTTAGTAGCCCATTCATAATTATCCTTTTGGACATAGTACGTGGCATTAGGAAAGCTGGGAACAATTTGGCCGGCGTCATTAATTTTGGTGGCGCCACCGGCATGATCAAAATGTAAATGAGTCAAAACAACGTCTGTGATGTCCGTCTCCTTTAGACCGACTTGGGCTAAGGACTTTTCGAGAGTGAATTCCGAATAATCAATGGCATAGATTTTCAATAATTTCTCAGGCCATTTATGGCCATTTCCCGTGTCCATCAGTAGATGGCGGCCTGATTTTAGATCTTGAAGAAGTACGATACGAGCAGCCATGTCGATTCGATTGTCGGCGTCAGCTGGTATGGCTCGTTCCCAGAGTTTCTTAGGAACTGATCCAAACATCGCACCGCCATCAAGTTTAAAGCGACCGGTTTCTAGGCTTTGAATCTGAAACTCTCCGACCTTCAAATCAACTTGCCTTTTTGAAATCCGAAACTTGAAAATCGGATTTAACGACTTTATCCGTCTCATGATAGATGGATACGTTGCGTCCTTTCAGGGCTGGACGACTCATGAGATATTCAATGCCAACCACAAAGTTCCGCTCTGAAAGCTCCGCGTATTCATAGTCGCGACCCATTCGGATCGCATCCACGGGGCAAGCTTCCTCGCAAAAACCACAAAACACGCATCGCATTAAATCAATTTCATACACGGCCGGGTATTTTTCGACCTTAGGATTAGGCGACTCCGCGGCAACAATATGAATACATTCGGCGGGGCAGTTGGTGGCACATAGCATACAGGCTGTGCAAGCAATTTCGTTGTTGGGCTTTTTGGTCAGAACATGAATACCCATGAATCGGTTGGAATATTTCCGTCTTTGCTCCGGGTACTGGATCGTGTGTCGCTTGGTGATGCCAACGAGATTGAATATAAAGTGTCGGCCAGTCATTACGAGGCCCTTGAGAGCTGTAACAAAATAGAATCTCCTCGTAAGACTATCGAGTAATTTCACAGTCGCGCCTCCAGTTTTCGGTCGGAATCCAGCGGTTTTCGATATTCCTCTTCAAGCTTTGCCAAAATATCCTGAGTGCTAAGTGCTTCCCTAAACATTTTTAAGCCGCCCTTCATTTCTTGTGTCAGACCGGCATGATTAGTGAGGCTACCTGATTTTTCCAAATGGCTGAGACTCGGGATCCCAAGAGCTTGTGGAAAAGACTCGGCAACCGAGAGTTGGGCCGTCACAAGTACAGAGAAAGTCTGGTGCGTTAGAGCGTTGGCAATTCGAGAATTGTCCGTTTTCGCTCGATCCGCTTCTGGACCAAATATAATGAGATGTCTAATTTTGGTCTTATCAAGTTGATCAACCAGGGAATCAGTTGAGTCCAATTTAATTTTATAAGTTTTAGTAGCCTGCAAAAACCCAGCGCTATTAGGGTAGTGATCTTTTCGATAGAGAAGGCCATCGATAGCCTCATCTTGCGCAACAATTGCCGACACATTTTCTGAGAAGAATTTCGAAATGCCCCACTCTTTTGCAAACAGTTTAAACACAGATTCGAGCTCTTCATTGGTAAGCTCAGGACTTAACCAGATACCGATTTCGTCAGTTTGCTCCATGGCTACCAAAGTTTTTAAATCTGCTGCCCAAATCTGAATGGCCTCCGCGGTGGGCATTTCTATGCCCCCCAAGCGCGCTTGAGTAAGCCGTCGATCATAGTTCGAATTTTTATAGGTATCTCGACCGATATCACACATCCAGTGTTCATTGACCTGAGAATTATAGCGAGGTTTGAGGCGATAAATGTGTTTGCCAGATTTATGGTGAACAAAAATATTGCAGCCCTTACTGCATCCGCCACAGATGCTTTCAACTTCATCCAAGAACCAAACGCGTTGCTCAAAGCGAAAATCTTTTGAAGTCAAAGCGCCTACTGGACAAATATCAACCGTATTGACCTGATAGTTGTCGGTCATGGGCTCGTCGTTAACGGTTCCAATGACGGATCGATCGCCTCGATTGTAAATTCCAAGGGCCGCGGTCTTTGAGATTTCTTGTGTAAATCTCACACAGCGACCGCACAAAATGCAGCGCTCTTTATCGAGAACAATTTTCTCTCCAAGGTCTACAGCCTTTTCCTTGAGAACTTTCTCTTCGCGCATCTCGCTCTGATATTTGCCGTACTTCATATAATAATCCTGAAGTCCGCATTCGCCGGCTTGATCACAGATAGGGCAGTCAATTGGATGGTTGATGAGATGGAATTCCAAATTCCATTTGACCGCTTCCTGTACCTTTTCGGTATCTGTTCGAACCTTTAAACCTTCAGAACAGCGCATATTGCAAGCAATCTGCAGTTTAGGGTTGCCCTCTTGTTCGACTACACACATTCGACACTGCCCCGCGATCGAGAGGCCTGGATGGTAACAGTAGTGGGGAATTTCGATGCCATTCTCTTCGGCGGCATCCACCAGGTTTTTGCCAGCATCGACATCAAACTCTTTGCCATTAATCGTGATTTTAGCCATGAAATGAACTTCCTTGTGATTTTTCTAAATAGGCGTGAAATTCTTCTGGAAATTTTTGAATATAACTTAGCGCGGGCATTGCTATAGAGTCCGCTAAAACACAAATTGTTCTGCCGATCATGTTATTGGAGGTCGCTTCTAATAATTTTAGATCCTCAGCACGCGCTTGTTTTTCAGTAAAGCTGTGTAAAATTTTAAGCACCCAACCCGTGCCCTCTCGGCATGGGGTACATTGGCCGCAAGATTCGTCATGATAGAACTCTGCAAGGTTTTTCAAAACCTGAACAACATCTCGTGTTTCATCAAGAAAGATCATTCCACCCGATCCAAGCATACTGCCTTTGCTCGCAATGGATTCATAATCAAGCGTCATGTCTTCGCACTCTTTGGCGGTGACGATCGGCGCCGAGGATCCTCCGGGAATAACAGCTTTCAATTTGCGTCCGCCCTTAATACCGCCACAAGCATCCAACAAAGTTCTTAGCGACTTCCCGCATTCAATTTCGTAAACCCCGGGTCGATTGACATCCCCACTAACCGAAAACATTTTAGTTCCTGTGCTCTTAGGCGTTCCGTACTTCGCATAGGCTGCAGCCCCGTTATTAACGATCCAGGGCACGCAGGCCAAAGTTTCAACATTGTTCACAACGGTTGGGCATCGAAGATAGCCTTCTACAGCCGGAAAGGGTGGTTTGAGTTTCGGCCAGCCTTTTTTGCCTTCGAGAGAGGAAATCAGCCCTGTCTCTTCGCCGCAGATATAGGCGCCCGCTCCACGATGCAAATACATATCGTGCGAAAATCCAGAGCCCAAAATATTCTTGCCGAGATAGCCTTTGTTGTAAGCCTCCTGAATGGCGATCTCAACAATCTCTGCCGCGTAAGTATACTCACCGCGGATATAGACATAGGATTTGGCAGCTTGAATCGCATAGGAGCCAATGATCATACCCTCGATCATCATATGAGGGAGTCTCTCCAGCAAAACGCGATCTTTAAAAGTTCCAGGCTCAGACTCATCTGCGTTGCACAAAAGGTAATGAGGCTTATCATTAGTCTTAGGAACAAAATTCCATTTGTTGCCCGTAGGAAAGCCGGCGCCCCCGCGTCCCCGAACACTGGATCCTTGTACTTCCTTAATCAATTGCTCTCGATCCATCTTCGATTGCAAAACCTTTTTAAGCGCTTGGTACCCACCTTTGGATTCGTAAGTATCGATTCTCTCGATTCCCGGAACCAAAACATGTTCCATTAAGAGCCGTGTTTCTCCAGGCTGAGCTGTAAGATCAAGGTCCATAGGACCCCAATTTCTATGATGCGAAGTTTTCTTAATCAGGCTTGCTGTCATGCTCATGGCCGTTGAGGATTCCCTTCTTTGCAACTATTGATCAAGCGATTGAGTTTCTCGGGAGTAAGATTCTCATAATAAGTTTCATTGACCTGTACAACTGGTGCTGAGCCACAGCTTCCCAAACACTCCACGCGTTGAACGCTAAACTTTCCGTCCGGAGTAACTTCACCGTCTTTAATGCCCAGTCTCGAGCAAGTACTCTTATAGAGCTGATGGGACCCATTCATCCAGCAACTAATCGTCGCACAAAACTGCAGATGATTTTCGCCCTGAGGTTTGCGGTGGTACATATGGTAAAAAGTCACGACCTCCAATACTTGAGCGGGGCTTAGATCCATTATTTTCGCGACGTACTCCACAACTCGATCGTGAACAGATCCAAATTCGTTTTGTGCCAGATGCAAAACCGGCAAAAGCGCCGAGCGCTTCGAATCGTAACGTTTAAGAATTTCGTCAAAGCGTCTTTTGGAATCAGCCGAAAATTCTACAGCAGTTTCCGATGGGTCAGATTGTTTTCGTGCTTGTTCGGACATAAATCTTAGCCTTTCACTATCTAGCGATCCAACTCGCCGGCAATGACATTGAGTTGACCCAAGGTTGCCACGGCATCCGCCACCATTCCTCCTTGAATCATATCTTCAAAGGCTGAATAAATCGGGAAGCAGGGTGGTCGAACTTTCAATCGATAAGGTTTTCCACTTCCGTCTGAAACCAAATAAAAACCAAGCTCCCCATTGGCGGCTTCTGTATAAGAATAAACATCTCCGGCCGGAGGCTTCACACCATCGATAATCAGCATAAAATGATTCATCAGAGCCTCGATGTTTGAATAAATCTCTTTCTTTGGTGGCAATACGATTTTGGGATCATCAATCTGGGTTGGCCCACTTGGAAGTTTGCTCAAAGCTTGCTCGATGATGCGGCAGCTTTGGCGCATTTCCAGAATCCGAATCATATAACGAGAGTAATTATCGCCACCTGTCATCGTCGGAACTTCAAAATCAAAAGTATCGTAAAAATAATAGGGCTCTTGTTTGCGAAGATCCATGTCCTCGCCCGTGGCTCGTAGACAGGGTCCAGTAAATCCAAAGTCAATAGCATCCTCTCGCGAGATAACGCCGGTATCTTTCATTCGGCTTAGCCAAATCTTGTTGTTGCTCAAAAGCGCGTCGATTTCATCAATGGTATTTCGCATGCTTTTGACGCGGGCCCGGCAGCTAGCCATCCAGTCTTCATCAATATCGCCAGCAATGCCTCCGACTCGTGTGACCGAAGTGAGCATTCGATTACCGCAAAGTTTTTCAAAAAGTGTATAAGTCTCTTCGCGTTCACTGAAGCAATACCAAAATGTCGAAAGCGCTCCCATATCGACGGAAGTCGTTCCGATGCATACCAGATGATCAATGATTCGAGAAAGCTCGTTTAAAATAACGCGGATGTACCGACCGCGGGCAGGAATTTCAACTCCCAATAGTTTTTCAACCGTTCGGCAGTAACCATCATTATTCATAGGCGCAGACAAATAATTTAATCGATCGGTATAGGGAATCACCTGATTGTATTTATGTGTCTCGGCCATTTTTTCGAAGCAGCGATGTAAATAGCCAATTTCGGCACGCGAACGAACAATGGTCTCACCTTCAAGCTCAACAAACCACCGAAAGGTTCCGTGGGTTGCGGGATGTGAGGGACCGAGGTTCAAATAATTTTTTTGATTCAACAAAATGTCCTCATCATCGCTATCAGAGGATTTTTCAAATTCGTATTCAATCGGTTTCGAAAGGGTCTGGTTGGCGCGCGGATGGTAATCCTTTCGCAAAGGATGTCCGACAAATTCATGGTGACAAAGAATGCGTGTGAGGTTGGGGTGGCCTTCAAAAATAATACCGAACATATCAAAGGCTTCACGCTCAAACCAGTTGGCTGCTTTATAGACCGAAACCAGGCTTGGAATTTTCTCCCCCTCTTTATGCGGAACCTTAACGCGAATTCTACGATTCTGATCGCGGTTAAAAAAATGATAGACGACTTCCAAACTTTTTTCGCGCTCCGGATAATGCACGCCACAAATATCCATGAGCCAGCGGTAGCCTTTTTGTGCTTTAAGAAGGCGAGCGAGTTCGCGAATCGCCTGTGGCTTCACAATCATCACGATTTCGTTGGGGTTGGTGCTACTCACCTCAGTAGTTTCCAGCGGTGAGTTGGGGATGCTGTCTCGGATTTGATGTTCGAGTTGGTATTGGTATTCCACTTTTAAGCGCCCTTCTTTTTAAACCCGTTTTAAACCCGTTTTAGCTCGGCCACATTCGAAGCTTCGGATCTATCTTCGGAATAAATATCATCGGTCTCAAATTCTTTGGCCGAAGTCTTAGCCGCCAGCTTTCTTCTTTGTAAAAGTCGTTGTTGAGGTGTGTCGCCCTTCGTAATTTTTTCCTGCAATTTGATAATGGCTCCGATAACGGATTCTGGTGTTGGCGGGCAGCCCGGCACATACACATCGACAGGAATGACCGACTCGATTCCCTGAACCGTATGGTAGGCTCGATAAAATCCGCCAGACGAAGCACAAACTCCCATGCTGATAACCCACTTTGGGTCAGGCATCTGCTCGTAAACACGTCGAAGGACCGGAGCCATTTTTTCGGTGATCGTCCCGGCAACGATCAAAAGATCGGCTTGCCTGGGCGAAAAGCGCACGACCTCCGCACCGAATCTGGAAACGTCGTAATGGGCACCAACGACGGCCATATATTCGATTCCGCAGCAGGCCGTACCAAAAGGCAGAGGCCAAAGCGAGTGCTTGCGGCTCCAGTTGATGAAGTCTTGAATTTTAGTTGTGAAATAAGGGAGGTTGTCGAGTGGTGTAAGGGTTTTCATAAGCTATTATTGGCTAAATCCTAATGATTTAGACTTTAGATATCAACGGGCTTTGAAGCGTTTTAGGGGCCCAAACTGCCGATATTTTGGGGTTTTTCCTGGCCAAATGCTTGGCAATTTTCAGTATGGCTGATACGAGCAGAATCTGACCACTTTTTGAGTTTGTGCCCGGGCACAAACTCGTTATTTTGTGGAGCAACACTCCTAAGGAATGTTGAGCGAAGTTTTTTGACAAGTGGTGCCCGTAGCTCAGTTGGTG
>PCXB01000053.1:0-2894 GCA_002787535.1 Deltaproteobacteria bacterium CG11_big_fil_rev_8_21_14_0_20_45_16
CGGCGCAGTTTTATAATCAAGCTCGTGTTTTTGAATATGAGGCGGATGATCTGATCGCCGCCGAACAGTACTACAAAAAGACCCTTGATACGGTAAATCCCAAGAGTGATCTGGCCAAAAAAGCCGAGCGTCGCTACGCCGAAGTCAAACGCAAGGGCGTTCAATAGCTAACTCCAAATTGCATTGTAAAATGGAGTTTTCGCTTCCATTTTGCACAAGCCATAATGGCCCCATAGGCGGCCAGATTCTCTCCTCCGCCATCAAGCTTTCCGAGCCGAAATTTTAACTCATCATCAATGTTGTGCCCGGGCACAAAGTTCTTAACAATTCACAAAGGAAACGTCGCAATTACAGATCGTGATCCACCTTCCAATAAATTAAAAGACTTCTTTAAAGAAGTCTTGCCAGTGCAGACAATAGACCTTACCGATTTTCGACGCGACTGGATCGCGACTGAGATAATAAATCGCCTGGGGACTAAGTGCCGATGCGCTTCTTTCCAAAAGCTGAACTTCCGCTCTATCAATACGTTCTGTTGATTTAACTTCGACGGCGATCGTTTGCCTTGCCTTTTGAAGTACAAGATCAACCTCGCCTCCAGCACTCGTTTGGTAATGAAAGATACTATAGTGTTTTCGACAGTAACTGTTTAAACGAATGGCCTCGAGAACAATGAAATGCTCAAAAGCCTCACCATAGGCCGAAGTTTTCTGAGAAATCTTATTCCCAAGACTTGCATCCATAGCTCGCTTCACACCCAAATCAAATAGATAGAACTTGGGTTGTTTCATTACAGATTTTCGAGCGGACTTGGTATAGGCGGGTAACATCTTTCCGATCAAAGTATCCTCGAGAGCTTGAAAATAGCTTTGGACCGTTTTCGTATCGACACCAAGCCCCCTAGCCATCTTTGCAAAATTTAAAAGCTTCCCATTCATCTGTGCTGCAACTTCTAGAAACATTCGGAAAGGACCAGCTTGTCGCACGACCTGCTCCTGAAGAATCTCTTCTTTTAGATAAGTTTTGGTATACGCATATAGATACTCAAGTCTGTCCGCGTTTTTTAGAGAGAGAAGATTGGGCAGCGATCCCCATTCTAGGACATTCTGCAAATCAAAGTCCTTATCGAGCTCTCGGTGAGTTAGGGGAAACATCTCATAGTGAAAGGCTCGACCGGCAAGAAGATTGGCAGCGCCTCGTTTTAGTTTTCTTGCGCTTGAGCCCGTCAAAACAAACTTAAAGTCTGTAGTCTCGATTAACTGATGGACGGTATCGAGCAGTTTAGGGATTTTTTGAATTTCATCAATAACAATCCAGCGAGGTTTATGTTTTAGACTTTTAAGGTCGTCGATCAATTGATCGGGATTTCTAAAATAGCGACTCTCCCAGCTGTCGAGCAGCAGGTTTATATAATGGTGCCCATGCCCCCATTGGTGAGAGAGGAAGGTGGTTTTGCCCGTGGCTCTCGCACCAAATAGAAAGAAGCTCCTGGAGGTTGAGGGCTCAAGGATTCTGTGGATCATACTCCATAATTTAGACCATATTATGGAGTATGGTCAATTACCCCCAGAGACCGTCCATTATAAGGTTCAAAAATCAGCGTCTATTTTCCACCCCCAAGCTCCGCAAGCTATGCGGCTCAGCGCACCCAGGACTATGAAACGCATTGCGTAGCCGGGATGCGACGGAGCCTGTGTGTAATTAATGCACTGCTAATGCCTTGAAAAGTCAGGTTTTTTTCATTGACTGTGCATAGGCATGAACAATCCACAGTGACAATTTCCGGCACTTAGCTTGCATGCTTAATGCGTCAAAGGCAGGTACGGAGCCAATGGCAGAGAGCGTGGTGCATCAATGTTAAAGCAATCAATGTTGAATCGAAAGTTGAATCAAAAAAGCTTATATCGTCTCGTCAGTCTTACTTTGGTTGGATCGCTAGCCCTGACAGGGTGCGATCAAAAGAACAACACCATGGCAGACGGTCGAAATGTATTCACCGCCGAATCCGTCGCCGATCCAGCCGCCGAACAAGCTCGCGCGATTGAACAAAAAAATGTTGATACAAATAATAAAATTGCAGAGAAAAAAACTCCCGATGCTACGGAGCTGGCTAAACTGGAGACTGATTTAGAGAGGGCAAAAATTCAAGCAGACGTTGACAAACATGGGTCTGACAACAAGGCCAAAGTTGGTCTTGAAGAAGCCGCCAATGCCGCAACAGCCAATTTGCGTGGCCAACAAGAAGCCGCCGGACAAGCCAAAGCCGAACAAACTCGCGCCAACGCTGAGATGATGAAAGCTTATGGAAGCATCGCTACTGGACTTGGTGGGCTTGGAGTCAGGATGAGCGAAGCAATGAATGAATCTGCCGCATTAGAAGAAGAAAAAGCTCAGAATGACGAGGTTAACAGGAGAGAACGCGCAAAGGCAGCTGCTGAGGCGGAGTACTATAGAACGAGGGGAAAAAATGAAGGGATGGTTTCGGAAGCTCGGGCTAAAGCTGAAGCCGATAGAGCGGCGGCAGAGCTATTAGACGCACGGCGAAAGTCAGATGAAGAACTGTCGCCTGGGCAACGTGACAGTAAGAATTCCGCAATCGCTAGGCTCAGTTCAGCACAGAGGGGTTATGATACGTTAGCGACTAAAGAGGAAGCTCGCTTACAAGCTCTATCGGGGATTGCCGATTCGAATACTGATTGGAATCAGAAAAGCCAGAATGTGCAGAGGGCTAAAGATCAAATTCTAGCGGCGACTTCGACAATTACCCGAGACGAGGCAAGAACTTTGGCCATTAATGAGACTGCTAATGCTAGGGCGAAAATGTTGAGGGCTAAGGCGACCAGCTTAGCACAAATAGTGGCCGATGCTCAGAACGCACGAGCCGCGGATATTCC
>PCXB01000053.1:3005-6453 GCA_002787535.1 Deltaproteobacteria bacterium CG11_big_fil_rev_8_21_14_0_20_45_16
GTACGCTGAAAGATCGGACAGAAAATACTGACTCTGTTGAAGGCGTTAATCTGAGAGCGGTGGTTGGTAGTGATAAGGGTGCTACGACATTTAAAAATGATAAATTGGTCGCGTACGCAACGGCAGTTTATGAAGTCAAAGACGGAGATTTAATTCCACAAAATGGTTATGGGAATCTTACTCAGGATCAAAAGGCGGCTTTAAACGATATTGGAGTGCGTACAGATGTTACGAGTGGGGATCTTATTGCGCCAATTACAGCCCCAAATTCCAATGTAGTTAAAACTGCGGTAGTTGATTCCGATGCGGCGGTTAAGGCAGCAACAGGGAGTGGTTTTGAGTATAACTCGACAGCAACCTGTGCTCAAAATGCGTTAAATTGTGGTCTGGCCTTAGCGAATGATCCCGAATATACAAACATAAGGTATGCAACCGTTGTCGTTGGTAATGATGGAGTGGCTGTGGGACATGCTGTGATCTTGGCAGATGTCAATGATCTGGAAACGGGTAAAACCAAAACTATAGTAGTTGATCCAAAGGGAACTATTTTTGAAATTGGCAAAAACGTTGAGATTAATGCTGCTGAACAAGCCATTCCAGTCGAGAAAGGGGGCTTGGCGGCTACTATTAAACTTGCTGACACTGCATTGACAGTAGAAACTCCAATAACAGAAACGGAGAGCAAGGATGTTCGAGATGCGAGTGCAGAGAGTGATTCGGGTTCAACTCCAGATGCCACTGCAGCGGTGAGTTCATCGGCCGACGCGGCGACAGCGGCAGCGGATACATCCACGGGTGTAGGCAAACCCGCTGACGATATCGTAACGGAGGTTATGGGATCTGGCGAAAAGACTGCGGGTGGTCAAATCGTAAGTTCAGAGGGCGATGCGCCTGGAGTTGCAAGTGATCCGGCGGCGCCACAAGCTCAAGCGAGACAAACCGCAAGCTTAGAGGGCTCTGTTGTAGACAAAACCTTTGTAAGCCCTGTGTTGCCCGAAGAGTCTGCGCAATCGACGCCTCTTGATAAGCCAGACGACAAACCTGCCGCGCCACTAGGTTCGCCGACTCCTGGGCCTGAAGTGCCATCCCATGGGGGAACCAATAATTTTGAAAAGCAGGATGCCGCGGCGAATGATCAGAATTTTGTAACCAATCCAAAAGCATTTAATCCTTTAGACAATTTAGGAGGATCTTCGACGAGCGAGACGCCAAGTACTGATAACAAGTCGCTGCCAAAAATTGATATGAACAGTTTAGCGGCATTTAATCCCAACAATCCAACTCCGCCACCTCTACCCAGGCTGACTGTGTTTGCCTGTGAAGGAATCTCTGCAGCATGTTCTGTGGAAGAAATCCGTGATGGAAGCTTGAATAAAGCCCTTGTTCAGTCCGGTGAGATGCTCGAACAGCTCGCAACTCTTGTCGCTGATCAAAATACAGCAAAGGATCGAGGGGAAATCGAAAAAGTAATTCGTTTGGAATCTGAAATTCAAACCAAACAAGAGGAGATCGCCAATCTTCGTGACCAAATCTCTTCAACTTGGAGTCAAGTTTCAGGTCTAGTGGATAACTCTTATCAAGGCATGACCTATGCGAACTCGGCAAATCTAATTAATGGCGCGCTCAATAAGATTACTGATACTCACAACGCTATTATTGCTGGCGAGAGCTTTGATTCGGAAACGATAGCCAATCTAAAATCGAGTGATAACTATTCGAGTTTTGCCGCAAACTATTCAAGCTTCATGACTGAAGCACCCCTGAGTCCTGGTGCGGGCTCGATTCTTGCTGATGTGAGTGGAGACTATTTTCAAAATCCCGTTCGCATTGCTCAGAATGGTTCAAACAGCTCGTTCTCAAGTACTCCCCCACGTTCTCGCAATGATGATCCGACAGCTAATCTTAGAGACCCCTAAAGCACTCAAAGCTAAGTATTATTAGCAGCTTAGAAGAGGTTTTAAATAGTGTCGATAAAGGTCGACACTATTTTTTAGGAGCCCAAAATCTCGCCTTGATGAAGTCGAGACAAAAAATCTTCAACAGAGAGGATTTGAGCCAGCGATTGTTTAAGGCGATTCTCTCCCCTATATACGCCAAAATATTTGGAAGCCTTGAGGTTTTTTGATTCATGAAGCGATTGGAATCCTTTATTGAATTCTGATTTCCAGTTCTTCGATGATTTGACCTCAATGGCCACGCGCTCACGGCCACGCTGCCAGATAAAATCTATTTCGGTCCCGCTGGTCGTTCTCCAATACGATAGCTCCCCTCCAATACCTTGATAAGCCATTACGGAACGAAGCTCATGAAGAATATAGGTTTCGAGTAAAATTCCACTTTCGTCCGCACTTGGTCGATCATGCAACCGCCCTTGGATAGCACGTAAGACTCCTGTATCAAAAAAATAAAACTTAGGGTGAGCAACCTCCTTTACTTTGGCTTTAGGCGTCCAGGCTCTCAGCCAAAAGCCAATTAAGGTGTCCTCTAATATTTGGAAATAGTTTGTAATGCTCGATCTTGAAACTCCCGAGTCTCTAGCCAGATTCGATAGATTGGTGATCTGTGCATTAGCCATAGAAGCAATTTTTAAAAATCGGCTGAAACTGTCAAGATTACGAAGTAGAGCCTCCTCTTTTACTTCCTCCCGCAAATAGGTGCCGATATAGGCTTCAAGTGTTGCGATGCGATTTTCGGGATCGACAATAATTTCAGGAAGGCTGCCGAATCGAAGCGCATCATCCAATGAGTAGTGGTCATGCCACTCTGGATAGACCATCGGAAACATCGAAAGCATCAGGGCACGACCGGCTAGTAGGTTAGCTTGGCCACGTTTTAATTTGCGAGCACTTGATCCCGATAGGGCAAATTTACGTCTCTCCGATTCGATCAAATAGTGCACTTCTTGAGTTAAGGCCGGAAGCCTTTGAATCTCGTCGAGTATAATCCATCGGTTTTTGGGCTCGGCCCCCACAATTTCTCTTAGCTTTTCTGGTGAATGAAGAAGGAGGAAGTAGGTCTCGCTTTTGAGAAGATTAAGGAACAAAGCGGATTCAAACTTCTGTCGAAGCCAAGTGCTTTTCCCTGTTGCGCGGGGGCCTAATAGAAAAAAGGACTTGGAGGGCGGCCTAAGGCTTCTAACAATCATAATGTGAATTATACGGCAAATATTACATTAGTAAAGTCAGCTCATCCGTATGGCTGACTTAGGATACCCCAGGAATGAACTTTCTTCTCACTCTGAAATCTTTACGAGGGCCTCCGAAAGGGGCCCTTTTTTGGCACTTATAGGGCAAAAATGTCGGTACTGTTTTTGCAATACAAGAGACTGAGAATGATGCTGATTCGAAAGCGAAATATCAAAGCCCAGACCGCCTTGGAATACTTTATGGTCCTTGCGGTGATTGTGTTGCCTTTGGCGCTAACGATTCGGTCGAGTCTCGAAAGTTCG
>PCXB01000092.1 GCA_002787535.1 Deltaproteobacteria bacterium CG11_big_fil_rev_8_21_14_0_20_45_16
CTCGCCGAACGACTTTTTCAGCAAAAACGAGAAGATTCAAATAAGCTCTACAGTATTCACGCGCCGGAGGTGGAGTGTATTTCAAACATGGCACAGAGCTTTCGGAGAATCTAGCATTTGAATCGCCTACTTCTTAGCCCGCGACCTTCGGATAACATCGATAATATCTTCACTAGTTTACCAGGGTGTCATGATGTTATTATCGGCAGCCCTCTGTCGCAATCTGGCTGAATCATTCCACTCCTCCATGCTTTCGTAAGTAACAAGTGGAATCTGAAGCACTTCCCACAATTCATCTTGTGTAAGTGAAACGGGAGAGACTCCCGCGCTTTGTTTGGCAGCAAAAGCCAAATTCAATCGAGCCAGAATCTCCCGATCCGAATAAATATCGCCACCGGTTAATTTATTAGCCAATTTAACAAACTCACCTAGCGTTTCGAAATCCATACGATATTGATGGGCCAAAGCCATGAAACGAACCGCATTTGGATCCTTAACATCACGATCTTCAGACAACTCATCTAAGGCATCGTACGCACTAAAGAAATCATCAATCTCGACCTGAACAGAATCTGTATTAACGCCCCTCTCAAAACTAAATCTGGTCAATGCAAGACTGGCTTTCTTGTTTATATAAAAATCCTCGCGACTCTCGTCGCCCAATCGGTAGATTTCAATAAATCTCGCCACCGCCTCATCAACCGAAACTCCAAACATTCTTCTGGTTTCCATTAGATGGACTATTTCGCCATCCCTAAGCTCCAACTCAATTGAACTTTCCAATACTTTATTGTAAATCTCAGAACTTTCGCTCACCAGGGCTTCTGTTGAATCCCCATAGTCCAGTTGAATCTTTACTAGCCGCACAACGGCCGAGTCGAGAAGGTTCCAATCCTCAACTAAATTTTCTCCCTTGTCATCAATATCTCGAAAGCGATTGATGAGATCTAGGTTGCTCAGTCCTCTATCCAGGCCAAGATATAATAAGTAAATAATATATGAGTCATAGACATAGTCGACAGTTCTTCCATATCCGAGTCCACTCAGCAAATAACCCATCGCATCCAATTCTTGAAAACGCCTTACGAGATCAACTATGGGAATTTCATATTGTTTAGAAAGCCTCCAAAGCATTGCAGAATTGAATCCATCCATATCTCTTCCAAGTAGGCCGTCAATAGTCGCATCATTTTCAAAATCTGTTTTGGTTTTAAGGCTTTTATTCAGTGCTAGAATAAGTGGATTTTTCGCTCTAGCATCAGTCAAATAAAATCGTAACTTTGCAAGGTCCGCTCTCAACGCTTGCTCATTGGCTTCAAACATGGACGATTCAGAAGTTCCCAAAATTTCTTCGGCAAGAAACTCAAATCGGCCCAAAAGCCAATCGAAAACCTGAAGATCGTGGGCGCTCAAAGATTTTCTTTTCATCATCTGCGCCATATCCAATAACTTAGTCGCAAGCTTTCCGTATTCTTCTAGCTCGCTTGCAGACCTACGCGCCTCTTCAAAGTCAAACTTAATTCGTGATTTCGTTGGATCCACAAATCCAAGCGTAAAAAGTCGAATCCAAAAATCACTCGGCGCCCGATAAGCATCCGGCAAATTATCGTATCGAGCTCCCTCCGGAATATTTAGTGCACTTGCTTTATCAGAATGAACACGAACAGCTGCTTTCAATCTTGCTTTGAGATCGTTTATTTTAGCGACTCTGTTTGAAATATGGCCGGACGAGTCTTCAATTCTAAGCTCAATACCGGAACGTTTCGACAATTGTTCAAAGTAATCCCCGCAAGGATCGGAATGTGCCAAGACTTCAGTCAATGAAGTAAGCAATAAAATTGCTATAATTGCTCCAAATATACTTTGATAAAAATTGAAAGGCGTCCAAAGACCATCCAGGTTATAATTCTTGCAAATTGCATGCTCGAAAATTACGGGATTTTTTCATATACTTGCCAAGACACCTGCGACGACGATTTCCCGAAAAACGGCTATTTCGAGGCAAAAGTTCTCAGTCCTTAATACTTACGAAAGACGTTCGATCGAGCTGCTTGGTATCGGAAAGAGCGCTTAGAAGATCAAGAAGGTCATTAATCTTAGCTCTCTGATTTTCTTCGAAGTAGGCCCCATAAAAATAAGCTTGAGGCTCGGGCTTCCAACAGTCCTCTACTTGATACATGATTTTGCCAGAGACCGAAAGTCCTCTAATGTTTTTACCTTCCCAAGAGAATTTGAGCTCCACATCTATATCTGACAAACTCTCATCTGACGAAAAACCACACCCACCCTCGCCAAACTCCCGAAGTATGAATTTAGCCTTGCTACCTACGAGCTCAATCGACAGCTCGAAACTTTCGTGGATTCTATACCGAGGGAATCTACGTTTTTCAAGCATCGCGCAACTCCTACTTTCTTTTTACAGACAAAAGTTCTTTGGCGGACTTTCGAACGGGACCTGCCACTGTTTTTGATTTGGATACGCCCTGCAAATCACGAAGATTCAAAAATTTTATAAATTGCATCGCTATGGGAAGTGGAGTCTTGGGGTGGTTAATAAGATTCAATTTAATATTATAATTCTTTGTCCACGTGGGATTCGTAGAAATAATTCTTACAACATCGTCGCTCAGGCTCTTTAGGTTTGAATAATGAATCACTTCATTTTCGGTAATACGAGGATTTTTGAGAACAGCAACCGACACTGACTTATTGGCATCTTTAATTAAGATATTTCGAGCCTCCTTATTTCCTTTTGTCGAAAGCTTCACTTTCGCCCCGGTAGATAGGGTCGCAATATGCTTTAGAAGGCTCATACGTTTTTCGTCAGTAAGATCTTCTGTCTCGGCCAATTCCTCGAACGCTTTTTTCTTCTCTTCTTCCGTTTGAACTGCCTGAGCCACAGAGGCATCCTGGTCGGCTTTTTTAGCGGCCTCATCAACCTCACCGGGAACAAAAATTCCGGCCAAACGCAGGAACTGTCGTAGTCGATCTGTGGTGCTCTTAAGATTCCTTGGATTTTTTTCAAGCTCCACGATGATCTCAGGACTTTCAATAATTCTCTCTTGGTTGTTTGCAATGATATTCACCAAACGCTCGGAGCATTTGGCACTAACTTCCACCACCAAAGTGTTGGGGGATTCTTCGTTAAGGAGAATAACTTCCAAGATCTCCTCTTGGCTTTCAAAAAACTTCCCCGCCCGATAAAGAGCCCAAGCGGGAATCTTTGATTGCAGAATCGATTTCATTGAGGGCAAGGGAAATGCCGCGATAGATTTTGAAGTGGCTTCTTTTACTTCCGCCTGATCATCATCTAATAAATACATCCAACAGGGCACTAACACCTGGGGCGGCAAAGGTGCTACCCCACGAGCCAACAGGCCAACAGCTTTGGCGTTAGCAGGATCAACAAATCTTCGATATTCAGGCTCTAGGTCGTTGAAACTTGGGCGATGCATACTTCTCTTCCATCCAAATGGCTTCCATCGCCATCCGATATAGTTGAGGATAACATAAAGCCTCAGGAACTTTGAGTAGCTTCGAAAATCCGCCCGTCAAAATAATAGAAAAATTCTCATGCTTTGCAGAAGTTTTATTAACGCAGGACTCCATGATTACTTTGCTGCGCTCAATCAACGCTAAGGAGTTTTGATTGGATCCAACAAGGAGACTGGAGCGCGTGTCTCGGCCAAGTTTTTCTTTCGTTTTTTTCCATTTTAGTTTTGGCAAAAGCCCGGTCGATTGATGAAGTGCATTCAAACCCATCTGATGGCCCGGCAAGATCCAGCCACCGAGGTGCTTGTGTCGTCGTACAAAATCAATTGTCGTAGCCGTACCAAAATCGATGACGACAAAGTTAGATACGGCCAGCACCTTCGAACAGGCTAAGATATTAAGCGCCCGATCAATACCAAGAGTTTTTGTGTAGGCAAATCCATCAAACCTAAGAGAGTTCGTTTTTAACTCGATAACTCGATGGAGTTTTGTTAAAGCCCGGATCTTTTTTGTAAGCCTGGGAACTACACTTGCCACAACTATTGGATTGGCATCACCCACAACGCCTTTAAATCGACTCGTCCATTGAGAGTTTTTTGAAATAGATCCTGATAATCCATTCCCATTCCAATAAGTGAGTTCAGAGTTTCCAATTTTAACAAACAATGGATTCAAATTTAGTTCTCGCTTCGACACCGGTTAACTCTCATGGATAATTTCGGCGTTCAAGTGAAGTCTCAGCTTTGTATTATCTTGAGTAACTAACCTCCCCTTCTCATCAACGCTCTTTAGCAACACACGACTAAGCTCACCTTCTACTACCAAATCTATCTCTTCGCCTCTCTTCCAAAGAACTCCTTCAAAATCTCTATGAAAATGTGAGAATCCAAAATTTTCAAAATCCTTCAAATCACGCATCAAGAAAATCATAAGGTCATCAATATTGATGTTTCGCTGAATGCCCTTATAAGACTCGTCACTCATATCAAAGCAATTGATTCCCACGCCTATCGCAAGGTCCGCCACAGATGATGGGCGCGAGCGTGATTCAATTAATACACCCCCCACCTTCGAGTCGTTGAGCATAAGATCGTTAGGCCATTTCAATTTCAAATTTTCATCCGCTAGATAATTGCGAAGACTTAGACCGACCACCAAAGATAGTCCTTCAAGTCCGGTGACCGGCATCTGGCAAGCCAAGCTAAAGGCCAAGGACCTTCCTTGCTCATAGTGCCAAGCTCGCCCCCGCCTTCCTCGAGGTGATACATGATAATCGGCCGTCACAAAAAAGGGCGGTTCGTGCTCAACAAGAAGTTCAAAGGCTTTGTCTTGGGTCGACCCAAGTTTTTCAAAATGAAAATGCTTCATAACGTCCGCGATGCTCTAGGATTTCTGTGACAACTTGGCAAACTCCTCTTTAAGCAGTCGCTCCGCAATAGCCGGAAGTTGTTCATCCACCCATTTGCGGATTTCTTGTCGAACAATAGTCTCTCGATCAATCATATCTGGTTTAATCACGGCGCTCGCAAGAGAAGGAATCACGATCTTAGTTTGATTAAAATCTTCTTGTTCTGAATCCGAATCAGCCTTGTCACTCCCGAAATCTGGTAAATCCCGGTGAGGGGCGGTATCGAATTCCTCTGCTTTGGCTTCTTCCTTGGTTTCTGGCATCTTCTCGGCTGGAGTTTGAGCGGTCACTTCGTTAGCTATCGCCTCCAATCGCGACGAAAGTCCCGAGCCTTGAGCAAAAGGCTTGTCGGTAATCTTCTTTGTAACCGTCTCCTCCTCGAGGTCGGCTTCCCGAAAAGAGCTAAACGGCCCTTTATCGACTTGAGCCTTAGGAACAAATGTTGGCTCATCATCCGCGAGAGCCATTTCCAATCTCTTGGCCGGATTCATAATTGGCGCCGCGGTAACCGTCGTTGTTTCGTCCTCGAGTAAAAGACGATTGAGCGCGCTCAACAAAAGCTTAGAGTCAAAGGGCTTTTCGATCACTAGGTCAAAAACTTCCGCCTTCGATTTCCATTTTGAATTCGCAGATTGCATCAAAAGTACATGCGTATTTAAAAGCGAAGCGTCTGCTCGAATTAATTCTACCAACTCCAGTGGCCCCGTTTCACGAATATCCGCATCGATCAAAACGAAGTCAGGCTTCAAGCGCTTTATCTTAAGTCCCGCATCATGGCCATCTAAGGCCGTTATCACTTCGAAATCCGTGTCAGCTAATGTGAGATTAACTAGCTTTTGAACCGTGATTGAATCATCGGCAACAACCACCCGCCTCTTTTTCGACTTTTCTCGCGACATTAGGTTGTTATGTTAGCTGAAAATACTCCTACGCAAAATCTTGAATCCAGGCCTAAATTGTCCCCTTGATGTCGCGGCGTCTCCATCCTGAGAGCCATTAAAACAGCATTAGAGCCCAATTTGACCTGGTATGCCCCTTGCAAGACCAAAGTCATACAATGTTGGCATCGAGCTCTGAAATTACTCCAGACGCGGCGCCCAACACTTAAAGACGAAAGAAAATTAACGATTTCGGCAAAACGAGTTATAAGAGAGGGAAGTCGCTGGGATGAAAACACTAAGCAAAAAAGATAAACGAGCTGGAATAAGGGTACCTCTTCTCTCCGAAAAGGTTTTATTTTTTGTAAGTACAAATCAGTTTGATGCTGATGTTGGTGACATTACAACTGAGGGCGTTTTTTTGAAATCAACAGAGCTCCTTAAGCCTCAAACTGCAGTGAATATTCAATTTTCACTTCCTGGTGATTTAGGCTTGCTAAGTGTTGAAGGAAAAGTTGTTCGAGTGAATTGGGCCATCAACCGAAAACGCGGCAAAGAGCATCTTGGACTTGGAATAAGATTTGAGAACCTAACTGAAGGCACCAAGAAGATCTTGGACGCCTATGTTGTGTATCTTAGAAACAAGCAAATTATCAGCGTATCCAAACGAATCATTGAAGAATTCTTCGGCGCTAATAAAAACCCAAAATCTTAAATTGCTTAAACAATTATTCGACCGTCACTGATTTGGCCAAATTCTTTGGCTTGTCGACATTGTTTCCACGCAATACAGCCATATGATACGCGAATAACTGCAAATAGATATTTGTCAAAAATGGACTCAATTCCTCACGAACTTTTGGAATTGGAAGAAAGTCATCCGATGCATTCTCAAGAGTTTTATGGCCCTCGGTTCCAATCGAAATAATTTTACCGCTACGAGCTTTGACTACTTCGATATTCGACATCATTTTGGGAAATAATCTGTCATTAGGTGCCACACAGACTACGGGCCACTGATCAGATATTAGAGCAATCGGTCCGTGCTTCATTTCTCCAGCCGAATAAGCCTGAGTGTTTATATAGGCTATCTCCTTCAATTTTAACGCCCCTTCCAAGGCGATCGGATAAGAAATTCCCCGGCCCAAATAAAAGTATTGATTGTAGTTCGCATATTTTTTAGCAATCTCCCGAACCTTGTCCTCGTGTTTGAGAACCTTTTCAATCTGCCGAGAAATCGACGAGAGATCCTTCAAGAATTTAGCAATCCAAGCTTTCGACTGCGCTCGACGAGCCTGGGCCAACTTCACGGTTACCAACGCCAAATTCATTAGCTGCGCCGTAAAACATTTGGTTGAGGCCACCGAAATTTCCGGACCGGCATGAGTATAAATGACATTCTTGGTTCGGCGGACAATCGAACTGTCCACCGTGTTGGTGATGCTCAACAAACTATGACGAAGCTTCTTAGCCTCATCAACCGCCGCCAAAGTGTCGTAAGTTTCTCCTGACTGAGAAATCGCAATACTCAAAGTCTTTGGAAATTCCACAGGGCTTCGATAGCGATACTCAGAAGCCAAATCAACATCTGCGTGAATCTTGGCAATTTGTTCCATCCAATATTTCGTAATCAACCCAGCATGCCAAGCGGTCCCACAGGCTACCATCGAAACAGACGAAAACGATCGCCACTTCTCCGCCTTCCAATCAATGGTATCAAAGATCACATTCTTGAATCCTGGGACGATTCTCCCGCGAAGGCTGTCTTGAAGCACCCGTGGTTGTTCATGAATTTCCTTGAGCATGAAGTGGTCGTAACCTTCTTTTTCAGCCATAGCCAAAGACCAATTAATTCGCTGAGTTTTCTTTTGAATTAATTTTCCACTGAAATCCATGACACGAATTCTACTGGGCTCAATAAATGCCATTTCACCATCATTTAAAATCAAAAATTCCTTGGTATATTCCAATAAAGCTGGAATGTCTGACGCGACAAAGTTTTCGCCTTCGCCGCGACCAAGAAGAAGCGGGCTTCCTTGCTTCGCCACAAACAAATTGTCGGGGTCATGAGACCACAAAACCGCTAACGCAAATGCTCCCTCCAAACGCTTAATCATCGTTCGACAGCTCTTTTCAAAATCACCTGTTTCGCGAATTAGTCGGTCCAACAAATGAGCAATAATTTCAGAATCCGTTTCCGAATCGAATCGATGACCCTTTTTAATAAGCTCCTGTCTCAATTCCTTGTGGTTTTCAATGATGCCATTGTGAACGATAACGACATCACGAAACCGATGGGGATGCGCATTCTTCTCCGAAGGACGGCCATGTGTGGCCCATCGCGTATGACCAATCGCCGTCGTGCCCACCATGGGCTGTGTGTCCAAAAGATCCTTCAAGCGATCGATCGAGCCTTCGCAGCGACGGATCTGAAAGTTTTCGTTTTTTTCAGCGCCGTTGATTCGAATTCCCGCAATACCGGCACTATCGTAGCCGCGATACTCAAGTCGTCTCAAGGCCGAAAGAACGATGGGAGAAGCTTCTCGATTTCCAACATATCCGACAATACCACACATAACTATTTGCTCTCCTTCTGTCGCTTTTCTCGAAACCGCGTCGCGCCATCTTTAATTTTTTGCTGCGAGGAGCGTTCCAGTGCTATCGAGTTGGGATCAACGTTTTCGGTGATAACTGAACCGGCCCCAACAATGGCACCAGCACCAATTTTTACCGGCGCTACCAAAGCGGTGTTTGATCCAATAAAAACATTATTTCCTATTTCGGTTTGATATTTGGCGATTCCATCATAGTTACAAGTTATCGTACCTGCACCAATATTGCTTGATTCGCCAACTTCTGCGTCACCAATATAACTAAGATGATTAGCTTTAGAGCCTTTCTGAAAATGTGATTTTTTGGTTTCAACAAAATTTCCAATTTTTACATTCTGATCAAGACGACTTCCCGGACGTATCCTTGCAAAAGGTCCAAGTTGACATTTCTCCCCAACTTGCGCGTCCTCGATATGACAAAAGGCACCCACCTGCGTTCCTCGAGAAATCTTGCAGGCACCTTGTATATGAACATTGGCAGCAATATAAACATCTGCCTCTAATACGGTATCCTCAGAAATCCACACAGAAGTAGGATCCTGAAATTGTACGCCTGCACTCATCCAACGATCTACGATTCGATCACGCAAGACTCGCTCTGCAAAAGCCAAGTCCTGTTGTGTATTGACACCCACAGATTCTTTCCAATCCCCGAGTCGAAGTCCCATCACCAAGGCTTGGCGCCTCAATAAAATCTCGACGATATCGGTCAGATAGTACTCACCGGATTTTTCATTGGGCTTAACGAGAGCCAAAGCTTCGTTCAAGGCATCCCAAGAAACCAAATAAAAGCCGGCATTGATTTCGTTAATCTGTAATTCCACACGGCTAGCATTTTTGGCTTCAACAATTTTCTCGACAGCATCCTGCGAGTTTCGCACCACGCGACCGTAGTTATGCGCATCTGGAAGTTGGGCGGTCAAAAAAGATAAAACGGCTTTTCGGTTGATATGATCATCTCGAAAAGCTTGCAAGCTTTCGGGCTTCACAAAGCAAGCATCCCCCCCCATGATAAAAATTTGTTTAGGCTTAAGATTATTTTTCTTGATCGATTCAACAGCGATTCGAACAGCATCCCCTGTCCCACGTGGCGGATCCTGAACACAGGCCATATACTCGTTGCCAAAAAATTTATTTAACTCCTTCTCGACCTCTTGGCGCTGATGGCCAAGAACAAAAACCGGAGCTTCCGAGCTTACAACTCGGGCCTGCTCCCAGGCCCGACGCGCCAAACTCACGCCCGCGACTTCATGCAAAAGCTTCGACTTTGAGCTTTTCATGCGAGTACTTGCGCCTGCGGCTAAAACGATACTGATAATAGCTTCTTGACCCATCTCTCGCTGAATAGTCTTGCCTAAAAGAGAACGCGAAGCAACTTCACTTGCTGATGAACTTCCTTGCCAAAACATAGACGTCGACCCTATTAGCCCGTGTTTTAAGCAATTGAGCCCCCCACTCCAGGCTCGCCCCACTCGTCATCACATCGTCCACTAAGAGTAAACGGCCGGAGGGCAAAAATCCCGACCGCAAGCTAACGAGTTTAGTAATAAAAGCGCGCCTTTCGTTCACGCCAAAATCCTTTAAAGTACCTAGAAAAGCTCTCCGAACGAAAGCTCCTGAAAAAAAATTTTGCCCCAAAAGCTTCGCCAATCTCCGTCCTAAGTAGTCGGCCACATCGAATAGGCGTCGGCTTGATCGAGTCGGATCCCCAGGAAAGGCAACAATGGCATCATAGGAACACTCCAGCATGTTCGGGGGTAAGTGCTCAAACTTAAGGTCCTGTAGACGCTCCGCCTGTGATTTTTCCTTGATCCGCCACAGCCAATTTTGAATCACTTTCGAGTCGTAATCAAAAGAGATATGGGCTTGATCCCAGGAATTCCGGAGCACAGGTCCAAAGTAAAAAGAAGATTTAGAACGTTCTATCGATAAGCAAGATGTACAAAGAAAAGAGGGGCTTGGCTTCCCGCAGCCTTCACACCGAGGCATCAATTCTTGGATGAGATTCTTGGCCAAATTCATCTCTATAGAAAAAGTAATTTTTCAGTTGGAATCAAGCTCTGGTTCGAGTGCGGCAGGTATCTCTAAAGCTTTTTTTGCAGAATCGCCAAGCTGGCGAATTTTTTCCTGGTAGAAAACACGAAGATTCTGTTGAGCCTTTTGATGAGAAGCCACAATTTTATCAATCTTTCTCTCATTATTATTCTTGACCTGTTCCAGCTCCTTGATCCGCGCTTCTCGGTCCAAAAGTTTGGCTTCGATTTCCGACAGCTTAAATTTTAAACGCTCAGTCTCGGTTTGCAGCTGAACCTTCTGACCGTCCAACAGGGCTTTTAATTTTGGTTTATAAAAATTCCGCTGAGCCTCTAAAGCTTTATCCATCACTGAACTTGCTTGGCGAAGATCCTCCAACTCTTTATTTAATGAGCTAACCTGGTCTTCATAGTTTTTAATTTTTTCCAAAAACTCAGGATCTGGAGATCGAAAAGAACCGGTGCTTAGCTTCATCTCCGGAGGAAGGGGTGTTCCTAGGATGCCGTCCACAACATCCAACAAAGGGCTTTCAGATTCGCAGTTAAAAACATAAGCATCAGCTCGCTTTTCTTCATGCTTATGATTGATAAAGTCTGGTGTTGGTTTATTCCGATTAACCAGAACAATTGGGGTAAGAAATTGCGCTGATTTTAGTTTTTCGCAAGTTTTGAGAGCCTTCTGGGAATTCTTAGATTCTTCAAACGAAAAGATATAAAGCGAATGCTCCCCTACCGAAATCGATCGAAGTCCTTCAGGCCTAATCTGATCAACGAGAAAACCTAAACGCGAGAGAACATCAGCAAACCGAAATTCACCATCGTAATCACAAAACAGCAGTCTTTCTGGACCGTGATCCATCACCCCAATCCATTATATCGGACCAGAAAGTCTGCGCGATGCGTCAGCGGAAGGACTCGTAAGCTTCGGCCACACCTTTGTGGGTAATTTCACCGGCATGAACGTTAAGACCTTTGGCCAAGGCGGGATCTTCTTTCAAAGCTTTGCGCAATCCAAAATTCGCCAATTTCCTCAAATAAGGAAGGGTGGCATTGGTCAGCGCAAAGGTCGAAGTTCGTGACACGGCGCCAGGAATATTCGAAACACAATAGTGCAAAACGCCACTATCCATATAAGTGGGATTCGTATGCGTTGTGGCTTTTGAACTTTCAAAACAGCCCCCTTGATCGATGGCAACATCTACCGCCACGGAATTCGGTCGCATTCGACTGAGCATTTTGCGCGTAACCAATCGAGGCGCGCGGGCACCGGTCACGAGTACGGCGCCAATCAAAAGGTCAGATAAGGCCACCTCTTCGGCAATAGCCTCAGCGTTGGCAACTATAGTTGTAATACGACCTTCATAAAGATCATCCAAATAGGCCAGGCGAACAGGATTAATATCAAAAATCGAAACCTGTGCTCCCAAACCTACAGCCATTTTAAGCGAATTTGTTCCGACGATACCGCCTCCGATAATCGTTACACGTCCTTGCTTCACACCTGGAACGCCTCCAAGTAAAACACCGCTACCACCCTTATCGCGCTGCAAGTAGTGGGCTCCAATTTGTGTCGCTAATCGACCCGCTACTTCAGACATCGGCCGAAGCAAGGGCAGTGATTTATCGTCAAGTTCAATCGTTTCGTAAGCGATTCCCGAAACTTTTTTATCAAGCATGGAACGGGTCAATTCCGGCGCTGGAGCCAAATGTAAATACGTAAATAGAATTTGGCCTTCGCGGCACATCTCGACCTCAATCGGCTGGGGCTCTTTTACTTTAACAATAAGTTCAGCACGCTCATAAACATTGGCAGCCGTATCCAAGAGCTTAGCGCCAGCCTGAATGTACTGCTCATCAAGTAGACCAGAGCCAATTCCCGCTGATTTCTGAATAAAAACTTCATGACCATCCTGCACCAAAAGCGCCGTGCCCGCAGGGGTTAAGCCAACACGATACTCGTTATCTTTAATTTCTTTGGGCACGCCTATTATCACAAATGACTCCTCAAATTGGGTTATAAACTTGCAACATAAATGACGGGCTTTAGATTAACTGTCAATTCATTGAGATTGCTTCTTGAAATACCAAAAACCTTTCAACTTCCGGGCGCACTCGGCGCTATGCGGCATTTTTAGAGCCACTACGGGCTTGGAATAGAGCTTGAAAAGCCTGGGATATGATCCTTTTTCTTTCCGGCCTCGCAAGCCTCTTAATAGGCGCATCCGCTTTATTCATGAATTACCTTAGCGTTTGGAGCCTAAGTAGCCTCGATCAAGCGGCTATGGATGCCAGCCTCATTTCGCTTTGCCTGCAATCTAAAAATTATCTTGAAAGCTTCCTCGAAAGGACCAATGCCCAGATCGAAGCCCATCAAAAACTCATGAGTACGACCGTCAAGATATGTCAGGTCGAAGCACACGGCCTTGGAATGGCAGCCGCTGCTAGCGCGGGAGGATTGCCTCTGGGCGTAGGAGCTTATGAGCGTGCCTATGAAACTCGAATGAGAATCTGCAATCAGATAGATATTCATGGCCTAGAGTTTCGAGGCCAGCAGCTAATGTTTGGACAGTATCGAGAATTGCTAGAATTTAAGAGTACCGAACCAAAGCGCTGGCCCAAAATTTTTAAGATTAATGGTCTCCAATTGGCTTGGGTTCATAACGAAAATCACAAATATTCAAGCTTGTGGCTCAGCGCTTGGAGCCGTCAACGAAGTTCGCTTTCACAGCATATTTTGAGCCAACGACGGATCGCTAGATATGGGCCGAATCGTGACTGGCCTTTAACACTCGAAGCTAATTCAAATCTTCCAAATGCCAGTCTGCTGAAGTTTTCGTATCAACCCCAAGTCAAACTTCTGAATGATAAATTGAAGTCCAAGTCAATTTTAAGCCGGCCACGATCTAGCGCCTATCTTCGATCGGCTTGCCAGCTACGCCTTAAAACTCGCCACCAATTTTTTGTTCAAGCTGTGGGACGCTAACTGCATGTACCCAAATTCCAACAATGAAATCAAAAATGCGGGAAATATTCTTTTGGAGTGTTTCCTAGGAATGGCCCTGATAATCCCGATACTTAGTATTGGATTTAGTTGGAATCGCGAAGCAACTTTACGCCTTCGACAGAGCGGTAAAGTTCAAAATCGCCTGGCAAAAAAAACCCAAATTTTTGGAACTACGGACTCCGAATGTTTTGACATCAAGGCACTAAATTACTTTTCAACCCGTAGAATCCTAGTTATTTCAAAGGTCGAGCAGCTACCTAGATGGGATCTCCTTGTCCCAGCTAAAACCGCGGCCCCATTCCGGAGCTGTATAAAAATTGAATAATATCAAGCCCTTGCTGTCACTCCCCAATGGCCGCCTCTGGCACAAGGCTTGCGATAAAGAGATGCGGAGGTTTGTCCTCGTCTCATGAGAGGCGTGGACGGTTCTCTTTAATCGTTGAAAAACGAGGAAGGGGTTAGAAAGAAAATGAAAGCAACATCAAACAAAATAAAATACGGCCTTTATCTCGGCCTTGTAGCTGTCATCACAGCTTGCGGCGGAGACGGAGGAAACGGTGATTTACCGGGGATTTCAGATTTCGTCTTGAGTCAATTCGAAATCCTTACTCCCCAAAACGGAAGCGCGGGAGCTTGTCTCTTTCCCAAGATTCAGGTCCGAGTCGAAAAGAAAACAGGGCTTTGTAATCACGCTGACAAGGTGAACGAGTTTTTAAGATTACGTCTTAAAGATGAAGTTGATGCCTGGGAATTAGTTCCTGGCTTTGTATCAGTAGATTCTGAATCTCAAGCAGAAGCAGACTCGTGTATTATTGAGACTTCTGCAAAAAATAATCTTTTGCCAGAGCAAGATTGGATTATCGAAAAAGCTATCAAAAATGCCGGAAGCGTAACTTTTGACGCCGCAAGCGCCATTAGGTTCACAACTGGAACGTTTGACGAAAACAAAGCTTGTCCAGGTAACTTGGCTATTTCACCAAATGGTGAAACATGGATCGAAACCGATCTACTTAATATCGGAACTTATGATGCCCAAGGCGACTTAGCGTTTCAAGACGAAATGGGAGATCTGGGTCAAATCGTCCTTCAAGCCGCCATTCAAGGTGGATTGCAAGGAGCTTTAGGACTCGGCAGCACAAGCGGTTATCAAACCGAAGTGGCCTTTAACTCAAAGGTGGATACCTTTGGCTTAAGCTCACGCATTCTTGTTTACCGAGTAAAGAGCGCATTAGAATTAATTAGCGGAGTCCTCCAAAAACTTAATGGAGAGCCATTTGATCCTCAAACTGATCTTCAGTTGTTTAGCGGTACGAGCTACTTAACAGGTTGCGCCTCTGGCGGCGGGGATTGTATCTACGTCAACCCTAACAACCAGCGGGTGGTTCGCATTGATGCACCTCCAGGGGGTTGGGAACCAGGTGCTTACTTAGCCATCGTTTCGCAGAAGATGCGAAGTGAAACCGGACGCTTCTTGAATAACACTTACTATAATATGTTTGTGATTCAACAATAGTCGTCCAAATTGATTTTGAAATAGTTTGATTGATGCTTTGAAAGAATAACGACCGATCTCCCACAAGGAGGTCGGTCCCTTTCCAAAGCCGAGTGAGTTGAGATAAG
>PCXB01000015.1:0-5319 GCA_002787535.1 Deltaproteobacteria bacterium CG11_big_fil_rev_8_21_14_0_20_45_16
AACTTCAATAGCCCCGACATTGGGAATAAAAATATTTCCATCCCGTCGAACCGTTACCGACTGCGAAAAGTTCGTGCTACCCCAAACATTGATTGTAAAACTGTCCCCGGGTCCGATGATATAGTCAGGGCTAATCGGAACATCTCCCATGGGCATAAAATCATTGGTTTCTTGTTTAAAAACATCATAGCCAAACTGCTTAATCTCTCTTGATATATCGCCCGGAAACTTTCCCTGAAATATTGTTTCAATATTCGAGATAGGCGTAACATCAGCTCCTGTCGGGGCCGATGGCAAGGCAAGCGGCTCGTCAGAATCATCAAGGCTGGCTCCGGCCTCGGTCGAATCCGCATTCGAACTTGGTGCTGCTTCATTCAGCGCCGGTGACGCCGGGCCAAGATTTTTTGTTACGATGGCCTCGCTAGGGGAATCCTTAGATTCAAAATTTTGAAAACGCGGAAAGCCGCTATTTTTTGGATCTTGAGACTGGCTTAATACCGTTCCGGGAGTGAGATCTGTTTGCTCGCCATCCTTCCAGGTCATGGTACGAGCGCTAAGGCCCGAAATCAGTACGATTGAGCTCAAAACACTCAGACTCCAAAATTTGATTTTTGAAATTTTCATAATCTTAAACTCATCCCCACCGAAAACGTTTCAAAGTTAGATTCTAGTTGGTCCAAATAGCCGAGATCAAGGCCGAAGCGATCGCCTACAGGCTGCAAGCTTATGCCGAATGAATAAATCTTTTCATGCCCGGATTGATCTTGATGATAGCCAGCTCTAAGGGTCGTCGATTCCATGGGTTGATATTCAAAGCTGCCACGATAAATGAATTTCTTGCGATCTTGATCGCGATCAACTTCGGCACCCATACGAAGCTTTAAGAGATTTAAACTCAGTCCTGCATTATAAGAACGCGGAAGAGGGTTGGCATCATCTCGCATTTTTACACCATGGATAATGGCAGCGCCGATCGAGACATAATCTCCCAGAAAAATAAGAGTTCCGAAGTTCATGCCGTAACTCCATTCATCGTTAGTCAAAGTCTTGTTTCCAAAGTTAAATAGATCATTTGTAAATCCAATTAAAAATAAATTTCGCCAATTGAAACTAAGCCCAAGACTGTAGCGATCTTTGCGTTCAAGGTTCGTGTGCACGGTGTTAAACGAAAAACCCCAATGTAAGGGATCTTCAGTCTTGCCGTCGATGACAGCCGCTTGCAAGGCCCAGTCCTTCCATCCGTCTACGAAGTGTTGGCCTAAAAATATTTTTCGATATTCTGAATGTCGTGAAATTCCGGCCGGATTAGCGGTGAAAGCACTCTGATCGTCGGCAAAAGTGATATAGGAGCCCGCTGCGCCGAGACTTCGAGGACTTTGCTCCGTGAGATCAAGGTAAAGGGGCTGAGCGTGGCCGGCCAAGGGGCTCCAGGCTGTCAGAAGAAAGACTAATATTTTAATCGCCCGATCCCTGGACACAATAAAAAGTCTATCGAAAACCGAGGCTTAAGGCTCCGACGAAATTAAGAAAATCCGATGCTACGGAGCGTCCAAACCGGGCCTTTTATGCTGCTTCGCGGCTCGAGCCTTTGACAATATATCATAAGCGGCTTACGATAACTTATGCAGCCCGCAGTTCGAAACTATATGGCTAGAATCGGTCGAAAGGGAGGCCAAAAAAGCCGCCGATCCTTAGACTCGGAAGAGGCCAAACTTATGGTTTCCATTCGAGAAGCAAGGCGGGCCTTTAGAAAGTTTCATACTGAATGCTTCTGGTCTTATGATCCGACACTTAAAATTGCAGCTGACGATTTGTCCTGGGTTAAGGAGCAACTAATAAAATACGGGGGGAGAGAAGCCTGGAAGATGGGGAGTCGTCTATGCCGCTAACGGAGTTTCAATCAGGACTGGCCAAACTTTTGTCCGAAAATCGAAGCCCCGACAGTCATTTGGCTGGCGGTGCGGCGATTCATATTGAACCTAAGTCCTTACGCTACAGTAATGATCTTGATTACTTCCAGGATTCGGACGCCAGAGTTGCAGAGGCCTTTGCCTTGGACAAAAAATTGCTGGAGAAATCTGGTTTCACGTTAAAGGTCGAAATCAATCAAGCTGGTTATATTCGCGCGATTGTTTCCAAAGCGAAAGAGAGTACAAAACTAGAATGGGCCCACGATACGGCATGGCGATTTCTGCCAGTGATGAAAGACAAGCGCTGCGGATATATACTTCATCCCATAGACCTTGCGATAAACAAGGTTTTGACTCTGGCGGGTCGCAACGAAGCCCGAGATTTTTTGGATGCGTTGATGTTGCACGAGTCTACCCTGTCCTTGGGAGCGATGTGTTGGGCGGCCGCGGGTAAGGATCCTGGCTTCAATCCCCGTTCGTTGCTTGAACTTTTAAAGAGACGAGGGAGATTCCATGACGAAGATTTTGCGCGACTCAAGCTGAGATCGAAGCCTGATCTTACGGAATTAAAATCAAAGTGGTTGGAGGCTCTTGAATCAGCAGAAGCTTTCATTGCGACTCGGCCATCTGATGAAGTGGGTTGTTTGTATTATTCAAAGTCCAAAAAGCAATTTATTACACCTACGTTTGATATGACACGCGGACAGGATTACGAGCTTCATTATGGTTGTCCTGGTGGCGTACTGCCACGGATTGTTTGAGCGACAAACGAAATTACGAAAATCCAATGCTACGGAGCGTCCAAACGACCGCCAGAGCCAGGAAATAGGCAATAATATTAAAACTCACCAGCTGAATTAAAGGGGTCTTCCAATCGCCAAATTCTTTACGCGCCACCCCAACCGTTGCCATACACTGAAGAGCGATCATAAATATAATAATTAACCCAATTGTCGACGAAAACGTGAAGAGAGCACTACCATCAGCCCGCTTCGCTGACTGCATTTTCTCTAAAAGACTTTGTTGGGCAGTTTCTTCGTTATCATCTGTGACGTTTAAGATGACGGCCAAAGACGGAACAAAAACTTCCCTTGCGGCAAAGGCGGCAATCAACGAAACACCTGTCCGCCAATCGCCACCTATAGGTGTCATGGCTGGTTCGATCAGACGGCCAGTTCGGGCCGCATAGCTTGTTTCCAATTTCTCAAAATCCGACTGCGCTTGGTAATTTGGAAATGTTGTTCCGGCCCAGATAATGACGGCAAATACAAATATTGCTGGGCCTGCTTTTCGTAGATAAGCGGAAGTTCGCGCCCAAGCGGTCTTTATCGTTTTTAGAATTTGTGGCCGACGATAGTAAGGAAGCTCCAGGATGAAAAAAGATTTCTCATCAAACTTTCGGACTTTTGCCAACATAGCGCAAGCTGCGGCTCCAACAAAAAGGCTGCACAAATAAATTCCAGCCATCGCAAGACCGGGCTTCCAAGCGGCTTCGCTCCAAAATAAAAACGACAGCAAAAGACCATATACCGGAATTCGTGCGCTACAACTCATCAGGGGAATAATAAAAAGAGTGAGCCAACGCTCCTGACGCGACGGAATCGTTCGGGCCGCTAGCATCGCTGGAATCGCACACGCATAGCCTGAGAGAAGAGGTACGAAAGCTCGACCGTTTAGTCCAATCAGTGACAAAGGCTTGTCCACCAAGGCAGCCGCCCGTGCCAAGTAACCAGAGTCTTCAAGAATAGAAATGCCAGCAAATAAAATGAAAATCTGTGGAACAAAAACTAAAACAGCACCCATGCTCGCGACAATTCCATTGCCCAAGAAATCAAAGAATAAATTGCCAGCATTCAGATTCAAAATCTGCTCCGCCATTGAAGAGAAGCCAGAGTCAATCCAGTCCATAAAAGGCGCGGCTGCCCAAAAAATAGAGCTAAATAACCCCATCATGATCGCCATAAAAATGAAAAGACCAAAAAAAGGATGAAGTAAAAATTTGTCGATCCCTCGAGTGATTAATAAGGAATCGAGCTCGCTCTCTCTGAGTTTTTTGACATAGCGACCTTCCAAATCGAGACAGTCACGAGCTGCCATTTCAATTTCTGATGGCTTCCATTCCGTAAGTTTTTTACTCTCAGCCTTCTCCAGGAGAAGCAATTTTCGAGTGAGCTTGACCAAATCTTGAACGCCACTCCCATTGAGGCCGTTAATGGGGACAATCGGACATCCAAGGTTGGATTCAAGATCCTTGAGGCAGAGCTCTTTGCCAGCATTTTTTAATAGATCCATCATGCTTAGAGCTACGACCACCCGAAATCCTGACTCGATCAATTGTTTTACAAGGACTAAGTGTCGAGAGAGTTGAGTCACATCAATAACCGCGATCACAGCATGGGCACTTCCAAGCTTTGGATGTTCGTAGAGGACTTTCAAAGTTATTTCTTCTTCAAAGGATTTCGGAAATAAACTGTAAGTGCCGGGCGTATCGACCACGGAGAAAGTTTCGCCCCATTCTGTTCTTGTCTGCCCATAAGAATAATCAACTGTTGCGCCAGGATAATTGACGGTCCGAAATTTGGAGCCGGTCAAATGATTGAAAACCGAAGTTTTTCCAGCATTTGGGCTGCCGATCAAAGCAACAAATTTTGTAGAACTAGGGGAGGGAAGCTCTTCTTCTTTCGCCTCAAAAATTCTTTCGTCTTTCAGAGCTGCGGACACGATTAATTTTTCTCCTTTTCAACTATTTGCTCCTGAACGGTGAGGCAGGCCGCTTCTTCTCTTCGAAGTGCTACCGAGATGTTGCGATACTCGACGATATAGGGTTCGCCTAGACTGAGTTTGCTAAGCAAGACGATTCGCTGGCCAGGAATGAGGCCGATCTCTTCGAGGCGATTCACCCAAACCGATTCACCTGAAACTTTAGTCACTTGGCCGCGAAAGCCAGACTTTTGGTCTGCCAAAGTACTACCCATAGGCATCATGCTTATTGATAATTATTATCAATAGCAAGGGCCATCAAGATTTCTTATAATTTGTTCGATTCTTGCGTTTTAGACCCAAAAATCCGGTCGTAGGTTTCCTCAAGCCGCATTTTTATTTGATCGGCCGTAAATGGAGTGACAACATAGTGGCTCACTCCCGATTCAAGTGCTTGCTCGACTTGCTTTTGACCCGACTCGGATGTTATAAAGACAAACGGAACGTTCTTAAATCTCTCATCAAATCGGGACATCTTCAGTAAATCCAAACCCTTAATTTTGGGAATCAACCAGTCACATAAGACCAGTTGAATAGGGTTTTTCGTTGAATGACTGGTCTCGAGTTTTTGCCAGGCCATTTCTCCATTGCTTGCCTCTTGAATGTTCTTAAACCCAAGCTCCCGCAACATCTTGCCAATCAGACTTCT
>PCXB01000015.1:5359-20013 GCA_002787535.1 Deltaproteobacteria bacterium CG11_big_fil_rev_8_21_14_0_20_45_16
AAATGCAGGTATCTGGTGAAAACATGGATCTCCCTATTAAATAGGAAATACCTCAAGCTGCCTAGCGCTGTCTTATTCAATACTTAGAACCCATAGAAGGCCTTTAGGGTGGGGCATGGTCAGGGCCTCCCAAAAGCTTATATAATATAAAAATGGGAGTGGAGAATTCGGCCCTGCAAACCGAAGGGGGCAAGGAGGAGTATTATAAGGTGCCCATCGATCTTTATCGCGATAGCGAAATTGTCGAGATCGATCTCTATCTCTATTACCAAGGTCAGTACATTCTTTGTAAAACCAAGGGCGTCAAATGGTCGCTCGAAGATGATGCACGAATGAAAAACTTTGGTGCGGTTACTTTTTTCGTGAAATTCAAATCACCCGCAGAGCATTCTCAATTTTTGGATGAAAAACTGAAGAATTTATTGGAGCGACCGAATGTCTCGGTGGAGCGAAAGGCTAGTGTGCTCTTTGATGTTTCGGAGCCTATTCTTTCTAAAGTGTATTCTTCGCCTAAGGCCGCGGAAACCATGAAAAACGCACAGGGCTACGTTAAGAATTGTATTAAGTTTATGAACGAAAAAGGTTCGCTGGGTGAAATGGTTAAACTCGCTAACCGAAATCTCAATGAGCATACCCATGCGCTACATGTTTCCGCTTATTCAATAGCTTTAGCGAAGAGAATGGGTGCTCAGTCTTATGAGGATATTTTTGCTCTTGGTATGGGGGCTCTTTTGCATGATATCGGGAAAAGCGATATCGATGCCAAAATTCTCAAAAAGCCAGGCGAGCTTGATGACAATGAATGGATGGTTGTTCGACGACATCCTGAGTTTGGTTACAATATTCTTGAGCAACGCCCTGAGGTTCCAAAGGTCTCCCGGAGAATTGTAATGGAGCATCATGAGCGGGTAAACGGGCGAGGCTACCCAAAAGGAATAAAAAATATTCATCACTTTTCTAAGGTTGTTGGCATTGCAGATGTTTTTAATGCCCTCACTTGCGAAACCGAATATAGCAAACCCATGTCACCCTATGATGCACTCAAATTTATGGTGACCCATCTTTCTCTTGAATTTGACAAGAACTTACTGGCTGGCTTTATCGAAATGCTTTCTGAATAGGCTCAACAACCTCTTTATCCCTTTCAAATTTTACTTCGACCTGAATCACGACCTCCAGTAGGATGGCCAGCACTATGGATCGAAATCTAGCTCTCGAAAGCGTTCGAGCGACGGAAGCCGCCGCGATTGCCTCGGCCCGAACTGTTGGAATGGGGGACGAAAAGATAAGTGATCAGGCGGCAGTTGAAGCCATGCGGACGGCCTTTAACCGAATTGAAATGCGGGGACGCGTTGTAATCGGCGAAGGAGAGCGAGATGAAGCGCCAATGCTTTATATTGGAGAACAGCTCGGCACCGGAAAGGGTCCAGAACTCGAGCTGGCCATTGACCCGCTAGAGGGCACAACGATTTGTGCCCATGGAATGAGTAACGCTATTTCGGTCGCGGCTATGGCAGAGCCTGGAGGTCTCCTGAATGCCCCCGATGTTTATATGCGAAAAATCGCCGTTGGTCCTGAGTGCCGTGGCGTAATTGACTTGAGAAATTCCGCAACCTGGAATCTAGAAAAAATAGCTGAGGCCAAAGGCTGCAAATTTAATGAGATCACGGTCGTCATGCTCAATCGCCCTCGTCATCATGATTTAATGAATGAAGTGCGGGCGCTTGGCTGTCGAATTCGGTTGATTCAAGATGGAGATGTTTCCGCGGCCATTGCTGTTTGCGAGCCGGATTCAGGTATTGATGTATTGATGGGAATCGGTGGAGCACCAGAAGGCGTAATTACGGCTGCAGCGATGCTATGTGTTGGTGGAGAAATTCAGGGCCAACTGATTTTTCGAAATGACGATGAGATTGCCAGAGCCAAGAAAATGGGAATTACGGATTTAGAGAAATTTTATGCTATGGAAGAGCTGGCACGGGGACGGGTAATGTTTACAGCCACTGGTGTTACTACTGGAACCTTCCTTAAGGGCGTGAATTTTTTTGCAAACGGTTGCACGACGCATTCGGTGGTTATGCGATCGGCTTCCGGTACCATTCGTCATCTAAGTGCTGTGCACCGATTCGATATCAAGCCAGAAATTAAAACCTCGGTGAGCCGTTAGGTATGATTGAAAGAGTTTTCGAAATTAATGCTCCGGTAGCAACCGTATATAAAGTGATCTCGGATTTGAAAGCTTATCCTGAGTTTCTTTCGACGACGGACTTTGTCGAAGTAAAACGTGAGGGGGACGAAACCTTTGCCAAATTCAAAATCAATGTGATCAAGGAAATTTCCTACACCCTGCGGTTTTGTTTTGACCCGCCTCATGGGTTGGCTTGGGATTTTGTTCGCGGAGATTTAATGAAGGATAATCGAGGGTTTTGGAAACTTGAAGATTTGGGAGATGGAAGGACTCGAGCGACTTATGGAATTGATGTCAAGTTTGGTTGGATGGTGCCAAAGACAATTGTGAATACCTTGACGGAGCTTCAACTGCCGGAACTTCTTGATTCGTTTAAAAAACGCTCGGAGAATTTGCGATGACTGATTCAAATCGAGAAAAAAAATCGCAGAAAAAAACTTCGGATCGAAAGGGCTGGGATGATCTCCTTTTCTCAACCATCGAAAAAATTGCGGCCACACCTGGCAAGCTTAAGGATCCTAAAGAATCTATCGTGACGGCCGTGGATTGGATGAAAGGTCTTCGTGAAGAAGTGGTCGACAAGATCAAAGACGAAGTTGCCAATCGTCTAGGAAAAATTGACTGGAATTTGCTATCCGAAAAACTGGGCGATCATTTGGCCGAAAACTACCGATTGAAGATTGACGCCAAGATCGAATGGGAGCCCAAAGAAAAGAAGGCTTCTATGGCCGCCGCTCCAGTCAGCGAGGATCCTGAGTAATTAAAATATAAGATTTCGACTCGCTTAGCTGGGTTAATAGGTTAGTTCACGTATTCATTCCGAGCGGGAAGTCGGTCCCAGCCGACAAAAGCGTTCTTTTCTTCGATATAAAATGATCCGGAAAAATGACGGGATCGAAGTAGGTTTTCACTATGAAAGCTCTTCAAGGCTTCAAGGGCCGTATCAAAGACTTCAACAGTATTGATGAGATTGGTATCTCTGAAGACTTTTCGAGTTTCAGGAGTAAGGCTACAAACCTTGAACGCACCATGGAGACTGCGACATTTGTTGAAAACCGAAGAAATGCTCACAAGTCCCATTACACAAATTTCGTTAACCGAACTGAGATCTAAAATAACATTGGTTCGGCCCGAATCGATCAGATCTTGAAGTTTTTTTACGAAGGGCTTTACCTTTTTGGGAGTAAGATTCTCCCGCAAATGAAAAATAGTGACGGCCCCTTCGGTCCTTGTAACGCCCTGTATCATAAAACTTCCTCTCTCCCTAATTAGTTTTGAAACCCATGCTGTCTCTTACAAGAAACATGCCATGGAAAGATTGGAAAAGAGGGTCTAAAAATCTAGAATAGACTTAATTGGTAATGCAAAACATGCCGAGTGGCAAAATCGACACATGAATATAGAAATTAATAAGAATGCGCTTCTCGAACTTTGTGATCTTCAATTTGATTCCAGAACAAGTTTCAGCTGGAAAATGGAAACGGGTCGTTGCGTTGGCTTAGTTGGTTTGAGTGGAAGTGGACGCTCTCGACTACTCAAAACAATTGCCGGAATTGAATCAAGAAAAACGTATAAAGGGAAAATACTTTTCGAAGGGAAGGAAATAAAGACTTTAGCGCAACAAAGACAGGAATGCGGCATTTTTTATTTGCCCCGAGATCCTGCCTTTGTTGATCGAATTCAAGTTTGGGAAAACTTGTTTTTGTCTGAGAATCTTTCTTCGGAAGGTTTTTTTAGTAAAAATTCTATTTATCGCGATGCTGAAAAACTCTTGTCCCGCCTGCCCGTTGAAATCGAGCCATCTCTTTACGGGTTTCAGTTAGATGAGCGTCAGAAACTCTGGCTGTGTCTAGCGCGAATGTTTATTCGCAAGCGAAAATTGATACTAATTGATGAGTCGACTCATCAATTAGACGCTTCAGATTTGAAGATTTTTTATGCAATGCTTGAAAATCAGATTCGTGACGGGGCAAGTGTTTTATTTGCCATCCCCAATCTCGTGCGTGATGTCGGACTTTGCGATCAATTTGTTATCCTTACGCAGCAGGGGATGAAAGTTTGGGAACCTGACGATCAGGAAGAGAGTTTTACACGTCAACTTCGACTCGAGAAGCTTCGCAACGTTGATGATCATTTGTTTCCGCCCAAGCGCTCCGTTGAAAGCCTTTCAACGGAGATTCAATTTGAAATTAAAAATCTAACTTACGAATCAGATGACAAAATTGTCCTGGATCATATCAATCTTCAAATTCGCAAGGGCGAAATCTTTGGTTTGACCGGAAAATCTCAATCCGGTCGGGTTAAACTTGGCTTGGCCCTGTTCGGCGAATATTTGTCGGCTTATCGATTCGGTAAGATTATTTTAAATGGAAAAGAAATTGAAATTCGAGATGCCTTCCACGCGGCGAAATCTGGGTTGGCGTATATGTCGGGCTTTCGCTCTCATTTTGGAGTCTTTGCCAACCAGTCTGTCGGGTACAACCTTGATATTATCTACTCTCGAATATATCATCGTTGGAGCCTTTTGCCGAAACGCGCGTTGCGAAATATTTTCAAACATTATGCGAAAATCCTACGATTGGGAGCCATAGACTACGCGACGCCTTGGCGCCGAATTAAAGATGATCATGATTGCATACAAAAAATTCTCCTCGCACGCTGGCTTGCTCTTCATCCTAAGCTCCTCATTTTGGACGACCCGGCCAGGGGGATGAGTGCAAGCGGACGTCGAGAGCTATATGCCCTTATCCGAGAACTTGCCGATGAGGGTCTGAGTATTATCTTCACTTCATCAAACCTTCAGGAAATTAGTTTGCTCTGTGACCGCGTAGCTATTTTTGAAGGCCCAGGAATAAAAGAAGTCCTAACTTCCCAAAATATTGATCTCAAAAACATACTTGGAGTTGTCGCATGAACGAAAAAAGCTTTGTCGCTAATCTGGGTTATTATGAAATCCGAAAAGCATTTCTTGTGTTGGCTTCCATTGTCATGATCATAATCATCAGCGCTACAAGTTCTAGCTTTCAAAATATTTTGGCCGCTCAAGATTTTTTAAATAATCTATCTTTACTATTGATTTTAACGATGGCTATCAGCTTACCGTTTTTGGCCGGAATCAAGGATTTTAGTTTGGGAGGTTGGTACGTTTTGGCGCTCTGTATCATTCGCCTATGGCGCCAATCTTCCTGGGCTGTCGAGGCAAGTCTGAGTCTTCATATTCTTTTCGCGATTTGCTTGGGCATAAGTCTATCAATCGCTCTTATGTTGCAGGCATGGTTAATTTCTAAGCGATCTAAGTATAGTGTGCCGATAAGTCTTTCTATTGGATTACTCGTAGGAGCTTTGGCTTTCTATAAAATGCCCGGGCTTGGCCCCTGGGGGGATGCGTATGCCTGTGTCAGTTGGATGGTAGCACCAAAGTACATTTTTTTGTTCTGTGTCTTTGCTTTGATTATTACCATGGTGCAATCCGTTCGGTATTTTTGGCCTGAACTTTTTTGGATTCGCCCTGTTATCGCCGTTTGGGTAGCTTCCGCACTGTTAATTTTTGTCGTTTATGAATATGGCGGGCTATCCTTGGGGAGTTTGTTGGCTTTTTTTGTAATTATGGGAGTCTACTTTTTCCTTCATCATAGTATTTGGGGGCGCGCCATCTTTGCAATGGGGGGAAACCCTGAGGCTGCCAGGCTTTGCGGAATTTCGCTGACACGATTGAGTATGGTAGTTTTTGTTGTGTTTGGGGCACTTATTGCCCTGGGAGCGCTTTTCGAGGGCAGAAGCATATCTAATGAGAACACTTACTTGGGACTCGAACGTCATCTTGATGCTTTTGTTGCACTTATGTTGGGGGGGGTTTCTTATAGGGGGGGCTATGGGTCTATTGGATCGGTACTAACGGGAGCACTTTTCGTGAGTAGCCTCAATTTGTTTCAAACTCATCTGGCCTGGCCTGTATTTTTGTTGATTGCGATAAAGGCTCTAGGCGTGATTCTTGCGATTGGCTTTGATCCCGCACATAAAGAGGCCTAAATTTCCGATAGATGAAAATTGCGATTGTTGCCTCGGCACATGCACCCAGCGAAGAGGATTGGAAAAAAATTCTTAAAGCGGATTTTATTATTGCGGCCGACGGGGGTGCGCGATTTTTTATCGATTCAACTCGAAAGCCAGACCTTATTGTTGGGGATATGGATAGTTTGGCGCCCGACATTCTTAAAGTGATGAAGTTGGAATCAAGTCTTCAGTTTCATCCTATAGAAAAAGCACAAACGGATTTAGAGCTCTCACTAAAGGAGGCTAGGCGACGCTTGGCCTCCCAAATTGATGTTTTTTCCTGGGCCGATCATCGAATGGATTATGGGCTTGATAGTCTTTACTCGGCGTCTGAATCAACTCAGCCGATTGATTTTTATACTCACAACTGCCAGTTGCATATTCTAAATCAGCATCGATCGCCCTGCAATTTAAGAGCGGATCATGGCACAAAAGTTTCAGTTTACTCACTTCGTTCGCCCATTTCTCTTCGGTCAAAGGGACTAAAGTGGGAACTCGCATGGAAAGGGGATTCGATTTTTCGTTCGCAAAGTAATCGCGTGACGGCCGAGCAAATTCATATCGAAGTTGATGAGGGAGCTGCCTTTTTGTTGGTCGAAAACCCGTAAAAGTATTCGGATTTTGTAGTCTTTAAGCTGCTATATAGCCCTAAGTGCAGAGTATTTACTTGGTAAAAACTTTGCATTCATAGCCGCTCATGTTAGCAAGTCGCGCTTTGAAGTATTATTTACAAAATTTCTTTGGTCCGTTTTCTTACCTCCTTGCTCTAGCGATGATTTTGGTGAGTTGTGACGAACCCGAGATTGAGCTTCAACCTGGACCCAAGCTGGGGAGTTTATTGAAAAGGGCCGGAAAGTTGAGTGAGGTCGCGGATACGAGCGATGCCGAGAAAGATGAATTAAAACGGAACACCGAGAGCCTTCAAGCGCAAGACCGCGAAATAAATGAACAAGTTCATAAACAAAAAGACGAGCTTGATAGTAATCGTCCAAGACTCCAAAGACTTCAGGCCGAACATATCTATCAAGATGATCGCTTGGCTTTTCTTGAATCGATAGACTATGCAGCCGAAGATTTTTTTGATCTGGAGCGATACGCAGAACAGAGGGAGCATTGGCGAATTGAAGGCGGCTGGTCGGTCATGGAACTCAAGACAGCATCGGGTCTTCAAAATGCTGTCGTTCTTGAGGCCGACTATCTTAAGCCAGAGATTATTCGCTCTTTTATTGAAATCAATTCTAGCCTTGTCCATGAAGTATTGCCGATAGATAGAAGGTCAATTCGACTAAACTCTGAGGGTTCCACAGGGAAGAGAAAGTTGCCGATAGTTTTTATCGCGAGATATTTCGAAATTCCAGAAGGCGAAGAAATTTCTACCGATGGAAATGACCTTTATATTGTTGCCGAGAAGATTTCGATTCAAGGTCAATTAAGTACGCGACCCGCCCCGGCGGGAGCCAACGAGGATGGACAAGATGCCGGAGATCTTTTCCTTGCCGCACTAATCTATGACATCGGAGATCGGGCGGAGGCCGATCTCCGAGGAGCTGAAGCCGGATATCTTACCTATGAACCAAGGCCTCTCAAGCCGGGAGAAATCGAAAAAATTCGTGAGGACATTCGTAAGCGGTGCCTGAAGTCTGAGAGTTCCGCTACAGACCTCAATCCTGGACTAAATAGAGAGGCACCTTTCACCGAAATTTTATGGGAACATCGTAAGGAATTCGAAAGCAAAGACAGCAGCTTTAAGGGTTTAACCAAGGAAGATTTTTTAACAAAGATTTTTGGAAATGACGTGGGAGCACTTACCGATTTTAGCTTCAATACAACTGGAGAGACCTCTATCTTAAAGGATCAGGAACGCATCTATTCCGGCAATTGGATTCGATCTTCACAAGTCGAAAGCGTCGAGGATTGTGATTTTAGCTATACGCTCGCTTCGATCGAAGTGGAAGGTAAGCTAACTGGAGGAAGCGGGGGAGATCTTAGGTTTCTTCAGTGGGAGCCTCCCGCCAGGCAGTTAGCGGTACTACTTAGTAAGGCTGAGGATCAAAAGCTTCAACTCGTTCGCTTTCCCCAATTCATATTTCCCGAAGCTCAAAATTTTATTGAAAGCGCTGATGAATCTAGTCTTGAGATAAATTTAGCCTATCGAGAAATGAGATCCGAGAGACGAGAGCGAGTAAATAAGGAACGCTCTTATGACTATACATATTTCTTAGGATATAAAAATAAATGGACGCTTAAGATTCAAGATAGGCAAAGCCAAACCCATCGCCTTTATTTTGATATTCGGGAGGCCTTGCCTGAATCTAAGATTAATCTTGTTGAATCCGGCAAAGAATCCTACCCAGGCAAAGTCCAAACGCAGCAAATCGAGGCCTCCTTGCGAGCCTTGAAAAACCTAAACTTTGATATTGAGCGGCTAAGTCCGGCCTGGCTGAAATTGCCCCAAGCACCGGATGCTAAATAAACATTATTAATTTCAAGTACTTACACTGTTTTAAGAGGTCGTATTGACAGGCAGCGTTATCGTGATAAAAAGCCCTCTCCAAAGCTCTTTAAGGAGATTTTTGGGGCAAATATTATCAATCACTTATCCATGGGAGTACGAGGAACAAAATGAAAAACACCACTTTCAAAACACTCAGTCTTTCAGCGATTTTTGGTCTTTCAGCTTTGGCTGTAAGTGCCCAATCGGCTGATATTCAAACTAAAGAAGCCGCTCCATCGGCGATTTCGATTTCTGGTCAAGTCGAAGCCGGTATGCGAAGCGTTTTTTCAGGTAACTTTAACAACGGTGCCAATTCCAATCAGCTGGGTGGCTATACGCGACCTGAGTTTGATCTTGGGTTTACCGCAAATCCTGTTGATATCTCGTTGAGCTATATTCTTACGGTTTTTGGCGGAAAGAGCTTTGGAAGCGCAGCTACAGAGCGGGACTTTGGCAGTAATATGTATTTTGAGCATAATCCAACCTTGATTATCAAAAGCCAAATGACGGACAAATGGAGTTCGCAATTTCTTGCCGATTTTGATTATCAGAACGTAACAGGAAACCAATCTAGCAATGCTACTGCTTTGGCTCTTGAGCCATCTCTTTCTTATAAGATCGGAGATCGTGTTACGCTTTCTGGAGCTTATTATTTTGAACGAAACACCAATCCAAATGCGGTAGGACTTAGCAATGACGATATCAAAGAAGTTCGAGCCGCTAAAGATATGGCTAGTGTCAGCTCTAAGCTGATTGAAGCCGCGACTCCAAGCGAGACTCTTTTGCATGCTGGAAAGGCTCAAATCAAAGTAAGTCTTCCTGGCGATGCTAGTTTGACAACTTATGGCCGAGCTGGACGAGCTTTCGATAATAAAGCATCTGACTATTATCAATACCGATTACATTCAGAATTAGTCGTAAAGCCCGCAACAGATCTTTCGATTCGATTGCGTTATCGATTGACGGTTGCGGATTACAATACTGATAAATTTACAAAGTTCACAAATCAAGGACGAGTCATTGCAAGTTATTCGGTTAACCCTAATCTTTCGGTTGATCTTGAAAATTATGGAACTTTTGGTAGCAGCACCAAGACCGGCGCTAAGGCTAGCTTTAGCAATGAACAGTTTCTTGGGATGACTTATCACTTCTAATTTTTAGCAAGTACTTCCTTCGTCGAGTGATTGAAGTGGTGCTAAGGCAAGAAGGGCCCCCGATGCGGGGCCCTTTTTTTAGGCTTAAAATCCGCTAAATCCCAAAGTCTGAATTTTATTCATATCGATCTTGCAATTTGAAGCTGGTCTCGATTGCAAGTGGCTTAAATCACAGGCTTTTTTGTGGTATACTTCCTGCTACTTACAGTCTGGTGCTAGTAAATCTATCAGTTTCAATATTACTGAGCCTGATTCAGGCCAATGAGCCAGGCACGAGCGTAGAGGCTCCTGAGTTGTTATTGGCCGTGGGTGGAGCCTGGGAGCCTCAAGAATTGAGCCAAGAAATTAAAGCGACAAATCCTTGGCCCGAGGCCGAATGGACGGCTTTCTATCGGCACGCTGAGACCAAATCCATTGTTAATCTTTACAAACTTGCCAATCGATTGGGGCAGCTTGAGTTTACGGTTTTTGATTTCGAAACACGAAATCTTGATGGTTGTTTTTTTGTTAAAAGCCAGCTGATGGAACTTCCAGCGCTTGATGAAAGCGTAAAGGTCAAAGGACGCTACCGAATGATTCCCGTCTGCTGGAGCGAGAACAAAAATTATTGGGAATGGAGCCTTCTGGAATTTATTGAGAGTGAAAACAAAAATATCTTTTTGGCGGAATATCGAGCTCAATCCGCTCCCGACTTTCGAGTCTTTGCGGGAGCGGAAAAATTATTTACCCAGCAGCTTGGACTCTGTCGCCCCTCCCAAGTTATGGAATGTTTTAACCGCATCAAACGTGAAACAATTGAAGCCAAGGCTTTGGGGCCAGCTCTTTCGAAATCCCATCCTTCCGTCTATGTAATTCAAAAGAGCAAAGCTACTTCCGAGATAGTTCGGGCTTCTGGTGCTCGAATGCTTGAATTTTCGGAGCCTCAAGTTTCTGAATGCCGGAGCGCGCGGCAAAGCGATATTATTGACCGAGTTCAACAGGTCGCCTTTAATGGCCTTCGATCAGAGGGGCGAGAATGCTATTTTGATCTTACTAAATCTCGGCCCGAGTATGTTTGCGATCCTAAAGCTGTCAATTCTTCTCGAGTCGTTTATAGCTTTTTCTCATCGACATCTGAATGCGAGAAATATCGCTTTGGGTTTCAAGATATAGCCCAAGCGCCCCCAACTCCTGTCGAAATCAATCCGGGCGAAAAACCTGATAAGTTGTCACTCCCAGTCAATAATGACGCCAAAGCCGAAAAATCTGACCCTCCTCAAAGCCCCATTCCCGTTGCCGAAAGTCCTCACAGTCTTGATCTGGAGCGCGGACGCCTTATGAAACCACAGTTTTAAGCCATTGAAAGCATTGGAGTTTTAAGACTTCATTTACTTGTGACTTAGTTCCAAAACAGCGATAGTAAGCGAGTATTCTTTATGGTCGCGCTTAATTCAAATGCGAAGAGGGTTCTGGTCGCCATGAGTGGCGGGGTAGACTCTTCTGTGGCCGCTTATCTATTAAAAAAACAGGGCTATGAAGTCATTGGAATCACCTTTCAACTTTATGATTTTTCGAGACAAAACCGTAAAGAAGGAAAAGGCGGCTGTTGCTCAATCGAAGATGTTGATGATGCCAAATTAGTAGCCGATCGCCTTGGCATTAAGCATTATCTTATAAATTCACGAGAAGATTTTAGAAAAAAGGTCGTCGATTATTTTGTAAGTTCCTATAAGCGCGGGCTTACGCCTAATCCTTGCGTGGCTTGTAATACCTTTATCAAATTTGATGAACTTGAAGATCAGGCGCGCATCTTGGGGATCGATTATTTGGCGACTGGTCATTATGCCAGGCTTAAGTGGGATGTGACCGATGGCTGTTACCGAATTTATCGTGCAGGAGATGACGCTAAGGACCAATCCTATTTTTTGATGGGCCTTGATCCTGCAAAGTTCTCAAAGGTGTTGTTTCCCTGTGGAGACTATCGCAAGGAAGAGATCCGGGCTTTTGCTACCGAAGCTGGTCTTTGTACGAATAAGAAAAAGGAATCGATGGAGATTTGTTTTGTGCCCAATAACGATTACAAGTCCTTCCTTCGTCAGAAGGCCGAGGTCAGTTCCCAAGACGGAGATATCGTGGACGAACGGGGAAACATCGTAGGCCGGCATTCGGGAATCCATAATTTTACTGTGGGTCAGCGTAAGGGCTTTGGATCACTTGGCTTAGAGGCTCACTATGTTGTTCGTTTGGATGCGAAGAAGAATCAAGTCGTTGTTGGACAAGAATCGAATCTCTATTCAAAAGGCTTGATATTTGAGCCATCGCATTTTTCGGCACAAGATCTCGAAAGGTATTTTGGAAAAACATTGTTTGTAAAAATCAGGTCCCGATCAGATTTTATTCCCGTAAGGATTGTGGGAGTAGAGAAGGGTGGGGTTTTTGCTGAGTTCGAAGAGTTGCAACGGGCGGTTACGCCAGGGCAGTTTGCGGTTTTTTACGAAGAGCAAAAACTCATCGGCGGTGGGACTATACTTGAAGCGCTACCGGAGATGAGGAGTGAGCAGTTCGGCACGTAAAAAACTTTCAGAAAAAATTGGTGTCAAATTTAAAGATCCAAAGCTTTTGGACCTTTCGGTAACGCATCGATCTTTTATTCATGAGCATAAGTTATCCATCGATCAAAGTAATGAGCGACTGGAATTCTTAGGTGACGCTGTGCTCGGAATTTGCATCTCCGAAATGCTTATACGTGCCTTCCCTTTGGAGGCAGAAGGTGTTTTATCTAAGCGTCGAGCTGCCCTCGTAAATCAAAAGACGCTGGCCAAACTTGCCGTGGAGTTAGGTATTGGAGAGGCCTTAAAGCTTGGTAGGGGTGAAGAGAAGACAGGAGGACGTGAGAAAAAGAGTCTTCTGTGTGATGCATTTGAAGCCGTGGTTGGGGCTATTTATTTGGATCAGGGTCTGAAGGTTGTTCAGGATTATCTCGAAGCTCTGTTTCGATCGTTGATCCCAGATTCCAAAAAGGTTGAAACGTCTCAGGACTACAAGACTAGGTTGCAAGAATTTTATCAGAGTCAGTTTCGAAAATCGCCTCGCTATAAAGTCGTCGCAGAGTCAGGGCCAGACCACTCGAAGACTTTCGAGGTCGAAATTGAGCTTCAGGATAAGACCATCGTTCACGGGACGGGCAGCTCTAAACGTGAGGCTGAGCAAGATGCTGCCCGCAAGGCTTTGGAGATCCTAAATGTTTCTGATAGCTTAATGGAGGCTCGAAAACGTCGAAAAAAACGATCTCGACGATCAGCTCAAAACAAAAAAAAGGAGGAAGGCTCCGATGCTTCAAAACGTAAAGATCGGGAAAAAGATACTCGAAAACCTAGGACGGCTGACAATGGGAGTCAGTCTGATCGGCTGTAGTTTTACGGGTACAAATTCAAGTTCGGGTGGATCGACCGGATCTGGAGACGGTGATACGACAACTAGCTTTCAGTTGGTCACAACCTGGTCCGTCGATATCAGCGCGGTCAGCCCGGGCCAAGGGGATTTGGTCGACGCCTTTGCTGGAGAGTTTGTTAACGATGCGATGAATTATCCGGATTTAGTTTTGTTAACTCAATCTGGCGCTTATTTGGTTCAGAATAAACTTAGTGTTTCAAATAACGGCTGGTTTGCACCTTCGCGCATCGAGGGAACTGAAACTGCCTATTCTGCTGGACTAGCGTTTGATTTTGATCTTTCGTCGTCGAGCACTTTGGATCTTTTGTTGTTTCGAAACTCTCCCGCTAGCTTTCAGATTTTTAAAAATTCTGGAGCCGGGCTGTTCTCGCTTGAATCCACACAAGCGCGAGCCGTCAATTCGCTTTCGGTGGCCGTCGCGCCTTATAAAACCAGAAGTGCTTCAAATAATAAGCTCAACATCCTTTCTGCCGATGAATCCAATTCTCATCAGGCCTTTCTTGTTAGTTCGAATGCTATTCAGTCGAGCAGTTTCCGAAATATCGGCGTTACGGTATTGGGAGGTCTGAAATCTCTTAATGCGGATCTAAATGGAGATAGTTTTGAAGACTTACTTTTAGTTCCTAGTGACGGCGCCCAGGACATCATGATTTTTAAAAATACAGATGATGATACGGCTAATTTTACCGAAGTTTTGGATGCATTTTCCCGTCCCGATTCATCGGACATTCGTGATGCGGTATTGGCGGATTTCAATGCTGATGGCCACGCAGACCTTTTGTTGGCAACGGCCAGCGGGCTAGAACTTCATTTAAATGCAACAAGCAATGGAAGTATGGAATTTACCTACTCGACCGCTCTTAACCTTGGTGAAACGGCTCCTACGACAGGGGTTCAACTCGTTTATGCAAATTTTACGGAAGACGCTTTTTACGATATTCTTGTGCTTCGTTCAGGTTCTGCTGCTCCCGTTTTATATGCAGGAACCGCTTCATTGACCTTTAGCAATATTACAAGCACGGCTTTTGATGTAAGCACGCTTCCGCTCAACGCCGTCAAAGCTTTATCGGTCGACGTCGATCAGGACAATGTTAACGACATTATCTTGCTTAACGAAGCGGGAGATATTTTGGTCTATTTTAATAATGCTTCGGATTCGTCTGATGTCGATTGATTGCTGAAAGATTCTTCTAAACTATGGCCTTAGCTATTCTCGGAAAACCCAATGTGGGAAAGAGTTCCTTATTCAACCGATTTGTTGGAAGTCGACGCTCGCTTGTATGGAATCGCCCGGGAGTTACTCGCGATCGGATTATCGGAGAGTGGAAGCCGG
>PCXB01000056.1 GCA_002787535.1 Deltaproteobacteria bacterium CG11_big_fil_rev_8_21_14_0_20_45_16
TTTCAGGCTGGTCTTTATAAATAGCTGCTCTTCGATCAAACATTGTTAAATAATTTCCAGCGTTTGAGTGTCCTGCCATGGCGCCGACAGCGCGATCAAGGCCCACTAGGGAAGTCCTTGAAGCGATGCCTCGTTTGGACCCGCCAAAAAAAGTTATTCTGGAGATATTGAAGTTTCCGCCAAGTGCGGGTGTTTGATTGAGCACAGCTTGAGCCGCATCGATCGCACGATCATTGGCTAGAGCATAAAAATTTCCGGAGTGATAGTGAATGAGGTTAGGAATATTGGAATCCGCTAAGGCGATAAAGGTAAGACAATTATTAACTTGATCATCGCTCCATGCGCCGCGTCGGATATTATTGCCATCAATTGTTTGTTCGCAAGTTAGATCATTACATGAGAAATCAGGCGAGGACTCGACAGCGTAATCTCGGAGCTTCCGTTCAAAGTTTGATTGAAAAACGATTCCATTTGGGACGCTATCGTAGAATAAGATAGGGACATTGAAGTGGAGGGCGATTCGGCTATAAGTTTCTTGATATTGAGAATCATGGAGCGTGCCCTTAAAAAAGCTTGGGGTTTCTGCGGCGGAACGAATGGGGTCATGTTTTTTTGGATCAGTCAGGTCCCAGTCGGATGGATGGGGGAGACCGTTGGCTGTGCCGGCATTTATGCTAAACACCAAAGAGTTTTTATCCTTAAGATTTTCTGGAACGGCGAGAATGGCTCGTGTTCTCATATTGATTTCTTCAAAAATACTATCGCCTTCAGTTGCGTAGCTTGATTTGAATGGGTATATATCAAACGTAATTACCATGACGTCTTGATCATCGAGTCTGAGGTGTTGAATGTTTGAATTTGGATCAAATTCAAAGCGTGGATCTGGAGCTGGATAGTTCTGGTCCAACCATTTGATGTCGTCTTTGGGTCCGCTAGACTTTTCCGCGTTGGCAGCTTGTCGATCTTCGCCGCAATAGGATGCAAGTTGATGCGAGTTCTCGGTGTTTGGAGATTTGCTGTTGTTTGAGGGCGGAGGTGTCTCCATCTTTGATTCGCCGCCCGAGCAGGCAGCAAGCAAGCTTAAGAGTAGGGTGCTTAACAGGAGGATCCTAGGGCGCCGAAAGATTCGTGACTTCATAACATTCAAATTATATGCAATATCTGTGCATAGGCACTAATCGATTGGGCGCTTATAAGTATTGATAAGGACAGATAGTCAGGGATGGTTTTAAGTCAAAATATCGTACACAAGTGTGTACCCGCAAAGACTTGCAATATTCGAGCTCAAATTTGTAAGTAATCAAGGGCGCTTGAGAATCTTGCGAGACAGCCACACAAAGAGGCAGACCAATAGATCGCCCAATTCAAGATTGGCAATAACGAGAGTTGTGAATACTAAGCTGCGAGTTTGAAGCTCGCTCGAACCTTTCCATACGGTCCATAGGTAGAAGCCCGGCTACGCTGACAAAAATGATAAGAAGATCGCCAGTACCGCCGGTAATTCATTAGGTAGAATCGCCAGAGCCAAGCCCGCGAGAAAGCCATCCATCCGATTGGCGCGGCTGATTCCATAGACGAAGACAGCCACGCCGCCACGCAAAAAGCTGATCTAAGACAGACGTTTGACCAGAACTCGTGTTTCGCGCCGGAGAAGGTTGGGTTCTTCTTTTGATATTTTTAGGCTGTGACCAATCTTGCCAAGTTTGGTCCGAGCTCCGATGGCGGTAAATCGAAATAATCCGCCTCCACTAACAACGCTCGTCTCAGCATAGACATTCTTAGCCGCAGAATATTCCTCAGCAAATTTACTTACGTGAACGGATTCGCCGGTGAGCAGAGATTCATCCGTTGTGAGTTGTTGAGCTTCCAAAACATCTCCGTCCGCAGGAATTCGATCACCCTCGTTAATGATAACAATAAGGAGAGGGGAGTTGGTTGAATCCACTCTGCGAGCAGCGATGCAGAGCCTCTGTCTTCGATAGGCCTGTATATTGAGTAATCGTAATTACGAAAGGATTAAGTATAGAGTCTAGACGCGAATTTTTTAAAAAGATGCTTGGAATCAATGCGATAGTCATTGGATCCTTGGCTGTTGGTCGCAATGAGCTATGGGCGGAAGATGTAAAACTTACGGATCCAGTCGCAGTGGCTCTTTGTTATTCTGAAGATTCTAAGAATGTAAATTCCTCCGATCCAAAATGCTCTCGGCATAAGCCGGATCAGAATTGCAGCAATTGCCAACTTTACAAGGCTAAGCCAGGCGACAAGAGAGGCCTTTGTGATGTGTTCCAAAAGAAAATGGTTTCAGCCTCCGGTTGGTGCGCGAGTTGGGTTAAAAGGGCCTGACTAAGGAATTAAGATGGAAGAGAGGTGATCGTGAGATTGACATCGAATCTACATACCGGCGGCAGTCTTATAGATGTTACGGCGAGGCTTCATCCTCGATTGACAAAGGTGGCGGAGCTGTTGGGTTTGTCTATGCAAAGCGAACCAACGTTTAAGTGCGATGAAAAACCATTAGGGCCTTTGCTGAGATTTTCGAAACGGCCTCTGTGACCTTCCCCCCGAAAATTGGAGCATTTGAAAGTTCCGAATTGATGGGCTATAGAGGCCCATCAGGAAGGACTTTTTATGAAACAATCACGCTTTTCAGCGGAGCAAATTACGCAGATTTTGAAAGAGGCTGAGCCGAGAGGGTCAGCCCAAGCGGTGGCTCGCAAGCACGGAGTGACCGACAAAACGATTTACCAATGGCGCCAAAAATTTGGGGGGATGCAGTCAAGCGAAGTGAAACGCATTCGGGAGCTAGAGCACGAGAATTCGAAATTAAAGCGCGTGGTCGCCAGCATGGCCCTCGACATTGAGGGTTACAAGGAGATCGCCTCAAAAAAATGGTAAGCCCCACGGTGAAGCGCGAGGCGGTTTCTCACTTGGTGATGAAGCTGAGCTTCGTGTCGAGCAGAGCATGCCGAGTTGTGGGGCTAGCGTCGTCGACGCATCATCATTCTTCAAAACGCCTACGCAGTGACGAGCCGGCTCGTGAGCGTCTGAAGGGCCTCGCCTTAGAGCGCGTGCGCTGGGGCATGCCTCGACTTTTTGAGATGCTACGACGAGAAGGCTTCACCGATAACTACAAGCGAGTGGAGAGGATTTATCGCCAAGCGGGACTTCAGATCACTCGACGACCGAAGAAAAAATTACCAGCCCGTCTTCGAGTTCCTCTCAAATTGCCGAGTCAGCCGAATCAGTTCTGGTCGATGGATTTTGTTTCAGAAGCTCTGGTCGCGAATCGAAAGTTTCGCTGCCTAAACATCGTCGATGATTGTACGAAAGAATGCCTTTCGATTCATGTCGCTCGATCGATACGATCACCGAATGTCGTAGAAATCCTCGAAGCGATCGCTAAAGAACGGGGTTACCCTGTCGCCATTCGCTGTGACAATGGCCCTGAATTCATAGCGCTTGCTCTCGATATCTGGGCTTTCACCCACAACGTGAAGCTACAGTTCATCGAACCAGGAAAGCCCACGCAAAATGCTTACATCGAATCTTTTAACGGCAAATTTCGAGATGAATGCTTAAACGCCAACTGGTTTGAAAATCTCGAACAAGCAAAGGAGGTCATTCAACTATGGCAACTTGATTATAATTCGATGAGACCCCATTCATCGATTCAAATGAAAACACCGAATGAATTTGCAGCGGAGTTCTTGACTCGTCATGCTGCTTGAAACTAACTGATTAAGGAACTTATCAACCCTCCAACCAAGGGGGGAAGGTCAATAGCGTTTTTAGCACACACCGGAATGATTCTAACTCCCGCACTCGAGGCCGCTAATCTTGGCGCCCTAGATCAAGAGTTTAAAGATAGAATTTTCGATGTAGCAGAGAAAGCTTTTGAATTTTATGAACCTTACTTTGATAAAAATTCCAAAATCTATCGTTTTCCTAAAGGAATCCCCTTTTGGGCGGATGGGCTATGGATGCCCCTAAATTTTCAATCATCATTCGGAGCGATGCTGATTGAGCTTTATAAATATAGAAATAATGAAAAATATAAAAATAGGATTGATGAGATTTACAATAAGCTATCATCAGAATTTTTATCGGCGGATAAGAATGACTCAATAATTTGGAACTATTGGCCAAAAGAGTACTTTGAGGGGTGGAGTGAGGCCGACGACCTAAGCGAAAACACTCCAAGTATGGCAAAAGAAATTACTCCAAAAGTAGAAGACGTTTCACACGCCTCTCTGAGTGTTTTGTTTCTAATGAAATACAAAGAATACTTTAGTGAAACCTCTTTTATAGAGGGGTTGGGCCATACATTTGAAGCTCTCACCGCGGGCAAAAATAAATTTTCCGGCTATATGGACGGCTCTCTACTAGAGGGCCATAAGCTCCTTGGACATACGAATTATTATAACTTACCTAGCTTTGGGTGGATTTACCTTTATCCAGAAAGCGGAATCCTCGATTCATTATATCCTATATGGCGAACTACGATCCCCGCCGGATATTTAAATAGCTTAACTAGTTTCAATACTAATCAAGTGCTGCAAATAGAAGCTATTAATTATTCGGGCCGAGGCGACAGACGAACACGGCAAATAACAACTGAAAATTTATTTGAAATTATGCGCGATCCCAAATAGCGATTCGATCGCATTCGTGCAGGAAAGATTCTTTCGAAGCTCTCGGGGGACTTCGAGCTCAACGACGGTCAGAAGCTCATCATCCACCTCGCGAAGCGATTGAGCGGCCTCATATCTGATATCGTCGAGCCAGCGGATGAATGAGGCCAGCTCCCTTTGGGCTTCGGCAAGCGATACCAAGTTCATCAGCTTTTTCATTCTCCAGGCGATCTGCCCGTGATATTTCTTCGGAGCATAGCCCGTCAAATTTCTCAGCTTGTGAATCCAGCAGCGCTGAATGAGCACCCGCTCTCCCCAGACGTCTTTCGGGGCCAAGCGCGAGACGATAAGCCCTCGATCAGGGCGTCTCGCATATGATCATCGAGTAAATCTTGGTCCCGTAACTTCGCCACAACCTCGAGTGGAACTTCGCCCTTACCCGATCGCACGCGAGGGCGTCTCAGCGCTATCTTTCCACCGTCCACGACCATCGAGGTCATTTCAGAGCCACCCCGATGAAATTGACCGCTCTCCTTTCGAGAAAGGGGGGAACCGCAAAGACTTCTGACCTCCTGCTCCAAAAGCTCAAGGCCTACTTTAGAGCAGTCGTCTTGCAGTTCTCTCTCAACAGAACTTGAAGATCCTTACTCGTTGGAAAAAGATTTGGTTGCTTTGATAAAGATTCTGATGTGATTCTCATGGCTTGGGCTCCGACTTAGAATTTACGTTCTCCCGGATTTTATCCGGGGGAGCCCTACCTTTTCAAACCCTAACGATTTCTGGGACTAAACCGACGGAGGCGGAGCAGGAGTTAGTCGTTAAGGAATTAGTTGTGAATCTAATAGTGATTCAGTAAGGAGACTCAGCGGTCGCGTAAACAACTCAACTTTGATGGTTGGTGAGCCAAAAGGTATAGAATCGTAAATGCGGTATCTTGAATTGACATGAAGTATTTAGCGGATCTTTCAGGTGTAACGATGGCAGTGATCGTCCTGGGGTTATGCGTACCTTATGGCGTGCCTCTAGTTAGCGTTTTATTACTAAGTCAAATGACTCTGACAGTTTTAGTTTTTCTAACCATTGGAAAAATTCCCAAGCTGCTCGTTCCAGCTGAACTTCTTCTAATAATTCTCTTAGCGCTCTTATTCCATGTTTGGGGGTCCTACTTGTCTCGCACGCTCTATGGTGAAGTCCGCGGAGATATATCGAACATCCTTTCGGTAGCATTGGTAACTCCAATATTTATAGCTATCGTTCAATCCAATCATTTTTCAAGGCTTAGGAACACATTTGTAAGTTATTGTGGTTGGGGTGGTTTTTTGGCGGCGCTATTGTGTCTTTACAAATTCAAACTGCTTCTTAATGGAGAAAAGTTTTGGTGGGTAGAGCTTTGGATCGGCAATAGACCCTACCCATGGGGGACGAGCTTGCAGCCCGACTATAATATGTGCGCTCTTGGTTTGACGATTGGCTTTCTGTGTCTTGTGAAACTTTTTTTAGATTGCCCGCGAATATTTGGGAAAATGTTGATATTTTGCAGCGCACTGATTGTTTTTTCTTCAGTTGTCCTAACGGGCTCGCGTCGTGGGCTGGTTGTCTTGCTGGTTCTTACATTAACGGGATTTTTTTATGGTCTATACAAGTTGATGTCTGGATTTATTTTGCAAAAAATTCATCCACGCTCATTTAGAGGCTTTGTCGCCATCAGCATGGTGGTCTTGATCATATTTTCTATTTTTTTAATGTGGAAGGGTTTGAATATTGCCGATATGCAAGTGCATGAGGTGACTCGGCTCACGGCGCGCTTTGATACCATGAAAAGATTTGCGGGTACATTGATGGCAAGTCGATCGGGTTATCTTGAAAGGGGCTTAGAAATCTTTCAGCGTGGCAACCTATTGTCTCTGCTATTTGGGGGAGGCTTTGATTACCTAAGCGCTATGTCGGTCGAGTCAAAGGAGGTTTACCCTCACAACCCCTTAATCTCAGCTTTATTATATGGTGGGATATTTGGTTTTATCTTTACGCTTTATGTATTAGTAAGGGGCCTGCTTGTTTGGATCAGCCTTTTAGGCCAAGAGAGGCTACTAGCTGTTATATTTGTGGTATTTAATGTGTTTTCTTTTATTAGTTCGAATTCCTATTTTTCGGTAAGATTTGGCTGTTTTATCTTAGCGATAGGTTTGGTATTAATTCACGACAAGCGATTACAGGGAATGCAGAGATGAAACACGAGACTGGGCGGAGTTCAAAGATAGTAGAATCAGATTTGGAATTGGCAACGATTCTGTCCCTTTGGGCGAAGAATTGGAAGTTGCTTGCCGGTAGCGCCTTAGTTTTCGGTGTGATTGCTGGTGCGGTAAGTTTTTTCTTTATTGATCGGGTCTATAAATCACAGGCGACTATTTTTGTCGCCTCCCCGACTTCAAGCTCGAGGGGAGGTTTGGCTGGCCTCGCGAGTAGTTCGGGGCTGGAAGGCTTGCTAAGTTTAGGGACGGATACGAATAAAGATCGTATGATTGCGGTTCTTCAAAGTGATCATATTTTATTCTCCGTAATTCATGATTTAGATCTCATGGCTGTTTATCGGCCTGAGGACTTGAAGGGTAGTGACAAGACGAGGGCTATCGGTCGTGAGCTACTTAAAGTCAAAATTCGAGATAACACCGATATTGATTCGGAGGGTAGTGCGATACGGCTTTCTTTTCGTGGGCCGACTCCCGAATTATCTTCCAAAGTGGTTAGTACATATCTTGACAACTTAAGGACGTTCCTTTCGGAGAGTCTTGTAACCAAGTCCAAGAGAACGGAAGATTTTATCCATGATAGGTTGAGCGAAGCTGAAACAGGCTTTGAAGGGGCAAAAAATAATTATATTTCTCTACAAAAGAGTAAAGGGGTCGTTAGGCTGTCATCGCAGGCTGGATTAGCACTGAAAACGGCTTCGGAATTACAAGCCCGAATGATTGAGAAAGACATAGAGCTAGAGCTCTATCGAGACATCCTTAAAGATTCATCTGAGGTTGACCGGCTCGAATCTGAGAAAAGAGAAATTCAAAAACAAATTACACGCCTCATAGAGGGCAACCAATTGGATCTCCCAATCCGAGGTTCCGGTAAGAGAGTGAAAGCCCGAGTCGATTTGTTAACTCCCTTGCAAAAAATTCCTAATTTGGAAGCTGAATTTGCATCGGCACAAGCGGAGTTAAGTGGACAAAAGCTTTTAGTGGATAGCTTGAGGCTTCAATATGAAGCGGCAAGAATCGAGACCAAGCGAGGCGAACCAAGTTTTGAAATAATTGATTCCCCTCGTCCCGTTATCGTGCCCGACGGTCCGAGTCATAAATTGAATGCGACTATGGGCATGATAATAGGATTTATTCTGGCAGTAGCTTACGTTTTTATAGGCTCTGGAGTTTATATTGGGTCGAAAAGGAAGTTTCCAATTCTAAAAGTTAACTTGTTGGACGCAGAGATTCCACCGATGCCGGCACCTAAAGATTTTGGGAGTGATCAACCGACTTATCATGCTTGATGTTGTTTCGTTTAGAATGAACCTCTAAACGAGAGACCAAAGTAACCAATAGAATTATCAATTAAAGGATTGGCTTGAAGTAAGTAGGAATAGCCCCCGAGCAGAGTCAAAGCTAAGGTGGGATCGAAGTAGGGGTCTTCTGATTTCCATAGATCAATGCTTGCCTTCGCGCTCAGCGGATACGAGAAAGTTTGTTTTGCACTTTTACCCGCATCCATAGTTGTAACGCCTGACGACAGGGTAAATGTTGGATTCAAATAGCTAGGCGATCCTAGGCGGAATGTGGGCCCCAGCTCCGTCGATAAACAGTAGAGCATTTCCTTCGCGACATTGGAGTTATTAGTAATTCGCAGTGGAAAAAACCATACACTGGGAATGAACGACAGGCCCAGATTAGAATTCAAGAAAAAACTGTATACAAAGCTCACTCCAGCCGTGGTTTGCTGCCTTTTCACCGCGGGAGATTTCACGGAGACAACGGGATAGATGAGCGCAAAATCAACTACATTGTCTGAGCGGCGGTAGTCCGCTTCTGCCTTGCTGGCAAAAGCCAATGTAGCGATCGAGCCTAGCAAAACAATTCTATGAAACATGCTATTTGCCCGCTAACACAATGATGCTCGTCGCCAAAGTTAAAAAGGTCGTAACGATTGCCAAATGATCTTGCCAAAATTTAAATGTTCTTTCCGGGATATAAATAGTGTCGCCTGGTTCAATAGCTAAGCGTTCCGTGCCATCAATCTTTGATCCATCGGAGCGTTGAACAACAATGGATTGCTGATCGGCTCGATCCGTAAATCCGCCAGATAACCCGATATACTCTTCTATAGCGGAAGAGGGTCGATAGGGCTTTGGCCCCGGGAGTTTTACGGCGCCAGTGACATAAATCTCGGTTGATCGCGAGGGTATAAAATAAGGTGAACTTGGAACAAAAACTTCATCTCCATGTTGAAGGACAAGGTTGTCCACCAAAACGTCTCTATTGCTTGTTCTCTGTTTCTCATTGGCAATAATGTTTACACTGATACGCTCACCGGTTTGAGAAACTCGGGATAATCTATAGGGCTTTGTTTGATCCGCATTTACTGTTAGTCCGCCTAGAATTTCTATTATTTCTGGGAGGTTTTTGGTTCGGGCGATTTCAAAGGGGCCTGTTTTGGAAACGGAGCCACTAATCGTCACAAAATCTGACAGCTGAGGAACAAATATCACATCACTATCAGTCATAAATGGGTTGGACTGAAAGTTCCCTGTAAGTTCGAAGTCGAGCAAATTCACGTAAATAACCTTACGACCTCTCCGAACTTCAATAAATTGTGAGCTTCCGTTACTTTTAACACCTGAGGCCAGACGGATCGCCTCCCCCGCTCTTGTCGATGCCTTGACTTCGAGGGGGCCAGGGCTATTGACGGCGCCCAACACATAAATTTTGAAGACTCTTTCTTTATATAGAGAAATTGAGAAAGACACGCCTCTCATTTTATTGGAGATTAATGCATCAAGCTGCTTGAGCGTTTCTTTATAAGTTTTTCCAGTGCAATCAATAACGCCAAGTCTGGGAATAAATAACTTGGCCTCGCTGTCTATACTGACAATTATATTGTCTTCGATTCGACCCCAGAAATTTATTAAAAACTGATCACCAGGGCCCACCATGTATTCATCGGGCACCTGCTTAGTTGTTGCCAGGGCTTGGTCGGGAGGCGGAGGAAGATTCAGTTTTTGCACGTTATCCGGAAAGATCTTGTTTCCAGAATAGAAGAATCGATCACCTGTCGGGACATTATTCGGGACATTATTCGGGACATTATGTGGGCGAATTCTCGTGCCTTCATCTTTTACGTCATCTTCGGAATCATTTGATTCATTCCAATTGGAATCTCTTTTTTGTTTTCTCAATGTGTCGATGGGATTTCCCTCTCGAACTTGGGCATTTGAGATGGTGGGAACAGAAATGAGTCCCAACCAGACAAAGGCTGAAAAAGTTAAAAATTTCAATACGTTATGTGTACTCATTTCCATTATACCAGTAAGCCAGCCCCAATCGGTTTTCAACGGCTTTCTCCACCAGCTCTTAGCTCAGCCTCTGGTAGGTTGACACCAATTTTTTTCCTTCTATTTCCCAATTAGCGATTTTATCAACATAATTGCGTCCTGAAGCACCCATTTCACTCGCCTTGTTGGGGTTGTTTAGAAGGTAGTCTATCGCCTCGGCAATTTGTGTCGGAGATTTTGGCCTCACCAAGATCCCCGCCTTGGCTTTGTCTAAAATCTCTCGCCAGAGCTCAAAATCTGAGCAAATCAATGGGAGGCCGCAGGACATATACTCAAACATTTTAATGGGTAACGAGGTTTCGTAGGTACCAGTAGGATGTAGGCATACCAGGCCAATCTTTGACTCCAAAAGAACGCGGAACACTTCGTCGTGATTTACTTCTCCCAAATACTGAATTCGATTTGATCTCGGATGATGCTTTAATTTATCCAGAATATCATCGGGGTAGAGACGGCCAAGGAGGACCAACTCGGCATCTTGATGTTCAATTTGCTGGAAGGCATCAAGGTAGTCAAAGATTCCTCTTTTGTCCGAAATTAGTCCGGCATAAACAATCCAGTTTTTTCGAGTGGGATAGGGGCGATTCAATAGGTTGATATCGATCTTGGATAAGTCCGGATAGTTTTTAATTACCGTGATTCGTGATGACGACCCAAAGCTCTGAGCAACGCCTTCGGTTGCGGCTACGATGTGGGAAGAAATTCTTTTTGCTATGGCGAGTACCGACCTTGCTCCGAATGCTAATATTCCTCTTATTTGAGGATGGAGATAGTCCTTAATATAAATCTGACAGGGGATGTCTTCATGTGAGTCAAAGATAACCCGTTTTCCGATAAGGCGAAGCGGAGCAACCAATATGAGAAGTTCAGGATCATGGATATGGTATACATGCGCTTTTATTTTTAAGGCTTCGATAAGAATTTTTAGAGGCCCAAAAAGCAATCGATTCCAACGAGAATCAAAAGGCTTAAGGCCATGAATGTGGACGCCTTCAATCGTCTCACTTCTAGGGTGTACGCCACAAATATGTACTTCATATCCCGCTTTATAAAGTGTTCTAGCTTCCTTATGAAAAATTCGTGAATCGGTTGCCCAATGTACGGTAGTTAAATGACAAATGCGATAACTTCCAGTGCCCACCCGAAGATTAGTATCACAACCTTTAAATAACTCGACCGGAAATTGATGTTCCGGTCGATATTCGGAGTAATTTCAGGCTGCTATCGATCCTTTGGATGTATCAAAATTACAAGATTGAATGCGATATTGGGTTTGGATCCACTCTCAAGATCGAGTAGATAAACTTGATAAGGACGATTTGATGGCATTAAGGGGAGAGGTGTCTGCGTCAAAGTCAAAGAGTTATGGCTTTGCGCTTGCCTACTGCTAGCGAATCCTTAGTGCGGGTAGTTCATGCTTAGGTTGAAATCAAAATTCGGACGGAATGTTTTAACGCTTGCGTCGGGGACGGCCCTATCTCAGGGTGTAACTGTTTTAATTTCACCCATATTAACCAGGCTTTATTCACCTTTTGAATATGGTCCCTTTGCTGTCTATTTAGCACTCGTTTCTATTCTCTCTGTCTTGGCAACTTTTCGATATGACTACGTCACAATGTATGCAGAATCTGATAAAGATGCTTGGAGGAGCCTCTGGTTAATTTCTTCCATTTCTCTAATTGCTTCAGTTGTATTCCTGCCCTCGCTTTTTTTGTTTCGGCACATCATCGAACGATGGATGGGGGAAAAACTTTCGTTTGGGATTCTTGTTTATGCTTGCATCTCGATTTTCCTGACGGGTATTTATCAAGGGTTTTTCTTTTGGTGTAATCGAAAGGAGTCGTACCGAAGGATATCAGAATCCGACATCCTTCGCTCTATATGCGCGGCTATCGTCAGCATTGTTTTGGGAGTGATTCATTGGGGAACGACGGGTTTGATATTCGGATCAATTGCGGGACAAATTGTAGGGACATCGCTTCTAATGATTCAGACCTATAGGTCTCGAGAGAAAGTGAGGTCTCCTAAAATAAATGAACTCGTTCGCTTAGCGAAATCCTATAAGGAGTGTACTATTTACCTTCTCCCCGCGGGCTTTTGTGAGAGGGTATCGGCACAGACGCATATCATCTTGCTTTCGCTATTCTTTGGTTCAAGTGTAACGGGAGCGATAGGCTTACATCAAAAAGTCGTTAGTTTGCCAGTTCAAATTTTTGGTAATTCAGTTGGTAACGTTTTTAAACAACGGGTCAGCCAAGACTTAAGGAAGAACGGCAATTGCTTAAGCCTTCTCTACAAGGCGACATCAAGACTTTTTCTAATGGCTTTGGCTCCCTTTTTAAGTTTATTGTTTGCCGCGCCGGTTCTTTTTTCGCTTGTCTTTGGCGCGGAGTGGCGCATCGCTGGCGAGTATTCCCAGATCCTATCTTGGGTGTTTCTTGCCGCCTTCGTTGTGAGTCCTATTAGCCCGCTGATTGTTATTGGAGGATTTCAAAGATTTCATTTTCTGATGCAGCTTGTAATGATTCCCCTCACGGCGACCTCCATTATTGTTGGTTATTATGCCAATGATGTCAAAACTGCTTTAAAATTATTTGCCGTCGTTTATTTTCTTAAATATTTAGTTCAACTGGGTGTGTGCATTAAGGTCGCAAAGGGGAGTAGGCCGTTATCGCAGGCTTGAACATTACTTGATTTGGAGTGTCAGATCAGAAGCTTTAGTTGATCAAGATAGCAGGTTTCTTCATTTTCCCAACAGAGTTCTGAAGCCGTTGCGGCTGCGTTTTGCCTTTTTTCTTCAATCTCCGGTTTGGTTATTCTGGAAACGAATTCCGAAATCGCTGTTGCGGTCGGTTCTACCAACCATCCAGCATTACTGGTTTTGATAATTGTTTCTATTTCAGGCAGGTTACTTCCTAAAACTGGGACTCCAGCAGCGAGGGACTCAAAGAGCTTGTTTGGAAGGCTGTAACGGTAACTCAAGGATACGTCTTGAATTAAACATAAGCTAAAGTCAGCCGAGGGCAATAGACTAAGAAGAGTGCTTTGCTCAAGACTTTCAAGGAAATGTATAGTTGGGTGGGCTGCTTGATAGGTGTGGATGAGGGATTCCAGGGGGCCGTGGCCAATGAAGACGACATGATTATCTGGCCTGGTTTTCGTGTAGGCATCCAAGATTTCTTGTATAGATCTAAAGGGAGTAAACTTTCCAATATAGACGGACAGTGTCGACGATTGGCTAATTCCAAGTCTTTCTTTGAGTGATTGACTTATGCTGGCTTGAGCTGACTTGAGCGGAAAGTTTCTGACGACCTGAATATTACAGAGACGATATCTTTTTTCATACCAGCTAGCAATCCCCGGAGCGACAACAAGGGTGTGGTCGACGAATCTTATTCCAAAAAACTCGACTATTTTATATATGATTTTGGAGTATCTGTTTAGTCCAGCTTGCTCAGTCTCTAGTTCATGCGCATCGTATAGTAACTTGCTGCCTGTTGCGAGTTTGAGAAAAATCGCTATGGGAAGCGTTGTTATTCCGTGGCCTGCTATAACTCGGACCGACTTGCTTTTTAATAAATACCAAGATCGAAAAACCCATTCCATATAATAAAAAGGCCGAAGAATCATTCGTAGGTACTTGGCACGTCGGAGAACAAGATTGATTTCGAACAGACTCACTATTGATTTTGGCAGAGTGTCAAATCCGTTATTAACTTGCCTGTCATCCTTTCGCAGGCCCAGGAGGACAATGGATCCGAACAAACTACTTTTTGCCGCTGATTGCGTCTCGCGGAATATTCGACTTTGATTGGCAAAACTATTGTGAGTTATTTGTACAAAGGTTTCGCGCTTATTTTGTTCGGCTTTCATAATAAATTTTGGATGATAAGTTGATAAAGAAATTTGTTCAGTTAGATTTTGCTACTCCTCCGTTTGAATTGGTATTCTTGCAAATATTTTCTATCCAATCAGAAAACTCTGAATAAATCTTGTCGGCGTTGAATTGGCCCTCAAAAATGTTAAGAGCATTGGTTTGTAAACGCTGCCATTCGAGCGGTTTATGGTAGATATCTACAATCTGATTTGCGAGGCTTTCCGGAGAGTTTGAATCGAAGCCTCGACCTATTGAATTCTGTGCCATAAACCTGCGGAGTTCGCCCTCGGACCCTGAAAGTAAGGGTAGCCCCCCACTTAAATATGTAAAAGTCTTATTAGGGAAAGTGTCTTGATTGAGATTCTCAGGGATGACACCTAAATGGCTTTTAAGAAGGATCGTCTTGATTTCTTCTTCATTTACCCAGCCATAAAAGTTTATATTTTTGGACCCCTTTGCCGACTTTTCGATCTGAGCCCTCATTGGGCCATCGCCAGCAATGATAAATGATATAGAGAGTTCAGGATGTTTGTGTTCAATTATCGCCGCTGCATCAACAATGATGCGCGGATTCTGTAAAGTTCCGAAGCTGCCAATAAATGCAACATTGAAGTCGTGATTCTTGCCCCAATTCTTGCGTTCCTCAAAATCTTTTAAGTTTAGGCCGAATGAAGTTGCTCCCAGGTGAAACACTCGATTGGCCACTGGATGCACGGTTTTGTTAAGAGCCCACTCTAAAAGACTGTCCATCATTGATGTGATTCCATTCGCGCTTTGAATGAGCTTGGCTAATTTATTGAAATCACTACGCAAAAGAAGCTTTAGCAATTTTCGACTGAACTTATGGGAAATAACCTCAAGAAAGCTGTCAGGCCAGGGGTCTCTGACATCAAGTACAAAAGGAATTTGGTGTTCTTCAGCATATAGTAATCCTTCATAAGCAAGATGGTAGTCGGGAGTACTTGCTATAATAAGATTGGGTACGGGTTCCTTTCGGGCGGCCCGAGCAAACTTGTTTGCATACACTAGGTGGTCAAGATATCGTCTAACTGAGATATTATTTGAGTAACTAAGGCTTGATAAATATCGCAGCGAAAGTCCGGGTTCCAGGGTTATCAAGCCACTGCCTGGCAAAACTTTCTTCTTTGTTAAATGATCAAAGTTCGAAGCCCACCAAACAATTTCGTGGCCCCGTTTCGCCAGACACTGTGCAAGTAGACCAGATCGCATTTTGCGCTGTCCCCGATTTAGGGGCAAAATCTCGCCGGTTTGAAGCAACCAGGCGCGCATGTCAATTGGGCAAGAGACGCGTTGCTAGATGAGTGACAACAATTAAGTCCATAAAGTCTTTCCCTTTTTTTCTGTTTTTTTTCCAACCGCATAGAGAATTTTGTAATCTACAATTTCTCTATTTAATTCAACGGGGTGGAGTGGCTCTGTTTGGGCCATTTCAGGTAAGAGTTCGCAGGTGATCGGACTTAGGGGGCCATAAAAAATGCGCTTTAAAAACTTTTTACCCTCCATACTTTTAGGAATTAAATTGAATGATATAGCTATTTTTCGAGTCTTTCCGATGGCCCAGCTTTTAAGTGAGTTGGGTTTATCATAAAAGGCATTAAAAATTTGGCATTCAAATCCCGATCGAACCAAAAGTTCGGAGATTTGCCGCGCCGAAAGATACTCGCAGCTAAAAGGGCTGGGGTTAAAGCCATGCCATTCCTTGTTCACCGTCGATATGAGTAGCGTTCCCCCGGGGCGAAGGCTTCTCCAAGCTTCTTCTATAAAACTCGACACATTATCTAAATAATAGATGGCTTCAAAAATGACGATGGTATCTAAACTTTCATTTTCGACTGCAAGCTCGCAGGCGTTCATTTGCTGTATTTGGATATTAGGTCGGCTTTTGTAGCTTTTCTTTGCCACTTCCAAGTTGGCCAAGTCGATATCTCCACCGATTACGAGCCGTGCGCTCGTAGCTAGCCAACCCAGGCCTATACCTGTTCCACATCCAATTTCTAAAACATCTTTGTTTTCAGCAAATTTTTCGGCCAGGCCATACCGTGTGGTCATCATCGATAGTTGTTCGTTCGTAGCCCATTGTCCGGGCGTTTCCGTTATTGTTACAAAATCGGCCATATCCGGTCGAAGGTAGGTATTAGACAAAATGAAGACAAGTTTCTTTTGAAGAAATCAGGCGGGATTTCGAGGTTTTTAGATTTTTATCATCCTCTCAATTGAAGCCCGTTTTCAAGCATTTGGAGGCATTTGAGAAAAGCCATGGCGATTCCCAAAGAAATTCTTATCAAGGGGATTTTGAAATGCTACAAGCGGGACCTAGAATCTATATGGGTGCAGTACAAACATGGGGCGAAGAAGGCGGGTTACGTAACGACAATGAGAAGCTTGCCGCTGCAAGGATTAGCGAGATTTTCGATAAAAGTCAGGGATCGACGGAGAGCAAGCTACGGCATTTTGCGAAATTCGTACGCCGTCAGGACATGACAAAGTGGCTTACTCGGCACGAATTATTTAAGCTTCAATTGAATGTTAAGGGCTCCATTGTCGAATGCGGGGTCTTCCAGGGAGGCGGAGTGATGACCTGGGGAAACCTGTCGGCCATCCTCGAGCCAAACAATATTATGCGGAAGGTGTATGGTTTTGATAGCTTTGAAGGCTTTCCGTCCGTTTCGGCCATGGATGTATCAAAGGAAAGATCGTCCCAAGCCGGCGACTTATCAGCACCGACTTTCAGCGAATTAAAGAGCCTTATTGGCGCTTTTGACCAGAATCGATTTCTCGGACATGTGCCAAAGATTGAACTGGTTTGTGGTGATGCGACGAAAACGATTCCGAAATTTATTAATCAAAATAAGCATTTGATCGTGAGTCTTTTATATTTGGATTTCGACTTATATGAGCCAACGAAATTAGCTCTCGAGCACTTTTGGCCAAGAATGCCTAAGGGCTCTATTTTAGCGTTTGATGAGCTTGATCATCCAGCCTGGCCAGGTGAAACGATGGCACTTTTGGAAACTCTAGGAATTAAGGATCTTGAGCTTCGCCGCTTTGACTTTGATCCATACGTATCCTTTGCTATCCTTTGAGCCATGCAAATTAACGCGGAACAGAACGAACTCAAATCAAAACCAGACAAAGCCCCCGGCCTGAAGGTGCGGAGTCTTCCATTTTTTAACTATCCTGCTCTTTTTAAGTTGGACGAAAAAATGTACGTCGACACGTTTAGGGCTGTATGTGAGCGTGGTGCTTACATTTTACAGAGTGATCTACTTAATTTTGAAGATAAGCTCGCAAAGTACGTGGGCGTGAAACATGCTCTTGGTGTTGGTAATTGTACGGATGGACTCTATTTAATTATAAGAGCTGCAGGGATTCCTCGGGGAGCTGAGGTCATTATATCATCACATACCTTTATAGCGACTGCTTCGGCAATTGTTCAGGCTGGTGGTGTGCCCGTTCCTGTGGAATGTGGCAGTGATCATCTTTTAGACGCCACCTCTTTCGAGCGCGCGATCACTCCGAATACTTGGGCGGTTATACCTACTCAATTAAATGGGCGGGTTGCAGAAATGGACAGTATTTTGAAGGTAGCCAACGCCCATAAGCTTTTTGTTTTTGAGGACGCTGCGCAGGCTTTGGGAGCAAAATATAAGAGTCAAAACGCTGGGAGTTTTGGGGTAGCTTCGGCGTTTAGCTTTTACCCTGCAAAGAGCCTGGGCTGCCTGGGTGACGGGGGAGCGGTGGTTACGAATGACACAAAACTTTTTGAAAAAATGCAATTGATGAGAAATCATGGCCGAGGAGATGGGACTGAAGTATTGCTTTGGGGGATCAATTCTCGCTTGGATAATCTACAGGCGGCGTTTTTGAATTTTTTGCTTGATCAGTTTCCGGGTGCAATTTTGAGGCGAAGAGAAATGGCCACTTTATATGACAGTCTGCTCTCTGATCTTGCTGAGCTTGTACTTCCTATTTCTCCGACAAAAGGGGAGGATCATTTTGATAGCTTTCAGAACTATGAAATTGAGGCGGATAGAATGGAAGATTTACAAGTTTTCCTAAAGAGTTGCGGTATTGGAACCTTGCGACAATGGGGTGGCAAGGCTGTTCA
>PCXB01000054.1 GCA_002787535.1 Deltaproteobacteria bacterium CG11_big_fil_rev_8_21_14_0_20_45_16
CAGCGACAAGTAATGGTAGTTTAGGTTTTAATTTTTCGAAAATCCATTTTGCTATAGCTTCTGAGGTGGGCGCACGCATCTCCAGACTGTCGTTGAGATGATAGTGATCCAGTTTGTTTTCTAAAACGTCTTCAATGGCAGCTTTCATCTCTCCAAAATCCACAAGCATCCCTGACTTTGGTCCGCTCGTCTGGAGGCTGCTTTCACGACAAACTAGACGCCCCCGCCATGAATGGCCGTGCAAGCGAGCACACTTACCGTCATGATCAGGCAGCTGATGACTTGCTTCGAAGCTAAATTCCTTTTCGAGCGTCCAGCCCATTGATTCAATCTTCTTTCGTTTCAAAAGTAGCTTGATCCTGTTTATACTTCCCGTCATATGGTCGCGCAAGATTTATATCGGATCGATCAGGCCCTAAAAAGCCAACCCGATCAACACCTTGAGTTTTTGGCGCATAAGGAATTGCTTTCAGAGATCTTGGAGCTTCAGATTCGCAAGCAGGCCCTGATGTTAGGGCATAATTATATGAGTCCACTTGTCTATCAGTTATCTTCGGAATCAAACCGAGGGGATTCGCTTAGCTTAAGTCGCATCGCCGCACAGACGCAGCATCCAATCATTGTGTATTTAATGGCGTACGTTTCATGGCTGAAACCGCCAAGATTCTAAATCCAGGTAAGAAAGTTCTTATTGCTGATGAGAGCGCTGGCTGCTCACTTGCCGATAAATTCACGGCGGAGAATGTTCGAGAGTATCGAAGGCTTTACCCCGGAAGCCCTGTTGTGACTTACATCAATAGTTATGCTTCGGTTAAAGCAGAGAGCGATTTCTGTTGCACATCTGCGAACGCTCTAAGGGTTGTTCGCTACGCTGCGCAGGAATTTGGAGTCCGACGAGTCATTTTTTTGCCGGACACGTTAATGGCTGAAAATTTAGAGAATGAATTCGAGCGCAGAGCTGAGGCCATAGAGCTTATCTATCCGGGCAAATACGACTCAAAACGCACACAATGTGAAGTTCATGAGCAGTTTACGGCCGATCATCTGATCGAAGTCCGCCTCCAGTATCATATGAAAAAGTCGGAGAGTGATTGCGCCATTTTGGTTCATTGGGAATGTGCGCCGGAAGTTTTGAAGGAAGCTGATTTTTATGGCAGCACTTCTGAAATGGGTCAGTATATTGCCGATCGCCCCCAACTTCGACGAGTCTACTTGGCCACCGAATGCGAAATGTCCGCCAATTTGGCCACCGAATTCCCAAATGTAGAATTTATTCGTTCCTGTGGTGTTCACTGCCCCCATATGAGGAAAATAAATTTGCTTAAGCTTCGCAACTGCTTGCGGGACGAGACTCCAGAAGTACATGTGGACATGGAGCTTGCCACCCGCGCGCGGCAAGCCATTGATCGAATGTTAGCCATTCTTTAGCAAACACATTTTCCAATCTCGCTGGATGACGCTCGTTAAGCTTTGATTGGAATCCAGATCTTCGTCTATAATGATCACATGAAGTATAAGTTCACTCTGGCAGCAAGACTGCTTCTTGGCTTGATATTCGCTTTTTTTGGATCCAACGGTTTGGCCATGAGCCTTACCGGACACGGATTTTTGCCGATGCCCGAACCAGGACCAGAAATGATGATTATCATGACTGGCTTCTTGGCCACGAACTATCTTTTAGGCCTGGTTGCTGCGGTTCAAACTTTCTCCGGTCTTTTGCTCGTCAGTGGTCGCTACGTGAATCTAGCGATTACTCTACTCGGGCCCATCATCGTGAATATTCTTTGCATTCACATCTTTGCGGACCCGAGCGGCCTGCCAGTAGCAGTCGTTGTAACGGCGCTCTGGCTTGTTCTTTTACGAGCGCGATGGTCGGACTTTAAAACTCTCGTTAAGAAAGATTAGAGCCCGCATCTATGACTCGAGAACCGGCGCCTTCAAGTTTCAATAGCTTTAAAAATTCTGCGTTCTGGTTAGAAGGAAGCCTATAATACGATAACTTCCATCTTGCTAAGACTTTCATCGGCCTCTAAGTATTCAGGGCGTTATGTCGGTTAAAAATTCGGAAGGCATCTTTGGATTAGGATTTAGTGAGGCCGACGCTCAGTTGGTTCTACTTCCCGTCCCTTTTGAGGCGACCACCTCCTATGGCGTGGGAACTCTTGAGGGACCTGAAAATATCCTTCAAGCCAGCGGTCAGGTAGATCTCTATCACCCTACCTATAATGAAGCTTGGAAAGCCGGCATCTATCAATTGCCAGAAGATAGCCGAATAAAGGCCTGGAATTTCGAAGCCAAAAAGTTGGTAGATGAAATCCGATCGTCAGCAGCGACTGACAAATCAAAGGCTAAAATTGACCAGGTCAATGCCATCTCAAAAACTCTGACGGATTTTATCTACGAGCAAGCTAAAGAACGATTATCAGAAAATAAAAAATTTGGCGTCATAGGTGGCGATCATTCGGCACCACTTGGAAGTATCCGCGCGCACCTCGAAAAATTTCCATTAATGGGAATTTTGCATTTTGATGCACACTATGATTTGCGCGAAAGCTATGAAGGCTTTGAGCAGTCTCATGCCTCGATCATGTACAACGTTCTTCAGATGAAAAACTTAAAATCTCTAACGACCGTGGCCATCAGAGATTTTTGCGAAGAGGAGGCCACACTTGCGGACTCGGATAAGCGCGTCAAAAGCTTCCCCGCGCATCAGCTCTTTGACTGGAAAGCTAGCGGGACAAGCTGGTCCGACATCTGTGAAAAAATTATCAGTACCCTACCAGAACAAGTTTATATCTCATTTGATGTCGACGGCCTGGATCCCACGTATTGTCCGGGGACAGGAACACCTGTGCCCGGGGGATTGAGCTACGCCGAAGCCAGCTATTTGCTTCGGCGCCTGCTTCATGCGAAGAAAAAAATTGTCGGCTTCGATCTCTGTGAAGTTGGTGCAAGCGAATTTGATGGCAATGTGGGCGCACGATTGCTGTTTGAGCTTTCGCTCTTATGTCTGTCGTCTATCTAGATTTTAACCCCAATTATGGAGCCCACTCACAATTCTTGAAGACATCGAATATTTTCTTCAATTGAATTTTGAAGATCTTGTATACTGCCAAGTGGACTTGAAGCTGAGGCAACACTATATTTCTGCGCCGCCTCAATACCGTAACAACGCTGGATGTCCGCTGTGGAACTTTCGACCCAATTCAAAAAATCTTTTTCGACATCTCGAAGTTTTCGCCGAGGAGCGTCTCTCAAGATGCGGTTTATTTCGGATATGCGCATGCTGATGACGTTCTCCGGTAAGGCATCCTTTAACTTTCGCCTAAGTTCGCGATGACCAAACTCGAGATTGTCGAAAGAGGCTGCCGACAGGACGAGATTCAATTTAACCGGAGCCATCGTTTTGGCGTAAAGCATCACAACGACTCCGTTTTTCTGAGCCAAATCCCTTTGGTAAGTAAAAACCGAGCCCCAATCTTCATTGAGCAGCCCATCAATTTCTTGCATAAGATTTTCAATCATAAAAACTTTGATGATTCGCCTAGAGTTCTATGGCTGAAACTTAGGATCCATCGCTAGCTTCTCAATCTCATCTAAGAGTCTAGCTTCTTTGAGTGTGCTGGACTCCGTGCGAATCCAAGTATAGAGCGAACCATCAATATCCGTGCCCGCAGTAATCGCGTCATCACGGTATTGTTCAATATTCTTAATTTGAACTTTGGTGCCCATTGAACCCCCCATTACATAAACGGTAAGGCGATAACGAATCGAGTAAGGAACTCGGTTGTCATCAAAGCCATGATACAAAATATCCGATTTCCCCTGAACCCAATCGGTAACCACAAAGGCTCGCGACGACACATCATCAGAATCTCGACGGTTAATAGGAAATCTACTTAAGATTGATTGAACGGCAGCCCACGTCTTGTCATAACCGACTCGAATATTTCTTTCAGTCGCTCGCCCATCGACCTCTAACTTGCCCGGCTCATTAAATTCTTTGTTATAGCAGGCCGTCAGGCCAAAAATGATCAAAAGACTCAAAAAAATTAATCGCTTCACAAAATCAGTCTATCGGAAAATCTCAGGCATTTGAAAAGAAAAGAAGAGGTGCCCTCTGGCACCCTCTTCTTTTCCAAAAATCGCGTCAATTATATATAATAGCAAAAACGATCAGGCTACTCCGCGTCATCGTCCATCATTTCGTCTCGTTTGGCTCCCATGTCATCGCGCATCTCTTTCATCTCTTCTCGATTTTCCTTTCGAAGTTTCTTCATCTCTTCACGATGCTCCTGGCGCTCTTTGCTCATCTCCTGCTTGAACTCCTTGTGCTTGGCCTTCATTTCTTTGCGGTTCTCTTTATGCTTTGTGCGCATTTCCTTTCGAATTTCTTTTCGACTGTCCCGAGTTTTTGCTCGTTTTTCTTTGATGTCCTTACGAACTTCCACGCGCTTTTTGTGAAGTTTCTTGCGCTCCTCAGGCGTTAACTTGATGGGGTTTGCCTCCTTGAGCTCGCCAGAGATACCTTCGGCAGTTGGCACGGCAGGCTCTTCCGCGCGTAATAAAGGGCTCGAAGTCATGAGGTTCGCTAATAACAGTACACTTGCTCCAATAAGGATTTTTTTCATTTTTACTCTCCTAATTTAGGTTTAAATTAATTGGTCGAAAACCTAAGCCGATTATGCTCCAGGACCCCTCTGACTTGAAAGTCGGAACATAAAAACCCTGAATTTTGGCCTAAATGCGGTGCTCAGAGGACTTTACAAGGCCGCTCGGCTGTCGTTAAAAAGGAGTTTCTCTTTATAAGGTTCGGTAGCTCAGTTGGTTAGAGCGATGGATTCATAACCCATAGGTCGGCAGTTCAAATCTGCCCCGAACCACCACCTTTGGTGGTTACGGGAGAGGACTTCGTCGTTTGTCGAGCTTGTGTTTGGAGATTTTTTTCATCAGACCTTGGCGAGTGATTTGAAAAAGTTCGGCCACACGAGATTTGTTCCAGTGATACTTTGAAAGGGCTTCACCAATAATTCTCTTTTCGTATTCATCGATAATATCTTTGAGTGTCCTGCCCTTTTCGATCTCTTCAATCGGCGAAAGTGATTCGACGATTTTGGAACTCAAATCACTCACTTCAATAAAACTATGAGGCTCCTTAAGAGCCAAAAGTCTTTCTACTTCATTCTTAAGTTCGCGAACGTTTCCGGGGAAGCTATGTAACTGTAATCGAGCGAGGGCGTCTTCTTTCCACTGAATACCGTCTTTATGCATTTCTTTACCAAAGACTTTAAGAAAATGCTCCGCTAGAAGTGAAATATCTTCCTTACGATTGCGAAGGGCTGGCAACTCCAGCTCCACAACATTCAAACGAAAAAATAAATCTTCTCGAAAACTTCCCATCTGAACCAGACGACGAAGATTGCGGGAGGTTGAAGCAATGATCCGCACCTCGGATTTAATAAACTCCGTCCCACCGAGACGAACAAAACGATTCTCTTGCAAAATCTTAAGAATCTTTAATTGCATCGACAAACTAAGGTCACCAATGTCCTTAAGGTAGAGAGTGCCCCCCTGACAAATTTCAATTAGACCTTTTTTTGTTTCATAAGCACCCGCGAAGGCGCCTTTTTCGTAACCTAAAAGTTCGGCTTCTAAAAGATTCTCCGAAATGGAAGCGCATTGAAGCGTTCGCATTTCCTTCTGGCCACGCTTGCTCTGATCATGAATCATCTTGGCCAGTAATTCTCGCCCTGTTCCCGACTCCCCATAAATCAAAACGGTCGAATCACTTATCGCAATAGATGGAACCTTCTTGAGAATCTGCCGTAATGGCCCATGGCCCGTCACTAACTGGCTAAAAGTATGCTTGGTAACCGCTTCTTCTCGCTCTCGAGCTGAGCGATCTTCGTCAAAAAATTGAAGTACCTCGCGGACCAACAACTCAAGCATCTGAACAACAATCGCTCTCTTGTCGGCATTATACTGTGGCAGCGCTCGCCATTCCTCAATGGCTGCCTTGATCTCAGAGTTACCCAGCATCAAAACTCTAAAGCGCTCCTCCAAGACCACATCGCCTTGATTTGATTCCTCGACGACGAATCCGCCTGCTCTCAAAAATCCTATCTTCTCGCCAGAAAGCACCATAGGTACAACAATCTCAGTCAATCCAAGACCGTTTTTCTTAACGGCCGTCTCTTGAAGGCGTAAACACTCTTCCTGGGCATCAACACGGGTACGCTTAAGAATCTCCCGTCCAACCTCATTGCTCTCAACGCGGTCAACAAAAGCATAATTCTCTTTAAGCCACATGGGGACCACGACCCACATTCGATCTTCATCTTGCCGAAGTTCACGTCGAACAATCTCGATGCGCTTCACACCCAAACGTTGAAGGGCTATGCTCAAAGACTTAGGCCCGCGAAGTTGCTCCAGGCGATTCCAGTTTAGATTTTGCAATTCCATACCCATTCGGATGTCTCAATAATTAGCTTTATTTTATGCAGAAACTCTTTCAAAAGCGACGGCAATTCCTTGTCCTCCGCCAATACAAGCCGCACCAATAGCTCTCTTGACCTGTCCACGCTTGATAAGATGACAAATATGCGTGCTGATCCGTGCCCCCGTCGCCCCCAGTGGGTGCCCTAATGAAATTCCACTGCCGTGAGGATTGAGCTGCTCATCTGAAAGCTTTAGAGCTTTTTTGACGGCCAATACTTGCGCTGCAAAGGCTTCGTTGATCTCCAAATAATCTAAATCTTCAATCTTCCATTCAAGTTCTACCAAAAGATCCTGAATGGCCTTGACGGGACCAATTCCCATTTTTTTTGGATCGCAGCCAAGACTCTTGACGCCAACGACTCTAGCCAAAACTTTTTGTCCCGATTCTTTTGACCACCGATCGGCATAGGATTTGGAGGCCACCACAAGAGCTGCTCCAGCATCATTCATGCCCGACGCATTGCCCGCCGTTGTTACACCGCCAAAGGCAGGCTTAAGTTTGGCCAATTTTTCTAGACTTGAATCATGACGAATGTGTTCATCCTTATCAAAGACTTGCCCCGACTTGAGAGTAATGGGAACGATCTCATCTTGAACCCAGCCTTCAGCTTGCGCTTTGGCCGCGCGTTGATGACTCTGGACAGCCCAGCGATCGCAATCCTCCCGTGAAATCGAATACTCTTGCGCCAAAATCTCAGCCGTCTGCCCCATACTCATTTGGGCGTACCGATCATTAAGAGCTTCCCACAAACTATCCACACTTTCAGGAGGACGTGTAAATTTAAATCCCTCACGAACATCTCGGAGAAGCAAGGGAGTTAATGACATATTCTCGCTTCCGCCAACCAAGCACGGCCCTTCGGACGCCCAAGTCTGCGCCTGAACAATGGCTTCAAATCCGCTGCCACACAAACGATTGAGAGTGAGACTTCCCACTTTTTGAGGAAGCCCCGATCGCAGCGCTATATGCCTCGAAAGATAGGGCGCATCCGCCGCGCTTACACTGCAGACATTGCCAAAAATCGAATGCACAAAATCATCCATCTTGACCTTGGCATCTGCCAAGGCCGCCTCTGCCGCTATGACTCCCAACTCAACCGGACCCAAATTTTTGAGGCTCCCCAAAAAAGTCCCTACTGCGGTTCGTCGCGCCCCTAAAACATATAAATCAGTTTTCATCTTTTTTCTCTCCATCTGGCTCAATAGTCGGCGGCTTAGCCACCATTTTCTTAATAATCTTTTTACGAATAATTTTTTTTATAATCTTTGGTTCTCGTGCAGCACTGATATCCTCGTCCGTCGCTCCAAATTCCTTTTCAAAAAAATCAACATCTGATTCTTCAAACATCAAAGAAGCGTCAAAACTCATTTTGGACATCTTAAGTCCATCGACTTCCTTGGATTCTACTTCCGAAACAAGCGTTTGAGCCAACGATTTAATAATATCTGAATCTTTAAGTGCATCCTCTTCCTCTTCAGTCATCTCGACAAAGTTGGGACGCTTCATTTCTTGAGTTAAGGAGGTTACATTACTAAAAAGTTCTCCAATCTCCTCCCGAGTTTTTTCGGTGACCTTCGTTTCTTTGGTAAAACCAAGACTTTTTGACCCGCCCGTCAAACTTAGCTCCGTATTCTTAGAGGCTTTCGAGGGACGTATGCGCTCGGATTTAATCCGCGCCAACATAGCATCTTCATCTTCTTTTTCCTTCCGCTTCTTGAGAGTTAAAACCAAAACTACAACACCAAGACCGACAATCAAAATCAAGCCACCCCATACAACGACATCCCACAGCACTGATAAGGGTTTTTCAGGGGCTTCAAAAAGCTCGAAAACCCCCTCATCTTTAAGCTGATTCTCCAAGTCCGGCGGCAAGATAACTCGCAGGCTTTGAATATTTTGACCTTCGCGAAGTTGAGTTTTAAAAATCTCCTTAATACGCATTTTAGGAAAAGGCTGCGAAGGGTCCGCCTTTTGCGCGAGAAGATAGTACTGAATCGCTCCACTCCAGTTTTTGCCAGCCTCCTCTTGCAGGCCTTTTCTGAAATTGGAATCGTAAACGGAATCCGTCGCTCCAAAGACTTGTGAAACACACAAAATGACGCATACCGCCAGTAATCGTCTAGGCCTGATTAACACTCATTTATTGTAAGAGGGTCTTTAGCGGATGGCGAGTCTCAAGGCAGAAAAACAACTCCTCAAAGCAGGACTTGGAACCTTCAAAGGGATCGGTTACAAAGCTTTCGTATGAAATTTTTTTTGGATACCGCCAATATCGACGAAATTCGCGAAGCCGCTGAAACAGGATTAATAGACGGTGTAACAACCAACCCATCGCTCGTTGCCAAGGAAAAGCGACCCTTTGAAGATATCGTCAAGGAAATCTGCCAAATTGTTAAGGGTCCAACCAGCGCCGAAGTCATCGCGACAGACTACAAGGCGATGATGCCCGAGGCTGAGAAGTTGGCCAAAATATCTGAGCACGTTGTCATCAAGGTCCCTCTAACTCGAGATGGCTTAAGAGCCTGCAAAACTCTCCGGGAACAAAAAATTCCAGTAAATGTCACTTTGTGTTTTTCGGCTAACCAAGCCCTTTTGGCGGCCAAAGCTGGTGCGACTTATATTAGTCCGTTCATCGGTCGCCTAGATGATATTGGTCAGGAGGGGATGGCCCTTATTTCTGAAATCGCGGACCTCTATGCGTCCCAAGGATTTAGCACGCAAATTTTGGCGGCGAGCATTCGACATACCGAACATATTCGACAGGCAGCCCTGTTGGGAGCTCAAGTGGCCACGATGCCTTACAAGGTCTTTGAACAGCTCTATCATCACCCTCTAACGGATAGCGGGCTACAGAGATTTTTGGCCGACTGGAAAAAAACTCAAGCTTAAGTGTGAAATGAAGGCGAAGGACATAAACCCCTCGGAGAATTCAGCCGAAGCCAACCGAATTAGACTACAGTTACTACGAAGCTTGATGAATTTTGTTCATGACGAAGCTTCGGAATCCAAAATCTTTGACTTCGGATTTCGCAAGTTGGCGGAAATCTTTCCAGACTTTCAAATTACATTTTCAAAGCGTGATAAATTGGACAAGCCAACAAAACATATTTTAGAAACTCCCCTGCTTATCAACAAGATGATCGTCGGTGTTCTCCGCATGGAAAGCTCTAATGCCCATTCGTGGACTGATTTTGAAAAACTCATTTTATGCGATTTGGCCGACTACTTAAGTCTTGTCATTCGCGATCGGCGCAGCCTTGAAAGAGCTCGGGAGAGCGAGCAAAAATTTAGACAGCTGGCTGAAAACATCCAAGAAGTCTTTTGGATGACGGATCCCGCCAAAAACCAAATGATCTATGTAAGTCCAGCCTACGAGAGTATTTGGAACCGAAGCATCGAGAGTCTCTATGAGAATCCGATGTCGTTTATAGAAGCTATTCATCCTGTGGATCGGGAACGTGTTATAGCCGCCCTCCCCCAACAAGCCTCGGGTACTTACAAACAAGAGTATCGAATCTGTCGACCCGATGGAAAAGAACGCTGGATCCGTGATAGAGCCTTTCCGATTCGGAACGATCAAGGCAAAATTTACCGCATCGCAGGGTTAGCAGAAGATATTTCTGATCAGAAGGCGTACGAAACCAAGCTTAAGGAGGTCCAGAGCATCGTGGTCTCCAATGCTAAAATGGCGGCCCTAGGCGAAATGGCGGGCGGCGTCGCTCACGAAATTAACAATCCCCTAATGGTGATTCTAGGAAAACTGGGTCAACTCCAGAAGTGGGCAGACGAAAATAACGATCTAAAAGCCAATATTCAATCTCATCTCGATTCCATTGCCAAAATGGTGGATCGTATTGCCAAAATTATTAAAGGGCTAAGAGCGTTTTCGCGAAATGCTGACCTTGACCCAATGGTGACAAGCAAACTTTCTCAGATAGTAACCGAGACGCTTGAGTTGTGCTTAGCTAAGTTTAATCATGCCAGCATTGAATTGCGATTTGATGAAGGCCAATTTGAAATTGAAGTTGATTGTCGACCAGTTCAAATTTCTCAAGTGCTTTTGAATCTTCTTAGCAACGCCTTTGATGCCGTACAAAACCTAGAAAATAAATGGATCGAAATTTCAGCGCGTAAAGTCGGCAAGGATCGCGTTCAACTAGCCGTCAGTGACTCGGGGCGAGGCATTGCCAAAGAGATTCTGGTCAACATCCTGGATCCTTTCTTTACAACCAAAGAAGTCGGTAAGGGAACCGGGCTGGGCTTGCCAATTTCACAAGGCATCATCGAAGCCCATCAAGGCCGGCTATGGTATGATGAAAAGTCTAGCTATACTCGTTTTATCTTTGAATTGCCTTGCTCTAAAAAAATCTAATCAACTAATTGCCAATCAATTGAAAGAACCCTTCCTTTAGAAGTCCAAAGACAATCAAAGAAAGTTGTCGCGGACTAGGTCCACTTAATCGCTCAGACTCGAAGGAATAGCGGTCACAAAAATGATAAAGTTTTTCAAAGAAGATCCCTGGCTTCAACTTTGTGCCCTCTAAGGGAATACTTTCTTTAACCGTGGACATCCAGACTCCCGAGGCAACAAATTGAGCGTTTACGAGCATTCCATTTTGACTAACACCCTTAACGGCTACAACGACTCCAGGATTTTCGGTACTGATCTTTGGCGTTAACATTCGAAAAAAGCTAAAGCTACCGGGCCGTCTAAACTGATCCGTTCCAATCGCAACTTTCAAAATTAAATCTCGTGGCCTTAAGATAGTTTTACGACACTTAAGTACGACATTACTTGAGTTTTTTCGTTCCAAAAGTCCCTGGTAGAAAGAACAAAGATCCATATTATCTTCTTTGGCTAATTCATGATCCCCGACAGCTCGACGAATTCGAAGCTCAGCATCATAAGCCATGAGGCTCGCAATCAAACCACTATGGAAACTTCCCCAAGCCAATTCCCCACCCAAGCTTCGACGGTTTCGAATCTGCGGCGTGCTCGTATGATGAGCGGCATCCCAAATGGCCGCTCCAAATTGCCCGACAAACGGATCTTTTTCGATATCGCAAATTCTCGTTGTGGCTCCAATGACAAATTTTGAATTTTCCTCCTTTAATTCGGAAAAGCCTTGAACATCCCCAATATGCAAAATGGATTCAGGTTTAGCTTCGAGGGAGCTTGGAAAATCCTGATAAAAGCGTAGAAGATGTGTCAGGCCAGCGCAAATCACCATCGAATCTGAACTGCGATCCAATATTTCGAGAGCGTCGGAATAATATTTTGGGTTATAAAATTCCACGAGTTTATTTTAGCTTCCCTCGCACACGCCCTTCACCTTCCGAAACCGGAGGCAAAGCCACACCTTGTATGGCATCCACAATCTTTTGATAACCCATACAGGCACAGAGATGCCCTTTAATAGATTCACGGATTTCCAATCGAGAAGGGTTCGGGTCGCGATCCAATAATGCCGTGCCCGTCATCACAATTCCGGGAATACAGAAACCACATTCGACGGCTGAGCAAGTCAACAAGCTCTCTTGCAAGGGCGTAAACTGATCCTTTTGGTTGAGACCTTCAATAGTTGTAACCTCTTTACCCTCCAACTGCCCCATCCAAAGCAAACATGAATTAGCCGTTACGCCATCAACCCAAACTGTACAGGCTCCACATTTTCCTTCTGAGCAACCCACATTAGCTCCCAAAAGTTTAAGATCGCGCCTTAAATAATCCGACAACCTTCGAAAAGGAGAGACTTCAGATCGCAAGGGTCTCCCATTTAATGTCCACTCAACAATCATTTTCTAGCTTCCATTTTCTAGCTTCCATTTTCTAGATTCCCGCATGTATCAGGATCCCGGCCTTCGAAACGGGATCATATTAACCCTTTGAGGTAATGTCTTAGGATAAATGAACTCCGAAAGCATCGGAATTTCTTTCAACGTCTGATCTTTAGCGTCCTGAATGGCGGTGACCAGCGATGCTAGTACCACACTCATCAAAACATCGCTCACACCACGTGAACCGAAATAATCCGGAGGCTTGTCCGAATAAGTCTGAAGAGGATACTCCAAAGGAATCATCGTCACTTCGTCGGGGCCGTCCAGACTTGTAGGAATGGGTTGATCGCGCTCCAAGGAGCTCGAAAACAAAGCGGCCAAGGCCCAGGAGACCGCATTTTCCGCTTCAGTTTCCAAACCCGTCCGTCGAACCACCGGACCCGCATCCACAACGACTTTAACGGAATCAACATTCAACTCCCCAGTTAACGGGTGGAAGGATACTCTTGATACGGCTCCAGCCGAGCAGGCATGAGGTCGGTCAAAATCAGCCAATAAATAACTCGCTCGAAGATCTTGAGGCGCTCCACTTGTAAAGGCCAGCTCCCTAAATCCCATCTTACGATTGGTTGCGAGATCAACAACTGCTCCCTCTCGCAAATCCACTTCCTTGGATCGAAGAAGGCTTTCAGCAACGCTCCGAATCCTTTCTCGCAATCCGCTCGCAGCATGCCAAGTTGCTTGAGCCAAATAATAAAACTCTGGATAGGTTTCGCGACGCCTGGCCTTATCAAACTTATCCCTCATCTCACCCACAACCGTGAAGGCCTTGGGATGCGTTCTGAGAACCGAAGCTGCCACATCGGCCAGCGCGCCTTTCATATGGAGATCCAAAGTATGATTAGAAGTTCGAATAATAAACGAACCGGACACCAAAAGCTCAATCGATACCTCTAGTGAATCAATGCTTTGAGATTTGCTGGATTGAAAGACTTGGAAGGCAAAACCGCGACCCGTGATTTCTTTGACATCCCAGAGTGGTCGCGTTCGATCCGCCGATATGAGACGAAAGGGTTTTTCGACCCGGTCCATCTCAGTCAGTACTCTTTGACTGGCATCAGCATTGGATCGACAACTTTTAATTCGGAATTCCAGAGTCGGCTCTTCCATTTTCTTGGCTACCTGATCGATCAATTGTTCCGTTACCCAGGTAATGGCCGTTAGTCCCTCACCCTTTAAGGCTCGCCGGGGATAGGAAGGAGTTCTAAGAACTTTTCCATGAAGCTGCACATGCGCAAAATCATAGATGCAAGCTGCATGCTCCAAGGCTCTCTTAAGATATGACGCAGCGTTTCCTTCGTAAGATCCCGAATCAATCGAAAGCTCTCCAAGCAGTTCTAAGAGCCTTCCGGATCGAGGTTCAAAGGCAATTTCGAGACGCCCCGAATACCCAAAGGACCCAATATCTTGGTTTTGATATTCTAAGGACAAACAACAGCTTCGCTCGCAAAGCCAAGAGGAAATCGCCAAAAACGCAATCATCTCTCGTTGCTGACGCCCGCCAAACTGACCTCCCAAATACGCTTCTTGAGCCGAGATAGCCTCCACGGGAAGACCTAGGACACTCGCCAGCCAGAGACGCTGCGCCTCACTTAACAAGGATCCAATATGGAAATTTAGAGTTTTTCCGGAATAAACTACCCATCCAGACTCAGGTTCCAAATAACGAGCATGAAGGCTTGGGAATTTAAATTCCGTCGATACCCGTTCTTCGGACGCCGTCGGAACGACACGACCTAACTCAACATGAACCTCTTCGACCACTTGAGGTGGCTGCTCAGAATCCTTCTTCCAATCTATCTGCAGGAGTTTCTCCGCATCTTTCGCGGCGGCAAGCGTCTCGGCAATAATCAGAGCGACCGGCTCGCCTTTAAATCGAACATGCTTTTCGGGCAGAATAAGCTGCCCATCGCGGCCCATTCCGCCAATTTGAATATTATTCGGAATATCCTTTGCCGTTACGACCCGTACAACCCCGGGATGCTTTTCGGCGCGCGATCTATCAATCTTACTGAACTCAGCGCCATTATGTGGACTTCGCACAACTTGAACATGCAAAATATCTTCAGGCAGCAGCGCGCTCAGGTAGTCTGAAGGGTAGAAGGCATGACCACGAACCTTGTCCTTTTCTTCTTGAGAATACACAGAGAAAAATCGCCGAATATAAGCAGAATCGTTCAGGCTCATAAA
>PCXB01000046.1:0-8357 GCA_002787535.1 Deltaproteobacteria bacterium CG11_big_fil_rev_8_21_14_0_20_45_16
TGTCTTGGATAACTTCTTTAGCGGAATAAGAAAGACTGTCGGGTCTAAAGAATCGCTTAAGTTTGTTGATATCATCTCCCAAGGTTACGAGTGCTTTTTCTAGGTAATTATCCTTTTGAAGTTGAGCTAGCCCAATGTTGGCTAAGAGCGCGTTGCAGAGACATTTTCGCGCCTCGGTGCTCCCCTCTTTGTCTAATTGGCATAGCCTTTTGATTTTCCTAGAGAATACGCTCTCAAATTCTGACTTTTATGGCATCTAACTTGCTTTCTTCAAAGAGCCGTGCATTAGTTTGGGCATCCCTGATGCTGGCACGACAGAGGAGAATGGATTGAATTTTCGATGGCTGATCATTCTTGTGGCGTTTTTTGGTGTTCATTCCCCCGCCGTTTTTCCATTGAGTGAAATCTGTACGAAGGCTTTGAAAGAAGTGAAAAGTGGTCCAGCCACACTTCCCGAAGCTCCGCCTGTTCCCACCCGACCCGTTCCTGTTGAACCTCCCGCTCCTGCTCCTGAACGACCCAAACGAAAGATTCCGGTTCCTGCGCCCGAAGGTCCACCCAGGGAAATTCCCGAAAAACCTTTGGAAGATCCCAAAGATATTCAACCCGAAGTTCTTTATTCTACGGACAGTCGTGTTTCTTCGTTTTGGGATCAAATGCCCGTTGGCCTTCGCAGAGTCATGATTGAAGAAATGCGAGCGGAAGGAGAGAAACTAGCCGCTCACATGCAACAGAAATATGGTGGAGCTGATGTCGCCAGACTTGTTCAAGCGGTTCGTTCTTTAGAAGGGAAAATCGCCGAGATTGAAGCTTCTCATAAAAGAGAGATTCTCTCCGTGATTCGAGAACTCATGGAAAAGCGTTATGGGGATACGGTTCAAGGACTCAACATTCAAATTACCGATGAGCGTCCTATTCCTCAAAATCCGGCGGGGACAAACGGTCAAATGGTTCCAGAGCTTCCGAAAAGTCTTGATGCTGGCATGGTGTATCGAACCGAGCTTCGAAACCTTTGGCTTCAAGGAGAGGGCTGGATTGGGATGAAAGAGTTTGTTTATGAATATGGCCCACAGCTCAATGCGATTCATCCGGGCTTGGCCGAAAAATATCAGGAACTCGACCGGCTTTATCGTTTTGGACAGCTTATTCAACTTGATTTGATTCCTGTTCCCGAAGTGATTGATCGTACTCCGAAAGACATGATTAGCGCGGGACGGGAAATTGTAACCACAAACTTTGATGTTGTTGAAGAAGCCGATGGTTCAAAAGCGGTGGAAGTGAGAGATGTGCAAGGAATCGCCGTTGGAAGAAATGCATGGGCGGCAGTTCATGAAGCCAGAAAAGCAGCCTCTCAAATGGTCACACCCAACGAAGGAGCTTATCGCTTTCTCATGCCACCGGAAAGACGAGAGGCTTTAGATGAGGCCACAAATTCTGCGCGAGCGGAGATCCGGCAAGGAGTTTTTGGTCCGGCTGTCGTGGTGGCTTTAAGAAGAAGAATGGAGATGGCCTTTGAGCGTTCCTTTACCGATACAGAGTTTTATCAAGTGATGGATGGCTATTTTAGTCTTCATCCAGGTGTTTTTCAGGCAGCCACGGAAATTCTTTTTCGATCTGATTTTGAAAGTAGTGGAGAAGCAAAAAGAGAACTTCGAGAATTGTTTGAAAGTTACGATGTCTTTTAAGGTGGGCAAGGCGTTTCGATGGAGAGAGGACCAACAAAAATCATGAAACTGGCAATAAAACTCATTCTTAGTTTTTTGATCGCCAGTTTTCTTTATCCATTTTCTCAAACGGAAGCTCAAAATCCAAAAAGAAGTTCAGCGAAAGTTTGTGCGGAAGCTCTTCGAGCGGTTTCTTGGGAAGCGCGTTCGGAGACTTTGGAGGATCGGCTTAAAATTCTTATTAGTTTGTTGGATCGTCACCCCAACATTGTCACCGCCAATCTTAAATTTCCTCGAAGTTTGATTGAGACCTATAGTCTGGTTCCTGAGCTTCGGGCGGCTTTAGGATCAAATGCTGCAAGTTTTGAAACCACTCCTCCACGAGTCCATCGGCTTCGTTATGTGGCTTCGGGAGAAGCTCGCTATGATGAGGAAGCCCTTTCTTCTTTTCGAGAAGCAAGAGTTCAAGATGCCGAGCGCTTAAGTCTTTTGGATGGTGGCAATATTGCTACTCAAATTCGACACCTCAAAGAAACGTCGCGAAATGAAGATGGCAGCTTTAACGAAAAAACCTTCAAAAAACAGGTTCGACGCTTTCTTCAGGTGATGCCACTTCTTTTTGATTCGAGCGGTCAGCCTCGATTTGGGCGGTGGCAAGAAGATCGAGAAAATATCGTGGAGGGGATTCGCACTTTAAGTCCGGCAGAGATTGAAAGTCAGTATGGCGATCTTTTAAAAGAACACTTAAGTCATCTTATTGAAGAAGTCTCAAAAGAAAAAGGCTTAGGCCAGGTTCAAGATATATTTGTTCGATTGCAAAATGAGTTTTTAGAAAAAGAAGTAAGAGTGGCTTTAACGCCCCTAAAGAGTGAGGGCGATGTTCAAGAAAGAGTCTTAAGCATGGAAACTTTGCCTGCGTGGGTTTCCATTTCGAGGGGTTGTTATGGTGGCGATTGTTCCATTTTATCCGTGCCCTATTATTCGCTCGTTAAAGGTGTCAAAGTTCATTTTATTCGCAAGAGTCATGATTTATCGGAACAACCTTCGGGCTATGCTTTTAGTGTGCCAGTGAAAGTCAAAGGAAGAGTTGTGCCTTATATTTTAACGATTAACGGGGTGACGCTTACTCAAGCCGATGTGGAAATGGCCGTAAGAAGTATTGCCGAGGAATATGGATCTCATGAAGTGGTTCTTCCCGATTTTCAAAAGCAGCCTTATCTTGTGAACACCGATGCCGCAAGAAATGGAATGACGATAAGCAGACGACAAGCCGCCTCTGTCGAACTCCCTCCCGGCTGGGAGATGGTCGATCACTTCATGAAATCGCATCAGGTGAGAAGCTATACGAATTACTACTTTGGTTCTTCTATTCAAAGGGCTTATTTAAGTTCCCTTGGAGAGAGAGATCCGAGGATTTTGGATTCACGAGTGGAGCAGGCGTCGGACGCTCCTGCTTATGCTCAGTTTCAAAATCTTTTAGATGTTCCACTGATTCAACGAGCGATTCTTGGCGTTCAGGCTTTATCGGATACAGGCTCGAAAACCAAAGATGTTCTTCATGTCTTAAACTTAAGTCAATCGCAAGTGGAAGCAGCAAGACCGCTGGTTGAGCTTTCTTCAACACGAAGTCTCAAGTGGTCGGAGTATCAACGTCTTCAAGAGGAACTGGGATTTGGCTTAGAAAACCTTTTGGATTTGGATGGAGCGGTTCGAGCGGCATCGTTAAGATCTTTGTATCGGGAACGACCCCAGCTTTTTTCAGAGCACGGCATTCGAAGATCTCCGAAAGGGGTGAATGCTTTGATCGAAGCTTATGGCCCCGCATTCGGCGAAGAAATTCGGCGTGTTCTTCAAACGCGAGAACTGTCCGATGAAATGGCCCTTCGTATTTTAGAAAATTTTAAGCCAGCGATGACGGCCGGAGACCTTCCGAAAGCACTGGAATTTCAAAAGGCTTTTGAGGGGACTGCTCTTTATGCTTGGGCAAAAGAAGCGCTTCCCCAAGCTTTTCTTCGAATGAATCCAGCGGAGACGGCTCTTGGAAGAAAATTGGAAGCCGCCTTAAGTTCAAAAGATCGAGAGGCAAGAACCTTTGTGTTGGCTGCCCTTCATGGAAGTTCGGAAAAGACATCCCTTATGTTTCAAGCCTTTCAGGGGATTTCCAAACGAATGAAAGAAGAGGGTTTGAGTTACGAAAGAGCTGTTGAAAATTGGCTCCTCAGTCCCGAGGCGGGTATTCAAACAAAAGCTCGTTATTTGGGAATGTTTTTGAATTCCCCTCGATTTCATGAATATTTGAGTAAGCTTCCCGAAAGGGAGCGGGAGGAGGTCATGGAGGCCATCAATGAATTTAGTTCTTATTTTCTTTTTGAAAAAATAGCGCGAGGAGAATCCCCTCGTTCACAGCCAGGAATTTTAGGACGCCTTTTGGGTCGAGGCGAGAGCGCTTCACCGAGGTCAAACTCGTCGAATTTGCCATCTAATTTAATAGTGGAAAGTTTTGAATTTGTGGATGCTCCTATTCCAGAAGGAGGAGTGAGTTTTACGATGGGCAGTCCTCCAACGGAAGCCGATCGAGGGGCTTATGAGCCCCTGACAGAAGTTACCTTAACAAAGGCCTTTCAAATGCAGGTGACTCCGGTCCCGCAATGGCAATACGAGGCTGTGATGGGAAAAAACCCTTCGCATTTTGGTCGAGGTGAAAATGCGATCAATCGCCCCGTGGAGAAAGTTTCCTGGCATGAGGCTGTCGCTTTTGCTCAGAAGTTGAGCGAGCTTGATCCGAATTGGAATTACAGACTCCCTACAGAAGCCGAGTGGGAACTTATGGTCCGGGCCGGAACAAAAACCGCTTATTCCTTTGGAAATGATGTCAGTGAATTAAAAGACTATGGGCTTTTCAGCGAGAATGCAGAACGCCAAACTCATCCAGTGACTTCGAAGCGGCCGAATCCTTGGGGGATTTATGATATGCACGGCAATGTTTGGGAGTGGCAAAGTGATTGGTGGGCCGAGGCGCCTCAAGGAAGTATTGATCCTCAGGGCCCTGAGAGTGGCTCGTACCGCGTGTTACGTGGCGGCTCCTGGGACCTCATTGCGCAGGATTTGCGTTCTGCCCGGCGTTACTACGTTCTTCCGGGCTTCCGCTACATCAATCATGGTCTGCGCCTTGTGAGGACCCCAAAGTAACCCTAGGCTCTTTTACCCTTTTACCCTCTTCGCGCGGCCTCGAAGCGTAGGCCCGCGAAGCGAGGCCGCGCAGCGGTCAAAATTTTTTTTGAAATGAAGAAATTAAAAGAACGACAACGGATGTTTCCAAATTTTTTACAAACGCTCAAATCCACTATTTAAAGGGCTTCGAGAAGCATTTTGAATTTTGCTAAATTTCTTAGCGCTTGATGTTGTACGCGAAGTGCCGTACAAATGAGTTGTGGGGAGCGAGGGGAGGATACGAGTTCGCTTGATCGCGGCTCTAAAAACCGGGAGGGTTCAGCACGAAATGTCTGAAAACTTGATAAGTGGGCGTGATCTTCTTCAGACGGGACAAGTGAATGTTGAAGAGGTTATTGAATTCCTAAAACCCGAATGCGGTTTGCATTGTAAGCGTGCTCGGCATCCCATTCTTCCAAAGATTCAGACAGCGACTTTTCGCTCAGACGTGAGTCGGGGCGGTCTTCCTGTTAGTTGGTATGTGAAGTGTTATTGCCTTTTTGAGGGTGAGGAAGAATCATGGTTTGTGAGTGTTTACTCCACCCTGGAAAGGAAGAGACGATGAAAAGATTTTACCACGAAGGCGAAAAATCAAATGGAATTTGTAAAAGTTGTCGGACAGAAGTGACAACAACTTTTAAATCCACCACCCTTGCCCTGGCTTCAGGAAAGGGAAAGGTCCAAGGGGTTTTGGCGGCTGTTTGTGATGACTGTGGAAAAGTCGTGGCGGTTCCTCAGCAGTCGGCACCCCGGATTCGGGAAGCTCTTTTTGGCAAAAAACTTTCCGTGGAGGTCCGTGTTCCAAGGCATCTGCGGGATGTCTTGCTCACCATTTGTTCGGAAATTACTTCTGATTGCAAGCCCACGGAAATCGAACCTTTTGTTTTGCGTTATTATATGGCTCATATCGCGCATGGCCGAATCCAGATCAGGAGCTTAAAAAAGCATTTGAAATCGAAACTCCTGCAAGGCAGGGCCAACGACCGCCTTTCTTTTCGTGTGAGTGAGGAAGTTTTAAGAAAATTTGAAAAGAAAATAGAAACGGTAAAGCTGAATCGGACGGATGCCATCAAAATGCTGATTCTTCAAGCCAAAGTGGACTTGCTGGATAAGGCGGCTCCAGGTCGGCTGAAGGAGATCGTTTTGTTCGCTTCAGCGGCTTAAGAGTTTTCGATCATCTTTATCAGAGGGGGGTAAGCGATGCTCGTTCGGGTGTTTTCACTGAATTTCAGTTCGGCTATCGGAGGTTTTGACGATGAACCTGGGTGGATGAAACAGCAGGAGCGAAAATGATGAGGCGCGAAGGGAACCTTTTTTCTGCCGTTGTGAGTTTTGAAAATCTTTATAAGGCGGCACTCAAAGCCTGCCGTGGAAAAAAGATGAAAAAACCGGTCGCATCCTTTTTCTTTCATTTGGAAAATGAGATCATTCTCCTTCAGGAGGAATTGATTTCCGGGAGTTATCGTCCCCAGCCCTATCGACAGTTTGAGATTCGGGAGCCAAAGGTGCGTGAGATCTGTAGTTCAACGTTTAGAGATCGTGTGGTTCATCATGCAATATGCAATCTGATGGAGCCGATTTTTGAAAAGCGCCTCATTTTTGATACGTATGCCTGCCGGGACGGAAAAGGTGCCCATGCCGCTATCAAGCGGCTTCAGTTCTTCACAAGAAAACAAACTTATTTTCTGAAATGCAATATTCGAAAGTATTTCCAATCCGTCAATCATGAGATCTTAAAACAGCTCCTTCGACGAGTCATCAAAGATGACCGACTTTTATCTCTGATGGAACTTATCATCGATCATGCGGTTCCTGGAAGCGAGCCCGGCAAGGGCATTCCTATCGGAAATTTAACGAGTCAGCATTTCGCCAATTTTTATCTGGGAGAGCTGGATCACTTTGTAAAGGAACGATATGGACTCCAAGCTTACGTTCGTTACATGGATGATTTCATTTGTCTAGCCCAGGAAAAACAAATTCTGAACAACCTCCTTGGGGAGATTCGGATTTTTATTCATGATCGTCTTCGCCTTCGTTTGAAGGAAAAGGTGACGCGAATGGCCCCGGTATCGGAGGGTGTTCCATTTTTGGGCTTTCGTACTTTTCCCCAGATGATTCGGTTGCAACGCCCGAATCTTATACGTTTAAGGAAGAAAATGAGACAGAGGGAGGCGCAATTCAAACGAGGCTTGATCGATCAGGAAGATCTGATCTGCTCGGTGAGGAGCATGATTGCGCACGTCACTCATGCGAATTCCACAAGGCTTAGAAGGAGGGAGTTTGAACAATCTTTGAGTTTGGCGTAATGACCATACTTGGCTCGAACCGCGTGATACGTGGCGGCTCCTGGAACAACAATGCGCAGGATTTGCGTTCTGCCCAGCGTAACAACGATCATCCGGACAACCGCAACAACAATCTTGGTCTGCGCCTTGTGAGTACAAAGTTTTGCCCGATGGGTGGAGTTCATGGATTTCACTCCTGTGCATAAGGCATTGTCCAGGTCATTACACCAGCGCCAGTCTCGCGACTGGACAAATAAAAACATAACCCGCAGCGTCCGGTAGCTTTTGCGAAGTCCGCTGCGGGTTTTTAATTTCCGAAGCTTCTTGCTGCAGTCGCTTGGAGGGCAAAGGCTTACGCCACTTTTTTCAATCCGATCTCAAGTTCCAAGCCAAATGGCTTTAAATATTTTTGCAGAGTTTCGACCTTCAGTTTTCTTTCTTCATTGATAAGTTCTGTCACCCGGGAGACCGAAATTCCAACCAATTCAGCAAACTCTTTTTGGCCCATGGACTTGGCCAATTGAGCCAGAGATTCCTGAATCGTGTAATCCTCTTCCTCCACCCGAACGATCACAAATTCCCTCGCAAATTTGCGATCCTTTTGCAGTTGTTTGGCAATCATTTCATCATAATCAGCGGTTCGTTTTGGCATAATCCCTCCAATACATTTTTGCTTTCTTAATGTCCTGATCCTGCGTTCCTTTATCGCCACCCAGAAGAAGCACGATGAGTTCATTTCCGTCTTCTCCAAAGTACAACCGAAGTCCAGGACCAAACTTTAACTTCGCTTCAAAAACGCCCTCTCCGAGTGGCTTAATGTTTTTCTTTGTTCCACCTTGAGCGAGTCGTTCCGTATAAATCTGAACACGCGCTTTTGTCTTTCCATCTAGTTTCTCAAACCAACCCGAAAAGGGCACTTTTCCGGATTCGGTCTGGTACAGTCGAATCTTCTTCAACGCAACCTCCTTAATAATAACTCATTTGTGGTATTATAGCAAGCCCACTGCAAATCCCGCAGATTATTCAAATTCGAGGAGGAATCCCGGATTAGAGGGCTCCTCGAAAATGTTCCATCTAAGCGACCTGTTTATAACGATTTAAAAACTCCAACCAGCCCGTCGTCATCTGAAAAGCTTCAAAATCTTCCCAGGTCGCCTTGCGATGTTCTTTTTTAAAGGACTGATACAGAATTGCCTTT
>PCXB01000046.1:8378-8896 GCA_002787535.1 Deltaproteobacteria bacterium CG11_big_fil_rev_8_21_14_0_20_45_16
AGAGAGTCATTCTTTAGCTCAACGACTTTGCAGGGTGTAATTTAGTTATTTGCTTGATATCCGATTGAGGATTCCCAGAGCATGGCTCTGGAATTGGTCCTGTGGAGCCTAAATCTCGACTGCTGGAAAAAAATGCGGAGAAACAGAGCACGATCGTGAATGCTTCTCCGCAAATCTAGAGATTCTTAGTAACGGCCTCGACCGCCACCTTGAGAATAGCCGCCTTCACGTTTTTCGCGTGGTTTAGCAGCGTTAACTTTGATGGAGCGTCCGCTTCTTTCGGTTCCGTCCCATTTGCTGATAGCAGCTTTTGCCTCTTCATCTGTGGACATTTCCACAAAGCCGAAGCCTTTGCTTTTGCCGGTATCTTGATCCATGATTATTTTTACGGATTCTACAGATCCGCAATCTCCAAACATTTCACTGAGTGATTGTTCTGATTCTGAATAAGATAGATTTCCGACATATAGTTTTGTCATATAGTGTTTCCTTTAAGTAAGTTTCAGTTATGTAAGAGG
>PCXB01000046.1:8922-24137 GCA_002787535.1 Deltaproteobacteria bacterium CG11_big_fil_rev_8_21_14_0_20_45_16
TGTAAGAGGAAGTAAATCGTCTGGAAGAGTGGATTAGAAAACTAAAGACAAATCTGACAAAGTAGTTCGACTAACCGTTTCAATATATACCCATTGCAAAAATTAGAAAGTGCCGTTCAGGATATCCCATGGGCGGGTCGTAAACTGGCTCAAACAGCTGGTTTGCTGCGCTGCAAGTTTACAAAACGTCTCCCGGTACCTGTAGATTATGAGAAAGAAAGGCCGGCAGAGGGAGGAGGTCCTCTACCGGCTAAGACTTATGGCTCACAAGATCGTGGTGCATGTGGCGTGGTGCGTTTGGCAAGGCTTGGATGTGGTGGTGTAACCTTGCGAACCTTAAGTCGGTTGGATGGCAGCCCGTATCCTAGTGGGGCGTGCACGTCCCTCCTCAAACTTTCAAAGAACTTTTCTTTGGAAGGCTCGAGAGACCACGAGAGAGCAGTTCGCTTGGAACGCGCTTCTCGATCACTCTTGATTTTCCTACGGGAGTTTTTCTCGGTTACCCTTAAAACCCCTTATCCCTCCAAAAATTCTGCATAGCTAAATGAGCAAGTCTCATGCCATGCAGAATTTGCATAATCTCTAAGGATTTTGGCCGAATTAGCCATTTGTCTGGGGAAGAGCTGCCTCGCGGAGCGGGGAATGGATTTCCTTCTCGGATTAAATTTGTCTCGGCGTTTGAATTGTTCATCGCGGAAACTCTAAAGAAACGTCGATCGCGAGCGACGCCATCGAGATCGGCAAAGAGGCACACCAGATGGACTTCATTAAGATCCTAAAACTTATAGCCGACGAGAAGGTTCCCAGTCGGGTATGGAAAGGTAGTCGTGAGATCGAAATACTCATCGCCATTATCGCCGTCATCAAAGTGGCCGACGCCGGCGCCGATCCCTAGATTGGTAAAGAATCCTGAGGCCCATTCGTGTTCATAGCCACCGATGATTTGGGCGCCGATCCAATAACTGTTGCCGGACGAAGCTCGGAGACCTACCACTCCAGGTTCGACGTACCATCCTTGTCGTCAAAAAATACAGAACCCGAAATCGTTCCACCAAAGACTGAGCCGGGGAAGGGATCGCTGCCCCAGGCCCATGTCATCAATTGAGGCGTAACATTGAGTCGAAACTGAGGCGTCAACGCAAAACCAATTTGAAGTTCAATCCATGGGAAAAGCAAAGTTACAGGATTAATTGCCAAGCTGAACTTTGATCGAGGCTTCTCACGTAAGGGCTGTACATAAACAGGAGAAGCTTTGGTGACTTCAGTTTCAACCGACGAACTTCCACTGTTGGAACTCTCATTTATGTCCAGACACTCGCTCCAGCCTTTAAGCCTATTTCCAAAGCGTTCGGCTTCGATCAAACACCAGTCGCCTGATTTCTGGAGAATATTTACCGAAGTTCCCGCGGGCAGGTTAACAATGGATTCGCCCTGAACCTCAGGGAAGGCCCTGAGATTCGTGGAACTTTTTGTGCTCGACGCAAAGGTAAAGCTCGGGATCAAACTCGCAACGATGGCTAAAAACATAAGACCGTTTTTCATTAAGCTACCTCATTGCAAAGCCGGAGGAAGGTCAATCCAAAAGCTACAGCACGAGATTTGTAAAAATCATGGTGGGTACGCGAATGATCGTCATTAATATTCCAGTATGAAGAATAATGTCGGCTAGAATGACACCCATCAACACCATAGACCCATAGCGCGCATTCCAGATTTCATACTGGAGAGCCTGACGGAGAGGCATAAATTTTACAATAATGCTTCGACCATCCAGCGGTCCGATAGGGATAAGATTAAAAAAGCAAAGGGCAAAGTTCAAAAAAATTGAAATTTGAAAAATTTGTTCAAGTATAGGGGCGGTTTCAGCTCCCAACCAATTGGCAGCCCCTAGATGAACTAAGGTGGCAAAACAAAGCGCGAGGACCACATTCATCATCGGACCAGCCGAAGCTACCCAAAACTCGGCCCACTTACTCTTGAAATTGCGTGGATCAATGGGAACGGGCTTGGCCCAGCCAAAGCCGATGATCAAAATAGCGATGGTTCCCATAATGTCGAGGTGCGCCAACGGGTTCAACGTTAGACGACCCTGTCTCTCCGCCGTATCATCGCCAAAATGCTTCGCCATCATGGCGTGTCCCCATTCATGAAAGGTCAGCGCCGGCAAAAGAGCGGCAATTAAAAAAGGGATGGTCTGGAGGGCGCCTTCTCGAAAAATCATAATCTAAAAAATACCTCGGGCTTTCATAGAAGCCGAATTCGTTTCGCGTTACAATAACAAAAGCCCATGTCTGCATCAGCTACATCTAAATTGGCACTTGAAGGAGGCGATCCAGTTCGGTCTACGATTTTGCCATATGGTCGCCAGACGATCGATGCAGATGACCAAGCGGCTGTTTTGGAAGTCTTACGGTCTTCCTATATTACGCGTGGGCCAAGGGTTCAGGCCTTTGAGCAGGCCTTGGCGGACTATTGTGGCGTGCCTTATGCCGTTGCATTCACTTCGGCGACAGCTGGTTTACATGCTTCGATGGTCTTAGTTGGAATCAAAGCTTTGAAGCGAGTTCTTGTTCCAGCCATTACCTTCACGGCTACGGCCAACGCTGTTCGATATGTTGAAGGCGAGGTAGTTTTTGGGGATCTTCGAAGCGATACTTTGAACCTCAACGAAAAACTTTTGGATACTTACGGTCATTTGGACGCGATTGTTTGTGTGGACTACGCCGGTCAAGCTTGTGCCTATGATGAATTCAAGTCTTATTGTCAGAGCAAAAAAATTCCTCTGATCGCGGATGCGGCCCATAGCTTAGGTGGGAGCTATAAGAACAAAAAAGTTGGCAGCTTGGCAGATATCAATGTTTTGAGTTTTCATCCCGTTAAATCAATTACTTCTGGCGAGGGTGGGGCGGTTTTGGTTTGGAATGAAAGAGATGCGAAGTTTTTAAGGCAATTTAGAAATCATGGAAACACGCCAGAGATTCGCCCCGGTTATTATGAGCAAGAGTTTTTGGGATTTAATTATCACTTTACCGAGATGCAGGCGGCTTTAGGGGGGTCTCAGCTTAAGAAGCTTGATAGCTTTGTTGCGCGACGCGAGGAAATCGCAAAAAGCTATAATGAGAGGCTTTCTCGTTTTGACTGGTTAGAACGTCCAAAAGTTTTGGCTGAAAACAAATCCGCTTATCATTTGTATCCGATTCGTTTGAATCTAAATCGCTTAAGCGTGGATCGGGATAAGTTTTTAGAAGCGCTGCGGGCAGAGAATGTTTATGCCCAAGTGCATTATATTCCCGTTTACTGGCAACCCTACTATCAACAACTTGGCTACTCTCGAGGGCTTTGCCCCGTTGCTGAAGCTGAATATGCTAGCGAGCTGTCTCTACCGATTTTCCCTTCGATGAATGAAATGGATATTGAGGATGTCGTGCGGGCTCTAGATAAATTGGGCTCACATTTTCTTAAAAAATAGGACTTTTCGGACGAAGGCTTGCCAAAGTCCAAATAAGACCTATCTTTATAAAAGGAGTGATTTTGATGAATTTACAAGAACCTAGCTTTGAACAATGTGCGCCGACTCAGGGAATGGCTTGCGTTGCCTTGTGGCAGGATCGAAATCTCCTGAGCGAAGCCGATGTTTGGGGTCAGGGTTTTTATGATTTTTCAAAGCCGATTTATGTGCTCAATTCTGGTTGGCCGCAGCTCTTGGAAGGTCATTATGATGAGGGCTTTTTTAAATTGAGAGAAAAATCCCGCTAATTTGTCTCAGCCTCTATTCAAATTAAAAGTTTTCAAGTAAATCAGATGACACTGTGGGAGATAAATCTGTTGGAAAATCCGCCCAAAAAAGACGATATGCGGTAGTGGCCGGGATTTTCATTAGGCATGGTCAAGTTTTGATGGGAAGGCGAGCGTCTTCCGAAAACCGTTTTGCTAACTTCTGGGAATTTCCGGGAGGAAAGATTGAAGCAGGGGAGACCGATGAAATTGCCTTGAAGCGAGAGATTCTTGAAGAGCTCGGTCGAGATATGCTGAGAGCCAAACATTTTTTGAATCTCGAGTGGGAATATCCGGATCGTGTTGTCGATCTGAGATTTTATTTTATGGAGCTGGATACTCATGATTTAAGCAAGATGACCTTGGCGGCTCATTCTGAACTGAACTGGTATCCTTTGGAGGAGACGAAAAGTCTTGAAGCTCTTCCGGCGAATCATCATATTATCGACTCACTTCTTTCGGTTAAAGATCCTTGGTCCTAATAGCTTCGAGACAAGCTAATGATAGCCCAGGTTTCTTGCGGAAGGGGAAAGCCTTCCACTTCTTGTCGTCGCCAAGCCAAGAGATTGTTGATTTTTAAACTCACTTGCCATTTTCCGCTTTCAATCTCCCAAGCGCTAGAAAGCTCCCATTGTTTAGAAAGCCTTCGTTGGAAGCCTCTCATCGAAGAGCGTGCATACAGAGGTAACCGCCAGATCCAATTGTCAGTGATTCGATAGCTTGGAACAACAAATAGTTTGTGTCGAGCTTGGTAAAGTAAATCACCATTTCCTTGTGTTGCCTGAGTGTAAGTATAGCTCGAGCTGAGCTGGAAAGATTTAAAAGCGCGTAAGGAGATTTCGTTTTCAAGTCCGTAGGCCAAAGCTTTGCCTGTATTTCGTGTTTGGTTGGCACTGAAGTCGTAACGAATGAGATCACTTGTCCGATTAAAGAATGCGGCCTGCGAAATTCGAAGGGATCGATTAGAAACAAAACCTTCATAACCTAAATCCCCTTGAAAACTTTTTTGTCGTTTCAGGTCAGGGTTGGCTTGTATCGTTTGGGTTTGAAAAAATCTATCGGTAAGCGTTGGAGCCTTTGAAATGAAATTAATATTCCATAAAATATTGAAGTCTTGATTTAACTCATGGCGACCGCCAATTCCTGGATGGAGACTAAACGAATCTTTAAGATCGGACAAATATTCAGTGCGCAGTCGTGGGTGAATGAGTTGGCCCGGTAGAGGAAGCCAAAATAATCCTAGAGCATAACTTAAACTCCATCGAGTCTCGCTCGAATACGAGCTATTTTCGAGATGGTCTTGCGAGAATTCTAACTGGTTTTGACTGCTCCAATCCTTCCTCCAGCTTTCTTTGTGTTTCAGCCGCTGCCCCGAGCCCCAAACGCGATTCGTAATCGTGGAAGTTGCTTGAGTATTTTCTTGGTTCTGAAAACTAGTCCATAAATCCCACGACCAGCTATCCGTCCGTCCTTGGTAGGCCATAATGGGGCGAATAGTTTCGAGATTACTTTCAGAAATATCGAACTCGTAATCGTAGGGTATTTCTTGTTGGGAGTGAATGAACATACTCCAAATTTGATAGTCCTTTTGTTTTGTCCACACCTCGAGGTTAATATTTTGGCGGTGGTTGTGAGTACGGCGCGTGAAACTCTGCCCATTATCAAATAGATAATCATCCTCGGCAGACTGAAAAGAAAAATTGGCATTCGGCGCGCGTTGAAAAGCCCCGTAGTGATTGTAAGAACCATAATCTAAGCCCGTTCGAAATTCTTTGTCACTGGGAAGGAAGAGTTGAAGTTGAGACGATGGATTTGTCCCAGACGGTGAGTAACCACCACGAATGAAATTGATTTTATCGATTCCATTCCATGAAAGATCACCCAAGTTGAAATAACCATCACTCGCAAGGTTGAGAGGAATGCCTTCCAGACTAATTTGCGACTCTTGGCTGGGCGAGCCGCGAGAGCTTAGAGTCTGAAGTTTGCCATCAAGGCCCGTCGAATTAAGTTGAACGCTTGGTAAGCCTCTCAAGCTATCGCCACTATCCGAGGGGATGGGGGTTTGAAAATTGGTTGGCGCCGACGGAGCAAGGCCCGAGACTTCCGTGGCCCACACGCTGAGCATTGCGCTGGCGAATTCATAAACAATCAATAATATCCAGGCCGTCCTGCGCATGTGTTCTCCATTGCTAACGAAGGACATTCTCTTTGTCGAGTTCCTGGACTCTGACATCTGCCGTCAAGAAAGCGGACTCGCTTAAAGTGGGGATGGGGGTATCAAGGCATGGGATTGGAAATTATTTTTGTTCTGGGGGTCATTGCGAGTGTTGAAGCGCCGCGGAATTGGGAAGATGTTAAAGTGGGGGATTGTTTGTCGATTGCGGAGCTTCAAGAGCTTTCGGGAGTTGTGGATGCTGATTTATATTTTGGCGAAAGCTGCGGGCAGGTCCATCCGACGGAAGGAGTCTTTGACGAGACGAACACTTGTGGAGCCTACCATGCAGGAACTTGGACACGTTCGATGCTTGAACATGATGAAGCGGGCTTTTGGTGGCCAAATCCAGTTCCTTGTACGAGCTCCGTTAAAGAGCTTTCAGCTTCGCATACTTTCTTTGAAGACCCTGAAGATCTTAATATATGTGCGGATACATCATCCTTGCGCATCCTGAGTCAGCAAACCGAAAGCATGCATACAAAGGAGTTTGGAGCGGGGCAGGGCTCTCTCCATCTTCCCGATCCTATTTTGGTCGAACGTATTTCCTATACATACCTTGTCGATGAGATTCTCGCGACCTGCCATAGCGCAGAAGCAAGAATGCGCTATGATGGTTGGGGGAAATTGTCAGGCGAAGTGAAGCGTTGGGATTGTTTTAGCGGACTACAAAACTTTTGTAAGTCCATGAAAATGCAAGCCTCTTCCAAGCCGGATGGACAATCTTGTGTTCTAATTAAAAAACTAACGGACTGTTAGAAGTAAGACTTCAGCTGAATCCCCGTTGTTTGAGCTTGTGAATTATTTTCACCGGCGAAGGGCCATTGATAAAACACAAGGACTTCAAGTGGTAGGCTGGCTTCCTTGGCCTTGACCAGCGGGATGTTTGTATAGCCAATTGTAAAAATCGCCTGATGAAGTTGGCTGTCCGTATTCTCTGCGAGCGCCGAAGTTGAGATTCCATTACCGCCGGAGAACTTATCTTCAAACTTTTGTCGGAACTGGTATCGAACTGCAGCTTTGATGGTTCGGAATGGATCGTAATTGGCTTCTACCCCCGTCTCTACGATGTCGCCCGGCTTGTGATCCAGTTGCGCCGTGACAGGAGTAATGCTTACCCCTTGAATCACCGGCACTCGATAACTTGAGGTATGAGGAAGTTGAACGGTATAACCTGCCTCCCAAGAGAAATACAAATTTCCGAGTAGGTGATAGTCAGCATAGTTATAAAATCCGAGATCGTATTGCCCATCACCAAAGGCGACATCAAAAAGATTGTTCGGATCATCGGTTCGTCCTGTCGGCAGACGAACCCCCGCCTTGAAGCTAAGTTGAAAGGGGTGAGTTTTTAAGTAATTGTACTTCGCCCCAAGTTCAAGATCGCCAAGCCCAGTGCCAGACCAGGATTCTAGTCCCGAATCATATCCCAAATCTTGTCGAAGACTTTGATTCATTGCTTCGACGCTCGTAGCTTGCGCCATAGCCATAAGAGCTGGCTTAATCGCGTCGGGTGCCGCCGCCAAAGCTGTTTGAAAATCGGCGGTACTTTGTGAGTTGGCCGTAACTTGTGTTGTGGCCGTTGCGACAGGAAGAATGGCGCCGACACTCAATCGATCGGTAATTCCATATTCGACGACAAAGCGATTCGAAATAATATTGGTCTCAATCTCCATATTAATTTCGGCAATATTAAGATTGTCTCCGAGGCCGGGCTGAACGGCGTTTAAGTTTTTAACCAATTCCTTCACCTGAGGTTTCAGTGCCGATAGAAAACTTGTACCAATCGTCAAAGAATAATCGTCGCCAAGCGAAGAGGAAGTTCCGCTGCTGTCAAAGCGATCAGTGACATAGGTGAAGGCTCCTGCCCAACGCACTCTCCACAATCCTTTTGGAAGAGTGGCGGCATCATCAGCTCGAAGTTCAAGCCCTGTCGTCGTTAGCATTAGTGAACACAAAATCAGTTTTGCAAAATTATTATTAGTCATTTTCCCCCCACACAAATTTTGATCCCTCGCGTTAAGGATATCGCGAAGCCCACGCTTTCGCAGAGAACTTTTTGGTGCAGGGCGAAATATTTTCGTGTTCGGGGAATTGGAGTCCGTCCCGATGGCCGCCGAGCTGTCCCACTGGAGTCTCATATGAGGCTTCCCAGTCTCGAGTATTATCAGTAAGTATTTGATTTTATTTATATATTTGAGGCACGGCTCTTGCTCATATTTAGTAGATGGAGGGGAATATTGAAGCTTAGAGCCTTCATCCTAATCTTGATCACGATGAGTCTCGGAATCGAGCTGAAGGCTCAGAGTTCAGCCTTGGACTTAAGCTGCCAAGACTTCGAGAAGGTTTTTGAGTTCGTTCGTAAAGAGCATCTTCGATTTCGGGTCATGGCCGAGCAAGAATATCTGGAGCTTTTTAAGAAAGCTTTTCGGGCTATTCCCGACACGATGAGAAATCGCGGCTATTTGATGATGGCGGCACAATTTGAAAATGAAAAAGAGGATTTGTTAAAAAAGGCCATGGCTCAATCAAGCCTGCAAGGTTTTTGTCGTTCATTGGGAAGCAGCCTAACCCAGGCGATGTTTTTAAAGGCCTTTGTCAGCGAGCTTGATCCTTATAGTGAATTTTATTTGTCCGATGAATCGCAGCGCAAGTCTTCAGTCGTGGATGGACATTTTGTTGGCGTTGGTATCGCGACTAAAAATGCCGATCCATTTTTGGAAATTACAGAAGTTGTTGATGGGGGGCCTTCCGAAGGGAAACTAAAAGTTGGCGATCGAATCACCCATATCGATGGTTACCCCGTCCGAGGTTTAAGGGGCGAAGAATTGAAAATTAGAATTAGAGGCGCACTACATACGGATGTTAAATTTAGCGTTCTTAGAAGTTCGGAGCCTATCTCGCTCGATGTTGTCGTCAATCGGGATCATGTCTACCAACAATCCGTAAGTTATCGTTGGATGGAGAAGGGTGTTTTGCAAATTCGGATTCATCGTTTCTTTGTTCAAACCGCAGGACAAATTCGAGATATTTTGATGAAAGAGAAATCCAAAATGAAAGCCTTGGTTCTTGATCTTCGTGATAATCCTGGAGGACTACTTCAATCAGCGCGGGATGTTGTCGATCTTTTTGTGGGCAGCGGCGTTGTCGTTTATCTTCGAGGCGAATATGACGATCAGCTTTGGGCCCTCCATGGCGGAGCGGTTCTCGGTACGCCCATGCTTGTTCTAATCAATGAACGCACGGCGAGCGCCGCTGAGATTGTTGCGGGAGCTTTACAGGATTATGGGCGAGCCCTTCTGGTGGGACGCCAAACCTTTGGAAAATCTTGCGTCCAAAATATCTACGAAACTCAATCTGCCATCGGTACGGCTTATCCGGGAGGATTGAAAATCACCACGCTGTGGTATTATTTGCCATCGGGTCGCAGTGCTAAAAGCATTATTCCGGATTTTGCAGTTCCTCTGGCTGCCGACGAAACAAACACCGAAAGAATTCATATGCCTTACGAAATGCCTTCTCAAATTGAAGTTTTTCCAATTTCCAAAACCAAACGAGCCGCTAAAATCAAAAGCTTGATGGGTGAAATTCGCCCTAAATTGCAGGCATCATCCGAAAGCGAAAAACTTAGTCTTGAGTTAATCAAATATCTTCTTGCAGAGCGGTAATTGTGTTGTGTTCCCAATGCAAATTGGAACATAACCTTGAATTCATTCTTTCAGACCGCTCTCTTAAGAATTCGAGATAATTAACGCGCTCTTGAAAGCTTAAGGGCATATCTCCATTCTGCTTGCGAATTCCTGTTTCATAGGTCTTTAATTTTTTGTACAGACATTCCAAAGTCACACTAAAATCAACAATCAATGCGGCTAGCTCAGGTGACATACTTTGAGGGCCGTGAGCTTTATCAAGAAGGTGTTTAGCCATCTTGTCACCTGACTGGGCCTTGATATAAACAGATCGTGCCAAGGCGGCTTTGCTGGATCCTTTGACTCCGTAGTCTCCCCGGTCAATCCAATCCATTAAAGTCGATGCGCCCACGTCGTATAGCTGAGTGTCCCAAATGCGACGAGGGTCGTACCATTCGGCAACTAGACTAAAATTGGGTTGAATTTCGATATCACCCGGGAAGAAAAGCTGCATATGATTTCTGCCAAAGCGATTCACAATTGAAGTATTATGCAATTCAATACGCGAAAAATATTCGCTCTGGAAACCTTGGTCAGGGGCAATTGTGTCGTAGGCATCCTTAATGAGAAGGCTGCAATTGGTTCGACCTTCAGATAGATCTTCTGCGAGAAGATCATATTCAATAACGATATTATTTTGTTCGTTCTCTTTTTGAAAATCATAAATGTGTTGGGCCGCGCGGGCTGCAACTTCGGAATCGTGGTGACGATAAACTGCCATCCTTACGTAGTCGCCTTCTAGAAATTCTTTAATCGGCATAATTTGGATATTATTTTTGCTCTTCGCATCAATCGAAAAGATCTCATTCGTTGCTTGATGGCGATAAATAATTCCCAAATGCGAAAAATCTGAATCCGAGGTTCCCACCGACGAAATCGTCGTGACAAACGGCCCAGCGCCTCGGCCCACTAAAATATCCCCCGATTTTAGATCCTCATAGGATTTAAAATTTTTATATTCTGAGTAAATCTTTTGTAGTGGACCCTCCAAGGCATGGTTCTTAACATCGCTGCGCTTGAACCACCTCCATTCGGCCTGGTGATTCAGGAGGTTCTCGTCGTATCTTGCCAGTCGAAAAAACTCCAAGGCCGCCGCCCCGCAGCCCCTTGAAAGAGTATGATTTTGATCAAATTCCTTTAATCGATTGGCCAGTGAAGATCGAGAAAGTCTGAGCGGAGCGATAAGCTGACTATGCCAAATCCGCTCTTGATAGCCGATGAGCTGAGTAAGGTTCATTTTTTGAAGAGAAAATCCTCTGAGTAAATAATTGGCGTGTTCCAAATCGGCGACGCATGAATTTGCCGTAAATCGCTCAGACTGAATTTCACGCCAAATATCGAGTAAGGTGTCGCGCGGTCTTTCGTATAGATCATCGAGGTTGAAATCTGAAATTTCGGCAGACAGGCCCGGTGACCCAATCACCATGCCGCAGACGACGAATGTCGAAAAATTTCTCGTAAATTTCCCCACCTAATTTGAATAATTAACATGGAGGGGCTCATCTGAAAAGCTAAGCCTTCATGAAGTGATTCAGGTTCGATTGATTAAAGTTTAACGCGCTCTTCTTTATGGGGGACACCATCTCGGCTCTGACTTACTTCGGCTGGCTTCTTATCAGGATGAGCCACAGCGGCTTCGACATTGCTTTTGACACTGTCCTTTGCAGCGGGTGCTTGCTCTGCGGGTTTTGGTGCCGCGGCTTTGTTGCTTAGCTTGCGAGAAAATTCTCGCGCAAGACCGTTAGCGATTGTATCTCGGGAACTTACTTGTGGTTTAGTGGCAGGCTCCGGATTGTTGGTCACGGCTGCCACTTGTTGCTTGGCGCTGGCTTGTCGGACGTGAGCCATACCTTCAGCGCTTTTTGCAGAGGATTTGATGGAATCCACTCGAGCCTTAGATCCTTTAACAGAAGCTTCAGGTCGACTGGCTGCCTTAATATTGTTTCCGGCTCCTGAGATCTCCATGATCTTCCCACTTTCCCCTGTATCCACAGGATTGAGATTGAGTGAGGATCCCCTATGGGAGGGACCCTCTCACAACTCATTTTAGCGCTTTATTTAAGCGCCGTGTCATTTCACAAGAGTCCTTTCGACAGCTGCGTCAAAAAACTTTAGTAAAAAATGACGCACTATAAATAAGCGTTTAACTTCAAGCAGTTAGATGATGCCGCTCCGCGATACTTTATTCGCTCATAACGCGCCTATGCAGGGATTTCAGGCCTAGCCATTAAAGGTCGATTAAACGCATTTATAAGGACCATTTGTTGGCGGAATTTTTGCAAGTTATGGGTCGTGATGGACTTATTCTTAAAAATACCAAGATTAGTATTGGGCCTGTGGATGGCTCTGTTAACCATGAATTTATCGACTCCGTTGCGAGCGGAATCCGAGTCTCTAGAATTTAAGCTTTCGCGATTAGCTAAAGCGGAGGTTGGAGTCGTCGCGCGGCTGGCGTCATTAAGAGAAGCTGCCGAAAAACTTCCCGATGCATGGACCGGACAGTCCAATGGTAACCGGTCCGAGATTCTGACCAAGCCAAAAGTTATCGAAAAAATATCAGGACTCGAAATTGAAACTGCCGATCGATGGAATACGCTCTTGAATAACTTGGCTTTTATGAAGACTTCGCGTGAGCAATTGGATGAGCGAGTCATGCTTTGGCGCCAGGATTTAGAAAAGTTAGATGGCAAGCAGCGAGAAGTGAATGGCGAGCTCGATCGGCTGCACGGAAGTTTAAAGGATGGAATTCTTTTAAACCTGGCTCGAAAAATTCAGCTTAGCGATAGTACAAATTAATTTCAGATTTCCTATGCTAGCCGTCTCCTTCGACGAATAGGAAAAACAACGGCAGGGCTCTGTCTTAAGGGGCAGAGCCCTGTTTATTTCAATCGAAACAGTTTCTTTTTTCCAACCTTTAAAAGCTGACCGACTTTCAGATCCGAAGTTGAAGCATCCTCTTTTAGCGTTACGATCTCCTCGCCATGAATCAGTTTGCAGCCGCCTTGTTGCAAAAGTCTCTTAGCCTCACTCGCCGACGAACAAAGCTTCCACTCCACAAGTGCCTTCGATAGGGGGCGATCCGTTCCCGCAAAAAGCTCTTCTGCCTCAGCTTGATCAAAATTCCGTTTGGAGAACTGGTTAACAAAATTTTTTTCTTCTTTTATCCCGGACTCTTCACTATGGAAAAGCGTCACGATTTCTTTGGCCAACATAATCTTGGCGTCCCTAGGAGAGGAGGCAATCAATTTTTTATAAGTCATACTTGGAACGCGCGTCAGGTATTCAAAATACTTTTCCATCAGCGTATCGGGAATACTCATGATTTTCCCGAACATATCCTTTGGGTTTTCCGTAATTCCAATGGCATTACCCAAGGACTTACTCATTTTATCTTTACCATCAAGGCCTTCAAGTAAGGGCAGCAAAACAAGAACCTGCTGGAGCATTCCCGCGTTTTTTTGCAAGTCTCGTCCAACTAAAAGGTTGAAGCGCTGGTCCTGTCCGCCAATTTCAACATCTGCCTTCATCGCCACGGAATCATATCCTTGAATTAATGGATATAAAAACTCATGGATTGAGATGCTTTGGCCGGAAGTGTAGCGGTTTTTAAAATCTTCGCGTTCTAACATTCGCGCCACATTCATTTGTCCAGCAAGTTTAATCATATCCACGCCACTTAACTGGCTACACCATTCGGAATTAAACCGAATTTTTGTTTTTGATCGATCCAAAATCTTAAAAACTTGTTCTGCATAGGTCTTAGCATTGTCTTGGATTTCTTTCTCCGTAAGAGGCGGGCGTGTTTTGGTTTTACCAGTTGGGTCCCCAATTCGAGATGTAAAATCTCCAATTAAAAAATGTACCTCATGTCCGAGATCTTGAAAGTCGCGCAGTTTTCGTAAAACTACACTATGGCCCAAATGTAAGTCTGGGGCTGTCGGGTCGGCACCCAATTTGACGATGAGAGGTTTGCCGGACTTTTGAGATTTCTCAAGTTTATTGAGAAGCTCCGCCTCGTTAATAACCTCAATGCTTCCACGTTTGATAATTTCTAATTGTTGTTCAAGATTGGGCATCGCTTTTTTGAATCCGACGAATAGATTCACATTTGCCGGAATTAGAATCAATGCGAAAACAAACCCCCTGCAAAATAGCGGGGCCGTCGGCAACTTCGATGCGAATCGGCCGTTTTTCAAGAAATCTTTGCAAGATCATTTCCTTTTTCATTCCGATTACTGAATCCAGGGGGCCGGTCATCCCGGCATCTGTAAGATAACCGGTACCCTTTGGAAATATTCGCTCATCAGCTGTTTGAACGTGTGTATGAGTTCCCACCATGGCAGAGATTCGCCCATCGACGTGGTAAGCCATGGCTATTTTTTCGCTGGTTGCTTCTGCATGGAAATCCAAAAATAGGATATTCGATTGTTCTCGGAGCTTTTCGTAATGGCGATCGAAGCATCGAAAGGGGCAATCCAAAGGGTCCATAAAAACTCGGCCCATTAAATTGATGATACCAACATGATGGTCGTTGGCCGTCCGAATCATCGCAAAGCCTTTGCCTGGGTTATCGTCAGGGTAGTTGGCCGGTCTTATGATTTTGTTTTCGAATTCTCGAAAAGTGTCGACCACTTCTTTTTTGTCCCAGGTGTGATTGCCACCCGTAATAAAGTCCACTCCGGCATCAAAAATCTCTCGAGCCGTCTGCGTCGTTAGTCCAAAACCGTGAGCGGCATTTTCGCCGTTGGCAATAACAAGATCGGCCTCCATTTCGCGGCGAATATCGGGAAGGTAGCGCCGAACAGCCATACGTCCCGAAGAACCGACGATATCGCCCAGAAAGATGATATTAATAGAGGCCACAGTGCCTACTATCAGATGATGGGATGTTGTAAAAGCCCCCGGCCACCCCAAATGCTGGAAGGGGTAAGTGTATAATCCATCTGCTGGTCATGGGGCTCCGGTGCCCAACTCGAAATGCAGATCTGAAAATCATAAGCAATTCCAAGGCGAATCAGATTGGGGAAGTCCAAAAAGAAATTGTCATAGTAGCCCTTTCCGAAACCTAAGCGGTGTCCATCCATCGAAAAAGCCAGCCCTGGCACAAGGACAATGGCGTTTGTCAGTTTATCAAGTCGTCGACTCCCGGTAGGTTCCTTTGTCCATTTTCCAGGAACGAGATGATCAGCACTCGTAAGTTGAAAGAAGTCCATTTTGTCGCTTCCGAGTCGTGGATAGTAAATCTCCCGATTCATTTTGATGGCCCAATCCCGAACATCTTGAAGATCAACCTCGTTTTGGATGCTTGAATAGAGGCACAGAGGATGCTGAGTCGGAAGCTTTTGAAGATGCTTGAGAATTCGGAGACCAGCTTGTCGACACTGGGTGGGGCTTAGGGCTGATCGCTGAGTTTTATACAGCTCTCGAATTTTTGATTTATGGGTTGAGTTTGTCATGAATCAATGAAAAAGGGCCGTTCCCACCTGTACCGCGCGAAGGCTCTATTCTGAACCCAGCTATGCTAGGTGGGGAAGGTGTTAAAA
>PCXB01000070.1 GCA_002787535.1 Deltaproteobacteria bacterium CG11_big_fil_rev_8_21_14_0_20_45_16
GCCCACGTTACGCACTTCAGTGCTTCGGCATCGTGTGCACAATCGTCCGATGCCTCTGCCACATTCGTTAGCGAACAAGCAACTAAGACGGTACTGATCAATCTTTTCATTTTTTCTCCCAAGTCAATCGCTCACATAATGATACCCTATCTTCTGGACTTCGATCGACCACGATTGGGATGTCAAAAAGGAGGACACCGAAATGAACTTAAGAGTGAGATCCTGGTTCGTTCTGCTTCCAAAGGGGTGATGTAGAGTTTCGTAAGTTGCTGAAATTAGAGCTTTTGCAGAGAGAATTCCAAGATCGTCGGTTGACGGGTAATCGATACTGGTAATGTGCTAAATTTCTTTGTAATTACCGCCCAAGACTATGAGTAAACCAGCCCACATATTGGAGAAAGAAGGTGTGCTTGTACCATTCCCTAGAAGAGGAATAGCACAGAACAAAGAAATACGAATCGATGGACCACTTTCGGGTCCAATGGTTGAACGCGTTCGCAAGCTCAAATCAAACTATCAAAGCACTTTCGACTGGTCGGTTTACGACCGACTTTATAACAAGTTTGGGCAAAATCAGCCAAGGGGTGGTGTCTTGTTTAAGACGCTTTTGAAGCTCGTCAATTACCACCCAGCATGCTCTAAATGTCATTACGCATTGGAGATTGACACTTACGGACGTGGTTGCGTTCACAACTGTAAGTACTGTTACGCGAAGGACCAGCTAACGCTTAGAGGTTACTGGAATAATCCTCATCCGATGCCTATCGATTTAACAGAAGTCCGAAAGGTTTTCCACACGGTCTTCGAAACCGATAAGAAATCAAAATGGCGGGAGATTCTCTCTCGAAGAGTTCCACTAAGAATAGGCTCTATGTCGGATTCATTCATGTGGATGGATCAAAAGTATAAGGTCAGTCTTGAGTTCTTGAAGATCTTAAAATTTTACCGCTATCCGTATATTGTCTTCACAAGGTCTGATTTGATCGCAGAGGAAGAGTACCTGGAGGCGATAGACAGCAGATTGGCTTCAATTCAATTTTCGATTTCAGGCGACAATGAGGTTATCACAAGACAGATAGAGCCTGGTGCTCCCAGCTTTAGTCGTCGAATTCAAGCACTACGAAGGTTAGCAGATGCAGGTATTTGGACGACTGTTCGAATCAATCCATTATTCCCGACTTACCCAGATGGATACTTTACTGCCAAAGCATCAGTGCAAGAGAGATTTGACGGTGAGATTCCAAAGTTTCCGTTACTCGATATATCTCAAGCAGATAAGTTCATGTCCCAACTCGCCAGTGCGAAGGTTCCATCAATTGTTGTTGGCTTCGTCCGATTGAATCAAACGGCAATATCTCAACTTTCAAAGGCAACGAATGTGGATCTTAGGAAGTTTTTTTATCCAGACAACTACCGCTCGAGCGGAGAAAGTCGTTATTCGGATGCTGAAATTGGTCACTACTATAACCTCCTGCGACAGTCCTCTCAAAAATATAGTATTCGATTTTCGACGTGTTACATAGGAAACGGAATTAAAGATTACTTTCAATATCAACAGTTATGGACTCAGAAGAAGGATTGTTGCGATGCTGTTGGAAACGTTGAGGCCTTTACTCAAACAGCACAGTCAGTAACCTGGGAGGAAAGGACAAGGCATGCTTCGTGTAAGGAAACTGTTAATGTGGCAAAGAAGCAAGAAAACCAGTTCGATCAGATTTTTTCTGGAGAAAAAGAGAGAATTAGCGCTGAAAAAACAAGTTCGAGTAGCTATTCATCCCTAGGGAAACCATTTAAATGGCAGGGCCGAAACAGAGAATCTTCCTTCCAGGATTAAATGTTCGAGCGCCTTGGTGCTCTCTCATTGCGGCAGGAACGAAATCAATAGAGACACGTTCTTATCCAATATCCAAGAAATACCTTAAGAGACCGCTAGTTTTGATTGAGACTCCTGGGCCCGATAGAGAATTCACGGCGCGTGGAGTTGCAGTAATTGAGGTCTTCAGTTGCTTTAAATATAAATCCAAGAAGCAGTGGGACTCGGACTTTGTTTGCCACAAAGTGTCAGCAGAAGATCCTTTGTATAATTTCCATTCGTCGAAAGAAAAGTGGGGATGGAAACTTCGTGTTTTGGAAAGGATCAGTCCAAATATTGCTGTGCGCAAAAAGGGAATTATTTACGCGAGGCGTTGTTCCGTTCCTCTGGATAATCTAAGCGACCGCGGCCGCAGCCTCGGAAAGTCTGTACATGGCTTTAATATTCGCTTCTAGAAAATCACGATATTTCTGAAGTTCATCACTAGGCGCATTACTTTTGGCTAGCAGGTGACAATACTCTGAGGCCGCTGATATCGCAGCTAACGCTCTTTCTCTCTTCAGCAATGGTTCATGTAAATTAAGTGTCTTGTCGTGCAATTCTTTCAGTAGTGAGCTTCTTGCCTGAAGAACCTCCTCACCATCAAGCTTATCGACGTTAAAAATAGGAAACGTCTTTAAATCTCTTTGTTCATAGTGTGGCTGAAGAAGTTTATAGCCGGTTATGCATTTATATAGGTAATCGTTTGCTAATTTAGAATTTAGAATGGCAGCAATGGTCCAGGAGTCGATGATTTGATCTTTAGCTTTTGGCTGTAGAATATATATGCTCTGCGGGACCGCCACTCCTTCCGGATCGATTTCTCCGTTATCCACAGAACACACAAACCTAGGGGCGCTCTTTTGAAGGATCACTTTTGGTGCTTGGTAGAACTCCTGGCTCTTTCGAATAACCTTTGGCGAGACATAAAGAATCCCCTCATCTTTGATGAGAAAGGGGGCGATTGCCTCTCCGCCAATCAGCATGGCACGTCCGGAGCGAGTGACGTGTTCTCGAATTTTCTTCTTTCCGACTTCTTCACCTCTTCGATCTTCAAAATAGTGTTGAAGGCATCGGTTGCTTCTTTTCAGGAGATTCAGTGACGATAAGTCAGACTCTTCAAGAAGGTAAGTCCATGCAAAGTCGTCAGTTTTAAAGAGATCTAAATTCACTTTTACTTTAAAGGCTTCTTTAGGAATCACAGAGGTTTCTTTAAACCGATCGCGATGTTTTTTGTTATCTATTCGGAAGAAATTCGCCTGATTTTTTTGGGCTCCGGATTTGCGAATTGTTAGTATGACATTGCTTACTCCCGCGTCGAACACTCCATTAATATGTACGCATGTAGCGAGAGTGTGGTTGGCCAGAATCTGGCTTCTAATTTCTTTTGCATTGCCTCGAATCAAAATAGGGTCAGGAACGATGAAACTTAGAAGGCCATTGTCTTTGAGAGGAATTGAGCCGTTTAAAGCATGCTTTAGAAAAATAAGATACAAGTCGCCTTGCCCCGTTGAAGCTCCGGCAATTTCGACATAGTCGCTGTTTCTACGCGCTACATATGGCGGATTGCCAACGATCGCATCGAATCCACCTGCACTGTGAACTTCTTTAAAGCTAGTTTGCCAGACTATTCCGTCACCCGAATTCGGAGTCAAAGAGTCGCCTGGTTTTAGCTGATCATCTAGCGGCTCAAGCAGCTCATTTCGTCTGGCTGTATACACCCAAAGCGAGAACTTTGCTAATTCAACGGCAAGGGGATTCTTATCGACGCCTCGTATGCAATTCTTCAATATTTCCCATCGTATATTTGAAGGCGAAAGATCTATTACTTTAAAGTCTGCTTCTTGTTCTTGCACTATTCGTGTCTTTATCTGTTCTTCGAGAAATACAATGGCCCCCAGAAGAAAGTGTCCCGATCCCATAGCGGGGTCGCATATCCTCAAATCTAGTATCTCTTTGGAAGACTTATCTGCACAAAGTGGAATCAAGGTGTTTCTTACCATATAGTCAACTACGTAGCTTGGCGTGTAGTAGGAGCCGGTATCTTTTCGCTTTCCAGAGGAGCTTGATAAGTACACTTGACCTTTCTTGATTATCTCTTCGGGGTCTTTGAGGTCTGAAACAGGCAAAATGTCTCCTTTAGGAGAAACCCCCAAGTCTTCGTTGGCAAGACTTAGTTCGTACTCGAGTAGACCTTCAAAAATTGACCCGAGATGGTCAGGACCTAGTCGGCTATAATCAATAAAGTGAATCTTTTTGTCTTCTGAAAAACTGAAGGCCAGGTCGATCAGAATCTGGTTGAAGATATAGTCTGGTATTGTGTGTTCTTCGAAGAAGGTCTCGTCGCCTACGGAAAACAACTCCTGACCAAAGCCCTTGATGCCGATGCGCTTGTCACCATCTCTTATGATTCGCATTAGGCTTTTGACGAAATCATAGCTTGTTGATAAGCCACTCCAATCCGCATCGGATTCAAATTGTGACTTCAACTTTAGAATCAAAGTTCGCAATGAGTATGGGCCATACTTTGTGTAGTCGTTTACATCTAAAATATTCTTTGATTCGCAGTTTAGAATAAATAGTAAGCGAAATAATAAATAGAGACTATTTTCATAAACTGCACTTAGGTCTTCATTATCTAGGTTTTTTTTATTTTCAACAAAACCACGAGAGATTGATTCAACTATCTTGAACGCTCTCTTTTTGAGTTCTGTTTCTACATCCTCTGCGTATCTCTCGCCTGACTCAAAAACTATGTCGACGAACGACTTCCCTTCGGTAGAGACAGGAACGAATGCGTCCTTTCTGAAGAAATTGAAAAAATATTTAAACGCCTCATCATTTCTTGTGCCTCCGTTAGGATTTAAGAAGCGCTTGACGTTTACTTCATAAAAGGTGGAGGTCTTCGCTCGAGGCCTACTTGAATAGAGTCTCCAGACTTCTCCGTTGGTGAGAATGCCCCACGAAGTACCCATGCTGTCCATATAAGAGACTATCTGGTAGTTTGGATTTGATCGATTTCGGCCTTCACCGTCGAGTGAGACTTGCATAGCTTTTGCGTCAGCCACTGCTTTAATTTTCTGGCAGTATGCATCTTGCGTCCTACTTCTTTGGGCAGCGCGAAAGTCGGCTGCGCTTGAAAATAAAGTGTAGTCCGGAATTCGAGTTTGTCCTGCCAAAGTGTGGCGATCTTGGACTTGGAATGTCCATCCGAGTTTTTGGAGGATTGGTTTGATCCAGTGCTCTTCTAGTTGAGCTTCACTTTGTGACTTCAAAAGTTCTTGTTCTTGATGCCATGTGGATAGCATCCATTCGTAACATTCGTTGAACTCAGGAAGAGCTTCAGTGTCCCAGTTCCTAAGTACAAATGAATCAAGGGATTCGTTTGGAAGGCGGTTGAGGAGGTAGTTGTCTGCAAAGAGTCCTTCGTTTCTAAAGTATAGGCTTCTGCCATCTGCTCTATTGACCATGTCGAATTACCCGAGTTCCAATGCGAGCTGCTTCTCTTGAGAAATTCTCTTTATAGCGCGCTTCTCAGATTTTACAGGAATTAAGGTTATATCTTTTGCGCAAGACTGACCGTCTGCAGTGACGATTGTCTGAAATTCTACAAATCTTCCGTCTGCAATTTGGCTGGTTAATCTTCCACTGACAGCGGAATAGTTGAAATAGTATTCGGCGCCTGTTCCGTCACGAATCACGCCTTCATTTTGGTTTCCATCCCACCATAAAATCTTTCCAACTTTCACAAAGCCCCCCTCGAAATCCAAATAGAAAAAGTTCAACGTTTCCTACTATTTTCGGCTAGCCTTGCGTCTGTTTCTAGACTGCAAATTCTGCCTAGCGGGGCGCGCCACTTCAAGGGGCGGCTTTAATAATGATGCAGAGGCATGGTGCTTTGGGCTTGTTTCGACGCCGAGCCTCTTAAGGGTGCATATGATATGAGGGAATTTATAAAACCCTGCGACCGATGTAAATTTTGCAGCAGGATGTCAACTTGATCTATGTTTTTGGGAGGGCACTTTGCCAATTGAAAGAGTCGAAAAGTTGTATCAACCTCTCAAAAATTACGATCATCGCTTGAGTGTCACGTTTACAATATTCTAGAAGGTCAGATCGGACAGATATATCGTCGATTTCATTTCTGCATAATTTGTTTAGCCAAGCTTCGGATGAACTACCGTCCTGAATAAACAAATCTTTATAGTCGAGCTTGGGCGCAAAATGGGGAAGAACGGACTTGATGCTACAAGAGCCTTTCAGGTCCTTATGGTAGTAATACTTTTGGAAGATCGTCTCTAGATCCCAGAAATGTTCCATGACCTCAAGAAGGAGCGCAGAAGATTCTGGGACCATTTCAGCAAGCTCTCTGAGAACACCTTTTTCAAATGACGCGTGATAGGCGATAACGGTCCCAAATCCTGGAGCGAATAGCTGATGCAAAGACTTTACGCAAGACACTCGGGGGTCTTCTTTCCTTGCGGGGTCGATTAAATATTCAAAGTGTGAAATCTCTGATTCTGGAGAAGTCATGACGTGGCAGGACCACTGAACGGGTAATCTTTGGTAAGAAGCCATCCCATCCAAAAAAGGAATCGCAGGCGCGACCGTCTCGAAGTCAAAAAAATAGAGAGGAAACTGTAGCGAATGAATCTCTCTCCTAATTGATTCCAGGTCTACAACCGGTTCTTCTTGTTGTGCTGCTGTCCATTGCCGTATTTGAAAATCCGTGAGTTTGATCTGCTTCGGGTCTATCTCATGGAGAAACTCAAATTTCTCATAAAATATTTCATACTTTTTACGCGATCGATAAAGCTCTAAAGTAGATCCCTTTGGGATGTCTTTCCAACAATGTTCCTTGAATTCGCAAGGATAAGGGGTGTTACAGTGGGATCCTAATCGAACATCGGGAGTCTCATTTTGTGCTAAAATAGATTTTTGCTTTCTCACGATTGAGTCGACTTCCTTCAAATGCTTTGCACGAGCGACATCTGTCAGATCGGCAGCGAAGAAAAAATCATCCCAATTAGGACTGATGAACTCTGGATTAATATGCAGAAGAAATACATTTTTTATTGCTAGTCCGAGTTTCGTGAGAACCCATAGCTGAATTGCAACATCGTCTTCATGCTCTTCTTTTACTTCTTTGGTGCTTTTTACTTCGTAGATATCCCAACTGTTGTCCGCATTTCGTTTCAAAACGTCGACTCTACACAAGACCTCGTCAAAGATAAAAGTAGCTTCAAAGATAGCCGGCACGGATGGGTCCTCAATTATTTCTTTGGTCTTCCGCGCGGCATCTTCAAGCTTCGTATGGTCCTCTGCAATCAAAACACCTCCAGGGAATTTCGAATGCGCTAGTTCGCCGACTTCGTTTCCTTCATCGAACCTCAATTGCTGTGAGGGTCCAGGAGGAGTCGCCAGGTCTTTATGGAATACCGAATAGTAAAGAGCCTTTTCGCAATTCAGGCCCTTACAATATTTTGATTTGGTTAAAAGATATGGCCGCCCCATAGTTCCCCTTCTGCCTATTTTAAATAAAGTTTGCTGAATTTGCTGCCCCGCCAATATTTTGACCGTTCACTAAACTATCGCAGATCAATAAGACAGGTGAGGCCCTAGAAATCCGGAATGATCTGTGTCCTTAGATGTCACATCCTTCAGTGATCCTGTGGGTGAAAGGAGGCTGAGATGGAAGGCTTTGAAAATATCACGACTTTAGGACTAGGTCCTTTCAGATTTCGAAATTTATGGCATTGGGACGACGAAGTGTTACTCGCGGCAGATACATTTGAACGCGCGTGGAGAGAAACGGCTAATATCGTCCTTATTCACCCTAGAACCCATAGGAAAATTACCATGATCTGCAGAACAATCTTGCGAGAGCGTGGTGACTTTTCAAACTTTGATGGTCCTGGTTATATCGAAGCCGAAAATCACCTGCTGCATATTTGTATTTCCTCGCACGCTGAAGAGGACAAATTCACCGTCATTTACGATCCGAGCGCGAGCTTCGAAATCGTTCGACTATAAACAGCTCTTCTAGCTGTGACCTCTCTTGTCTCACCCATCTGACAAGGTCAATTCATGACCACAGCGCATTTCGACATATCGGAATATTTATCTGAACACTCGAACAAACAGAGATTGTTTATAGCGGAGCTTGGACAATGAAAGCTAGGGGTTCGATGCTAGTGAGTAAAATTCTGCAGGCTATCCTTAAGGAGAGCCGTTATACACTTCGTGAAATTTCAAAGGAAACGGGCGTAAGTATTTCTACCCTTACCGACTGGCAGAGCGGCCGCACCCCCAGAGATCTTGAGAAGCTCAGACGAGTCGCACACTTCTTCGGACACTCCCTTCACGAAATTCTTTTTGGTGAGCCCGACCCGTTAGAGAAAGAGGTTCCAAAAGATTGGTTAATTGAACGGATTGAAAACGGTGAATTTGAAATCATACTAAGGAGGAAAAATGAAAACTAAATTCTATTCGATGTTGGCAGCTCTATTTGTAGTCTTCGGAGTATCTGCTTGTGGAGGAGACGGAGGCTCTGATTGTTCAGACAGTCTTATTCTAGGTGCATATGAGACCGGAACAGGAGATATTCTTACCTTTAATTCTGAGTGCCGCTGGACCTCGCAAGACTGTCAGTCTAGTGGAACTTATCCCAGCTTCACTCAGGAAAGTGGTACAGTTACCGTTCAGGTAACTAACTCCCCCCTCGGATCTGATTTTGGATGCCTCGACGAAGGCTCTGCCACATGCACCTATGTCTTAGGCTCTGGCGACTCCTTTAGTTTTGTCTGTTCCCAAAACTAATACGGCTAAAACCAACTGTTAGTAAGAGGAGAAAAGGCCCGTATTTACGGGCCTTTTTTATTGTGACCTGAGCTGTCACAGCCCCCTCCTATTCTAGAAATACGAGGAGGAACAACAGTGAAGCTCGAACTTATTCCTACAAACGAAATCATCTACGATCTAGCGCCACCCCTGATTGCTTATCCCTTAATGGATGACATCTACTCATTTAAGAAACTAAAAGTTTACCAGGGCAGTCGAGGCCTGAGCGTTCCACTTGAAGAAGCTACCGTTCACGCGTTCTTTGAAGATCCTTATTTTGACGAATCCAACCGCCTTGTATCAAACGACTGCAAGGATTTCATCGAAAAGGAACTCCTTGAAAAAGAACATACCATCTATCGATCGATCTATGTGATCTGGGACTGCGTACACTCGTCACTTTTATTTCCAGACGGAAGAGTCATTCGAAAAGACCATATACCAGATGAGATCTTAAGGTCATTGGGCTGAGGGGTGGAGAGCAATATGAAAGCTTCGATTAATATTTTTGCGGTAGTCCTAATGAGCTTTACACTAAATGGATGCCTTGGAGGCGAAGACTCGTCTGATTCTTACGGAGATGACGGTTGGAGTGGCGGCGGAGGCGACTTAGGAGTTAAAACCGAGTACCCATACTCGAGCTTTAATGCACTTACGATCGAGGATATTCCCCTTGGCGAGAAAAACGAGGTTGTCGTTCGCATCTTCGATGCAGATGATCTCATCAGCAGCCCATTTCAAGACGACTGGAGTATCTCGCCCATCTTTGCTGACACATTTTTAGCATCGGATGAAACAATTGAGATCCCAGATCTTCCGACCGACCGGCCTCTTTTGATAATGCTTCTGACCAGAAACTCGTCGAGGGAGATCACTTACGTTGGGCAAATGACAAAGAAACTAAGGCCCGGAGAGCTAACGCTTGTGACGGTTCCGATGAAGCAGTTCGGCGCCTTCGTTCAAAATGTCGTAGACGTTGTTTTTACGGATAACAGCTCCTACTACGTCGACGATGAGCTTCACTTCGAGATCACTGTCTATAACAGCACTTTGTTTAATCTCTCGAGCGCCAATATTTCCATTCGCTCACTTACAAGTGGTGTGGACGTGCAAAGCTCATGGGGAATCTATGACTATGCCGATTTCTTAACCTTTACATCCAAGTCGTACGGAGAGTTTGGACTCTACCTTGATGATGAGTTTTCTGGACCCATCACCCTCAAAGCAACGATTGAATTCGATGATTATCACGGTGACGGATTCAATTCGTATAGCTGGGAACAAACATTCACGATCGAATCTTACTAGGAGAATAAAATGAAAATTGCTTTATTTCTTACAACGACACTGAGCTTGCTTGTGATCGGAAATGCCTCCGCTAAAACCAAACATACAACAATTAAATGGGATCTAGAGCTCCGTGCCTTTGATCGAGGCGATGAAGTCCATTCAACATCTTTTGCCCTGGGCAATATGAAAGAAGAACTCCCGTACCCTCACCCCCATATTCGACGCTGCAAAGTGAGTGATGTGACCGAAAGTGATTCTGGCGAGGAGTATACAGAGGGGCGTTTCCTTCACTGTGACATTTATGATGAATACGGTGAGCTCCTTACGTTATCGACCTTCACGATGTGTGGGCCAGGGTATTCGCCTTGGGAAGAAGCGGCGCTTATCTTCCGAAAGGGTGAAGATTTAGATGACGGCTTCTACTTAGTTCTGCAGTGCAAAACCATCAAAGCGAAGAAGGTTGAAAGTCATGACTCAAAATAGAGGCAAGCAACTGATGAGGCAGCTCGAACTTCTCAAGCGCCTTTGCAACGCTGATGGGCTCAGTATTGATCAGCTTGCAGAGAGTTTGGGTGTAACGAGGCGAACCGTGTACCGCGACCTAGATCTTCTAACCGACCTGGGAGTCAGTCTCCAAAAAACAGGCTCGGGAAATAGTGTCTTTTACTCCGCTACACCCCAAGCATTTCAAGAGGTTATGGATGTGACCTCAGATGTCACACACCACCGAGATACTAAAACAGATGAAAGTAAATCACAGAAAGAAAGGATCTAATATGAAAACACTTGGCCTGATTACATTGATAGCCCTGCCCATCGTTGCAGGATGCTCTTCAAAGAACTTTGGCGGAGCTACTCCATCAGCTCAAAAGGTGATCTACACAACGGACGGGAGCCGTGAAATTCCGGAATGGGTTTATGAGAAGCCATTTTTTGAAAAAGAGAATCGTGTGTTTATTTCTGGTGTGGTCGATATCGATGGCAATCAGAATCCTTCACGTGGACTGACAGCTGCCGATCTTCAAGCCCGCGCTGAACTTGCCAAAACCATTCAAGCTCGCCTTTCAGCGAAGCTTCAATTTGCAAACGAAGGTTTTGGCTACGATGAGCAGGTCTTGAATCAAATTGTATCCATGGCTTCAGATGTGAACAGTCTGAACAACGTCCGAATCGAAAAACGAGGCTATGCGCAGTTGCTTCTTGATCAGGGAAGCTATCAGCAGACTCGATTCTCTTGCTATTCCCTAGCATCTGTTCCTCGATCTGATCTGCAAAGGATGATTGCGAATGCAATTCGCCAAGCAGAGCAAGGTGGGAAGATCAGTCCTTCCTTTAGAAAGAAAATCGACCAGGAGTGGGATCGATTCTTTGGATCAAGTGACACTCAAACTGAAGCTGTTCAAGCGGCTAAGACGGAGACTGCTGAGTAATGACGCTGACCTTTCTTTCACTGCTTATTCTCTCTCAGGTTTCTGACGGATGGCAGGAGAATGCCCGAATGGAAGACGAAGTGAACTTCTTCTATACGGGCGTCTCTTCTCCATCGGACAACGAGAGAAGAGCACGAGATGAAGCCATCAATCAGGCCCGAAGCGCCTTCCTCATCGAACACTTTGGGCTTCATCTCAGAATTGATGAAAGAGTCATATCAAATCTCGATCAACAGGCAGTAACGCAGGATCTCTCTATTCGTACGCCAGAACATTATCTAGTTGGCGAGAAAATTGAATCTATAAAGAGACGCAAGAATATTACTTACGTACTACTCAGCTATCCAAAATCTGAAGTAGAAAAGCAAAAGCGAAACATCAAGGTTTCGCCCCAGCTAAGCCCAAAGACTCTCAAGTCTGAGACCTCTCGGTCGGGATCAGCTGAGCTGATTATAACTACGGAACCAGAATCAGCCCTTGTCTACCTTAACGGTGTTCCTATTGGAACAACTCCACTTCATGCACGAGGACTCCAGCCAGGTGCCGCTGATTTGGAACTTGCCCTTCCACTGCATAAAGCCGTAAAGCGAGAGATAATTCTGGCAGATGGAGCTCCCTTAAAGGTCAAGGAGCGAATCGCACCAGAAATTGGCAGATTAAGCCTCGACGTAGAACCTCGATCGGCTCACGTGGAGATAAAGGATGTCTTCAACGATGCTGCATCAGAGCTAGCTTCTTTGAAATTGAAGGCCGGAGAACATCGCATTCGTGTCTCTCATCCCGACTTCGAGTCCATCGAGCAGACTATTTTTGTTAGCCCTGGCAGCGACACCTATCGAAGAATTGAACTTAAGCCAAAGCCAGCAAAGATAAGTTTCATTTCAAACAAATATCCATTCAAAGCTAACTTCATCGGAAAAGAGGACGAAGCTCATTCTATAGAAATTGAAAATAACGAACCTCAATTGATTGAGCCCATGTTTGAAAAAGTTATTGCGAGAAAAGATGGGTTTGAAAATGTCGATGTTGACCTGAACCTGAAACCCAATGTCTCCACCGGGATCCAAATCACTTTTATTCCTGGCGAGTCTAAAACCATAGGCAATTCGAGAAGTCGTGAGTCTGGTTCGATCTTTCGAAACCCGTGGTTCTGGGGTGGCCTGGTGGCTGCAGGAATCTTGACAGGTGTATTAGTTGGCGGTGTTGGTGGAGGCGGTAAAAGTTCAACATCTTCAGATACTAGCTCACCCCCACAGAATGATAGCGGTTCTGGCGGAGTCAAAATCAACATTAAGTAGATCCATTCAATGTCAATACTCCAACGGGATCCGCAAAGCGACGCGAGGCGGTAGAATGTGACAATGGCCAGGGGGGAACAACTCGCAAGAACATGGCAGATCATTAAGCGCTTAGAGGCGCAACGAAGTCGTGGTCTGACTGTTGACGAGTTGTGCGAAGAAGGAAACTGGAACCGACGCACTCTTTATCGAGATATCCAAGCCCTTGAGGAAGCAGGCTTTCCTATCGAGAAGGAAAACTGTGACGGCCGAGTGTACTATCGATTCACTCAAGCCTTCCGAGATAGCCTCCCTCTTCATTTTAGTCTAACTGAGCTGGTCGCTTTAACGTTCTCACAAGATCTAATGCAGGTCTTGAAAGGAACATTCTTTTACGAATCGATTGAATCTGCGCTCGCGAAGATCAAAGCGATTCTTCCCGCGAAGGCCATTCAGTACCTCAACCAGATCGAAGGATCGATGCACACTGGCTTCTCGCCGCAACCACTTTACCAGGAAGTTGGTGCTCATTTAGACGATCTGTTCGACGCGGTTGTAAAGAAAAGCCCCTGCCAGATTCGATATCATTCTGCACACTCCGGCGAAGTTTGTGACAGAATTGTTGAACCTTTGAAAATCTGGTTCGCAAACAGTTCTCTGTATCTCGTCGCCTATGATCGCAAAACGAAGGAAAAAAGAACCTTTGCCATCTCTAGAATAGAACACTGTGAGGTTTTGAAGGATCAGCATTTTGAGAACAATGAATTTGATTTCGAGCAATATCGTGTAGGCAGCTTCAGAGTTTGGCGCGGAGAATCTCAAGATGTAGAGCTGGTTTTCTCAAAGGAGATCGCGCCCGTCATCGGCGAGAATCTCTGGCACGAGTCTCAGCGAACAGAAGAACTACAAGACGGTCGCTTGATCCTTCATTTCAACACCGTGGTCAGTCCAGAACTCGAAAACTGGGTTCTCAGCTGGGGAAACCAGGTTGTTGTTCAAGCGCCCGAAGAACTCAAAGGCCAGATTCTCGAGCGAGCCATACAGATCTGTCAGCACTATACCGATGACCTCGAAAAGAGCGCTGAAGAAGTCACCGCTAAGGTCAAATTATCAGCCTCCTAGAAGTTACCAACGGGGTTACCAAAAGTTACCAAGAACTGAAATATTCAGAAATGTAGTGAAATGCTCAGGACAGAAACAGCCTTCTTCGGCTTGTTTTTAACAGTTTAATAAGATTTGTGTTTTTGAAAACCGGCCGGTTCGAGCCTTGAGAATTGGTTGCGGGGGTTAGATTTGAACTAACGACCTTCGGGTTATGAGCCCGACGAGCTACCAGACTGCTCCACCCCGCGATCTAAT
>PCXB01000040.1:0-3120 GCA_002787535.1 Deltaproteobacteria bacterium CG11_big_fil_rev_8_21_14_0_20_45_16
TGAACTCATTAAGCTGGACATCAGTTATACTTATTAAATTACCCAATTTACTACACTCTTCAGTTTTCAAAGAACACTTCGTCGGCGGACTGTTTTTGGAATCCGATACGGAATGACTTTGTTTTTACACAGATGTTTTTTGGAAAATCAAACAAGAAAAACAGAATTTTTTTGAAGACTTAGTAGACCTAAGACTCATGTAAATATGACACCCTTTCCAAGCTCAAAACACACTCTCTTTTGGATCGGGACTCAGGATGAATCCGTCCAAAATGGCATTGCGAAGGGTGTTTCCGTGCCTTTCAGGTAAGTCCTGAAATTTTAAGCTCTTAGATGACCACGCCCCCACATGCTCCGCTTTGATTTTGGGACCCTGAGTATTCATCAACTGCTGAGGACCAGAAATGAGTGGCAGCGAGAATTAAGGAACTTGTTTCTTATCGCCCAAGGCTCTAAATGAATCAGCGCAAGCGACGCGCTTGATCCCTCCGAATACGCCAGCAATTTTTTTTACTGCTAAAGCTGTGGGCCTCACAAACTGCGCTAACGCCGGCCTAACGGCCGATTTGAGCTGCTGGGCAAGTCGGTTCCATGGTATAAAAAACTTGCTCAGCTCGAAAGCTGCTAGCCCACCGAATAGAATGGCCGAGGGTAACGCGATTTTGACCAAAGCTTCGTTTGCGCCTTCGGATCCTTGCTTGGCCGCCAAATACAATGTCGTCAGACCTAAGGAAATAGCCAATTTATTTATCTGACTAATCTCTTCAACAACTTCGGAATGTTTGTGAAAAATTTTCTTAAAAATATTTCTCCACGCCACATTGACATAGTTAACGGCACCATCACTCAAGAAAGCAAAAACTGAGTACGCAATCGGCACCATAAACAGATAGCCGAGGGGTTGAGTCGATAGCCCTTGGAAATAGGAATGCATATGATCAGGAAGTTGAAAGACTCCCTCCACGCCCATCGGGAAATCCGGGTAAGGAAGATTCCCGCTCCATCTTCCAACTTGTTCCATGAGACTCACAATCCAAACATAGGCTCCTCCATAGGCAAATTCTTTTAATGAAATTTTAAAAAAGCTCGAGGGCACACGATTTTCTCTCATCTCAAAAACCGCGGTCATCCGCTCACGAACACGTTTAAGATGCGCGTCCAACAGGATGGCTCCTTCCTCCGGATCTGACGCCTTACCAACAACATCCTCAAAATCTCGGCTATGCTGTCGCGTTTGCCAGTACAATCTCTCGCTACTCAATTCACTCTCAATAATTTCATTTCTTTGCGCCTCAGATAGCCTTCGGTACTTAAACGCATTTTGAATATCAAACGCGTTGGTCATATTGTTCTGAAATCCAAGCCAGTCGTTTTCTCTTCGAATGAAATATTGAGACAAGCCAGTCAATGTTGTGGCCACGCCAACAGGAAGGGCCTTGGCCCAAAATGAGGCAGTCGGATAAATTTGATCGTAAGAAAAATAAAGCAGGGCCGCTAAGCCGGTCGTACGAATCACAAAATAGCTAAACTTTCGAGCCGTTCCGAGCTTGCTACCATTTCGAACTTCGGCATTTCTCCAGGCGTAGCTGAGATAGCCAATCCAATCTCCCCTAATTTCCTTTATGGCTAGGCCACTGCCCGCCGGAAGAGCTTCACGAGGATCCGCATGTCCGGCGGCAACGACTTGTGCATCCGATTTATCTTCTAAGCTTTCAAGAACCCCATGAATGATCCTGGCGGCTCCAGGCATTTCTCCCGGACGATCCGCATCAATAAAATGCATTTGAACTTTAATTGGATTTCCGTCCGGTCCATTGGGGACTATGGCTTCAGAAAAAACATAATCGGGCTCTTCAGGCTGTGCGATTACGGGTGAGAAAGAAAGCGCCACGGACGAAAGCCCATAGAAACTTAAATGACAAAAAAAATTAAATAGGGATTTCATTCCCTTCTCTCCCTCATTTCTCAATCCACGAATACTTACCAGAACTTAGACTTCCCAGCAACGCCAGGAATGCGATGCGGCTGGCCTGCTATTCGTGCCTTAACCTACTCAAAAATATATATAAGTAAAATTGATAGATTTTATGATATTATAAATTTTATTAATAATATGTCTCTGAACTCACTCAATCTGGAGGCCTTCAAAGCTGCCTCTCAAACTCAAAGCTTTTCTAAGGCCGCTAAGCGCTTACATCTTACTCAGTCGGCACTTTCGCAGCGTATCCAGAAACTTGAGGACGAAATGGGTCGAGCGGTTTTTATACGCAGACCCTCTGGCCTTGTGCTTACCGACGCTGGAGAGCGTCTTCTCCGATATTGCCAAATCAAGGATTCACTTGAGACAGAGCTGCTTGGAGAGCTCCATCAGGAAGCCGCCGGGAGTCCGTCGGGAGTTGTACGAATCGCTGCCTATTCGTCAGTGTTGAGATCCGTTATTCTCCCTTCTCTATCCAATTACTTTCGCGAGCACGCCAATGTTCAGCTTGAGTTTGTTCCTGAAAAAGTTACCGAAATCCCAAAGCTTCTAAAGCGTGCGGAAGTTGATTTTGGCATTCTGGATTATCGACTCAACACGCCTGGAATCGTCGAAGAGATCATTGGAAAAGAAACCTATGTGGCGATCGAAAGTACCCAATTTCATTCACCCACAGACATTTATTTGGATTTGAACCCCGATGATCCAGCGACTGAGAAATTTTTTAGGCATCAAAAAGGCCGCTTTCCAAAATACCGACGGTCTTATTTAGGCGATGTTTATGGCATTATTGACGGCGTTAGTCAGGGACTTGGCAGGGCTATCATGCCCAAGCACTTACTTTCTGAAAAAATGCCCGTAAGATCGATTCCGGGCTATCGACAATTGGAACTCGAGGTTTGCCTTCATTATTATGAGCAACCCTATTATTCGGAGCTTCAAATGGCAGTCATTCGCGAGCTTAAGAAGACAGCAGCGAGCTTTTTATCTTAGGCGACGGACCTGATCGAGATTTTCAAATTAGTTTTGATATTTTGTTTTGCAAAAGATTCAGGCATACGGCAGTTTAGACATTCTGTGGGCCCATAGCTCAGTTGGGAGAGCGCCTGATTTGCATTCAGGAGGTCGTCGGTTCGATCCCG
>PCXB01000040.1:3162-4769 GCA_002787535.1 Deltaproteobacteria bacterium CG11_big_fil_rev_8_21_14_0_20_45_16
TTCAGGTCTTTGTAGTTGAAAAATTAATCGCCCTTGCCTTAGAGTCGGATTTCTCAAAGTATCTTTTTGGATACGGGCTTGTAGCTCAGTTGGTTAGAGCGCACCCCTGATAAGGGTGAGGTCGGAGATTCGAATTCTCCCAGGCCCACCATTTCTGGATTGAACTTCCGGAAATGTTTTAGTTTTTAACGCTAATATCTGGAAATAACGGCGCCCAAGCGGCCCCAGCCGCACAAGCTTCATCACTTTCACAGGGATCAAAGCTCGAAGCGTCGGAATCAAAATTTTCGTAAAACCAAGTATCCGCTATGCTAAAAGTTACGGTTGCCGAAGGATTTTCAGCTGCGGCCAGATCAACTTCGACCAAAAATATATCTTGATCCGCTCCTTGATTTAAATCTGTCGCATTCCAAAATACCGCACTCCCAAACATTCCTCGAGCATGCCCAGTTTCGTCGTCCATTCCACCATCGCCGTTTGCGTATTCTCCTCGCTCTAAAGTGGCCTCGGGAGTAGATAGCCAGTTAGAACCTCCGTTGGCCCAATGCTCTACGCCGTCACCATCCAAATAGGTAATGTCCCCTTGATGGTGCCCACCACTTCCCTGATCGGTAAAGTCGTCGTCACTCATATAAATGCGAACTGTTGTTTCCTCGCCGTAGAGATTAAATCTTAACTCAAAATAATAAACTTCGAAGCCAACTCCAGTTGGAATCAGGGAAGTGTTAAAATCACTGGGTAAATCAATTTTGACAGAATTATCGCCTGAGGTAAATTCGATGACTCCCGTCTTATCAATTTCATCCAAAGAATCAAAGTTCAAGAGATAGGATTTTTCATCCTCTCCCGAAAGAAAATAAACACTTTTAAATGCGATTTTGTAGGAAGTAGGTGTTTGGTAGGCGATCACTCCATCGTCATCGTCGCAATCCAAATCGGCTTGGTAACCTGGCTCGTCATTTGATGCAGCTTCTGGACAAGTGGTCTCAAGCGCACGAATCCTTGAATTCAACACTGAATTCGAAAGCACAGAGCTCAATGCGGAAGTTGCAAAATCAACTTCCATTGTCACACCCGTCGATGAACCAGATGAATTACATCCGGAAGATATCAAAAATGCAAAAAGAACGACTATCAATAGATATATTTTTTTCATTGATATTATTGTGGCAAATAAGCTTTTGAGCTGTCACATGAATTTTTTGAAATAAACTGGGGCGCAGCGTTAGACGGAAGGCTTCTTAGCATTTTGAGTATCTAGAGCTTTTCTACTCTTCGCTCTTGCTTCGAAACTTGATACATCCTAAATAGTTTCTGGGTTTTCGATGGGTATTAAACTTTTAAGACTGGCGGGATTATTTTACTTGGCAACTCTTGCATTGCCAGCGGCGCCAATTGAATGCGCAAAGGACTTTTCGAGCCTACCTTCATCGATCCCACAATTTAGAGCCGAATACATGAATGCCATTAACTCTCTCGTAAATCAGTGGCGCCAACCCTCTTCGACGTCTATGGAGATCTTTCGAGTGAGACCTCCATACTTTAGTCGTGTCTGAAAAAGTCGTAAGTGCTTGAAGTTTTTAGAGCATTTCTTCAAATGGGGTGAT
>PCXB01000022.1 GCA_002787535.1 Deltaproteobacteria bacterium CG11_big_fil_rev_8_21_14_0_20_45_16
TGAAACCCGCTGAATCAGACCGATTCAAGCTCGAATTCTAAGCCACTCGGTCTCCAGTTTTTCGCCCGCACTCCAGCCGAGCTCATCAGGTCCTACGATTGGTAAAACTCCATCCACGTTAAAGCGAATGAAGTTCAGCCAATTAAATGTTTCCTGTACGGCGATATGATGAGCAATTCCGTTTGTTTCAAGGTATTCTTGTCGGCGAATCGGGTGAGTCTCTTTTAATTTCTCCCAGTGCTTTGATTGGGACGGATGAAAATAGTAGGCGGTGGAGCCAATGCGCACGTTGTAAAAACTATCGGCCTTCAAAAGTCTTTTGATGGCTTGTTCGTAAGCTGCGCGAGTACGAGTGCCGGTATCCACGAGGGCTTCTTGTAAAACTTTAGAGGTCGTAATTTTCCAACGGCGAACAACCGATAAAATGTGATTCGAGAGCGGCTGCGTCTCAAAATCTTTTTCCATGATTTCATCGAGGATGGGATCCGAATAAGCGTCTCCTAAACCTCCAGGCAATCTGTCGATTATTTCCGGTTTCATTACGCCGCCTCCTTTAGCATATTTGGCTGAGAAATTTGCACTTTTTGAAATAATTGAATTCTCGGGGCTATAAAATAGGCCTGCCCCGGCTGTAACTGCCCAAATTCAGTGGGATGAACCCGAAACTCCCTGACGAGCCGAATCGATCCATCGCCCGTTTCCTCTCCTCGCTGAAGTCGGAAGGTTCTCTTTTGTGTTTCATAAGTCATGGCGAGCTTGGCCATCGTTTCCCTTGTTTGAGGCTCGTTGGTTTGAAAACAAACAAAGGTATCAAAGGCCGAGAGCATCTTGCCTAAGAATCCAGGCTCCACGGATTCAAAATCAGAGTCGCACATTCGGGTAACCAGAAGCTTCACTCCTGCAGATCCTGCTTTTTTTGCGAGATCCACCATGGTCTGGCCAACGTAAGAACAACCCTCATCCAGCAGCAGCCAGTAATCTTTTCGGTTCTTCATTTTCCTTCGTCTTGCGATGAGAACCGGCATCACTTTCACGAAAGCCTCAACGACTTTCCGTGAAAAATCTCCGTATACTTCCCCAGGCACTCGAATGATGACCGGCCGGTTCTCGTCGAAGACGGAGGAAAGCTTTAACTGGCTCTCATCTTCCGTATTAAAAATTCTCGAAACGGGCTCTGTATTAAACAGTGTGAGAATCGAAAGGAATCCAGAGAATCGCTCACTCCTTTGCTTCGAGGTGAGCTGCTTAAAGACCTCGTTGAAGTAATTAATGTAAAAAGGCTCAGCTGCGTTACCATGACGCATCTTTGCCTTTGCTCTTGCGATGAGGGTCAAGCGAGTTCTGTCGTTGTAATAAATTTCTTCAATCCGCTTAAAAGTTCTCGGAACTTCCGAATCGTCCAGCAAATGAAGGCAAGCATGAAGAAATTGCTCTGCTTGATTGACATAGTAAGGGTTTGCATCTTTCTCAAAGAAGATGGATTTTACAAACCCGACCGTCTCAAGTCGGTCTTGTAAAATCATTAAGGGATTGCAGGTAAAGCATTTAGCAGGATCACTTAAATCAAAACTCTGAATTTCATGTTCAATTCCAGCTCGTCTGCAAATTTCGATAAGATCTTCGTAGTCGGATTGTTCACCTTTAAAATCGAAGTACATAAAGCGCAGATCTTTTGCGAGGATCTGCTCGACAAATCGGCGTATAAACGTGCTCTTTCCAGAACCCGTAAGGCCCGTCACTAGGATATGTCGAAGCTTATGCACAGGAAGAAAGAATCGAGTTCGAGGCAGCCATGAGGTCTCAGGAATATTGCGACCAATCTCAAGACCAGAAGGGTCGTTCTGCCCCCGGTTCTTAAACCAAAACTTCAAGCCCAAGGACGCAACCAATAGGGCTACTGCAATTCCCACTGCCCAATAGACTTTATGTATAAAACCTTCAAAATCGCCGTTTCCGTACCTTTGATAAAGCACGGCCAAGAGAGCCAACCCTAAGACGGGTATCAGAGTTCCAAGATTTACTGGTTGTTGTTTCGTTTCTTCCATGCAAATTCCTTTCAATCGTTTTTGTTTAAATTTGTTTGGAAGAAATAAGGCTCGAATGCCTTCACGTCAAAGAAATCCCGCTACCCCCGTCCTCTTCGTGTACCATTTCTCGGGCTGGGGGAGAAATGGTACACTAATTGGGCGATTATCTTTGATTGAAAGGTTTCACAGTGAAGAAGGGTGATAGTAAATTAAATGCTCCGGTCGGAATTGAAATTGCTCCTCAAACTATTTACGAAACCGACTTTGAGATTGTGAGAAGAATCTTAATGTCTATTCGTCATGAGGAAGCTCTTGTAACGGATAGGTCATCGCTCAATGACTTTACGTCGAGTGAGAAAGAAGGCGTAAAGCTATTGGGGCAGTTGAATAGGGAGTTTGGGATAATATTTGATGAGCGTCATATTCGAACTTCTTTCAAAGATTTGATCGCCTATATCAAACAGAATTCAGGATAATTTTCGCGCCCTGCGTCACGTTTTTATACCCTATCAGGTATAAAAAGATCTCTTTTACTGGTTTATATACCCCATAGGGTATAAATAACCCTATTTACTCTTAAAATATACCCGATAAGGTATAAAAATAGCCTAAATACTTTGTTTTATACCCGATCAGGTATATATTGTGAGTATGGCACTGGTTCAGTTCATTAAAGACCGAAGAAAGCAACTTCATCTTACTCAAAGAGATCTTGCGGATCGCTCGGGGGTGGGTATTCGCTTTATTCGAGATCTTGAGCAGGGAAAACAAACTCTTCGCCTCGATAAAGTGAATCAGGTTCTAGCTGTTTTTGCTCATCAACTTGGTGTGGTTCCAATAGAAAGAAATGAACAATGAATCGAAAGGGTAAAGTATTTTTCAATGGAACTCCTGCGGGCGTCATCGAACAAAACGATGACGGCTATATTTTTGCATACGACAAAGAATATTTAGAAGATAAATCTTCTAAGCCAATAAGTCTTACACTTCCAATGCGAGACGAACCTTATACAAGTAAAACGATTTTTCCATTTTTTGATGGCCTAATTCCAGAAGGCTGGCTCTTAGATATTGCCACGAATAACTGGAAATTGAATCCAAGAGACCGGATGGGGCTTTTGCTCGCTGTGTGCGGAGACTGTATTGGAGCGGTTCATATTGAGGAGATAAAGGCATGAGCAAGAAACAATCAAAATGTTTTTTTTGCTATCAGCCTTTAGAGGAAACCGAAAAGGGCTATCATGCAAAATGTAGCCGAAAATTATTTCCCGGCCATCCAACGCCACCACCGCTGGACGTAGGCATGGGGCAAATTAAGGATCTTGCAAAAGAAGTTGTAAACAAAAGACTCGTGATGACGGGAGTTCAAAGAAAGCTCTCGCTTGGCGTAACTAAAGAAGATGCCGAAGCGCCTCGACTAACAATCGTAGGTTGGAACAGCAATTATATATTGAAACCGCCTGACGAGAGATTTCCGGAGCTTCCAGAGATCGAAGATCTTTGTATGCATCTAGCTGAAATTTGCAAAATTAGAACAGCCCTTCATGGTCTAGTTCCGCTTAAGACAGGAGAGCTTGCTTATATTTCAAAGCGTTTCGATCGACCGAAGAGGAAGCAAAAACTTCCAGTAGAGGATCTTTGCCAGCTGATGGGGTTTCTCACTGAGAACAAATACAGTGGATCCATGGAAAAGGTTGGCAAGAAGATTCGCGAGTTTTCGTCGAACCCTGGTGTAGATGCAGTTGCATTTTTTGACCTGACTCTCTTATGTTTCTTGATCGGCAACTCTGATATGCATCTAAAGAATTTTTCACTTTTAACGAATCAACAAGGATTTATTTCCTTGGCGCCAGCGTACGATCTTGTATCGACTGTTCTCGTGATGCCCGAAGATAAAGAAGAAGTGGCTCTCCCAATTAACGGGAAGAAGTCCCAATTAAGAAAGAAGGACTTTGTGGTTTTGGGTGAAAACCTAGGACTGCCTGCTAAAGTCGTCGAAAAATCATTCTTTAGATTGGGGGGCAAGATTTCTTCAATGCTAGATTTTATACCTCAAAGCTTCCTATCACATGAAATGAAGAAAAATTTTGAGGATCTAGTGAAAGATAGAGCAGGACGGTTAGATATATATTCTAATGACTAAGAAGTTTCTGTGTTTCTATCGCTCCAATTGCACGCGAATTAACTTTATTAGCTAAATGCACCGCCCAATTTCGGGAGGCTGGCGATGAAGTTGCTTCTCTCATTCTTCCGACAGATTTCGTCAGCTATCTGCGTTATATAAAACCTAATTCATCTAAGTTGATGTTGAGGGTCATTCTCTTCAATCACTTAAAATTATTAGTGTAGTCATTCACTTATTCATTTGGATTCAAGGAGGAAGTCATGAGGGGCGAGGTTGCCTGGTTTAATGAGGCAAAGGGCTATGGAGAAATTGTCTGTGAGAATGGCAATAAATTTTTTGCTCACTATACAGAGATAAAATCGCCGGAAGAAATTCGGAATCTAAAATCCGGTCAGACCGTCAGATTCAATCCGGACGAAGAAATCCAATTTGACTTCAAACGACTTTGATATATCGGTCGCGCAAAAAATATCAAAGAAATCTGAAGCCCATGCATCAGCCGATCATTAGAGACAAAACACACGATCCCTTCATAATTTTTGGAGGATTATTTTCTCGAAGCGTAGTTCAAAATGAGCTTGATGAGCTCGCTGATGCGAATACTAATGAGGAATTGTTACAAAAAATTGGGGCATATTGTGAGGAAGTAAAAAACTATTGCCCAAATGAAAACCACCTTCGAAAGAAAATTTCGACCATGCTGTTGGGGAATAAATCGACAGTACTACCGGAGAGCTCCGTAACTGATATTGTTTACGACAATGTAGTAGTCGAAGTAAAAAATCAGCTAACAGAATGGAATCTTGACGCGCTGAAGGGTTCAAAGAAAGTTAAAGGTGGTGCGAGAATTGAGACTGCGGAAGAGGAGCTATTCCGTTACATTCACAAAGAGGGTTCAGAGTATTCGTGGGGAGTGCTGACAAATGACCGACAATTTCGATTCTATCACCAAGATAGCGATATAAATTGTTTAGAGTTTGATATTTTCGATATTGCTAAGTCAGCTGCAAAATTTCCATTGAATAGGCCCACCCGATTTCCAAGTAAAAGGACCACCCCCTTTAGAGTGGCGTTAGCGAGGTAGATTTGCTGCTTTAGGCCGTGAAAGGACGGTTTATGGCAAGAAGGGAGCTAACGGTGGCGGTGGTAGAAGAGATACGAAGGCGGCTTGAAGGTGGCCGGTCTGTGCGGGAGATTGCGAGGGCCTTGAAGTGCTCTCGGGAGACGGTTCGTCGGGTGCGGGATGGGGAGGTGCTTTGCAGGGCAGGGCCGAGAGAGTCATATCGGCCCTGGCTGGATCAGGTGGACTGGGCCTGTGTTGTGGAGGAGTTTAGGCTTGGCCATCCTTTAAAATTCATTTGGGAGGAGCGGATTCTTGGAGTTACTTCCTATCCGAATTTTTGGAAGGCCTTTTATCAGAAGTATCCGGCCTTGAAGTCGGCAGCGGTAACCCCTCGAGAGTTTACACCTGGCGAGCGCTGTGAGGTGGATTATGCGGGTGGCAAGATTCCATGGGTCAATTTGAAGACCGGGCAAGTCTATGAAGCTTCCGTTTTTGTGTCGGTACTTGGTTCTTCTCAGCTTCTTTTTGCCACGGCAAAAGAAGACATGAAGAGTCGGAATTTTTTGGAATGTCATCGAGAGATGTATGAAGTTTTTCAAGGCGTGCCTCATGTGACGGTGCCGGATTGTTTAAAGACTGGGGTCAGTAAATGTCATCTTTATGACCCGGATATCAATGCAGCTTATGCTGAGCTTGCCAAGCACTACGGCACGGCCGTTGTGCCGGCTCGTCCCAAACGACCGAAAGATAAAGCCCTTGTCGAAGGAGCGGTACGCATTGTCATGCGCTATTTTAGATGGCGCTATCGACCCCACACTTTTGTCTCCGTGGCAGAAATCAATCGAGCTCTTCGGGAGGCGACAGAGTTTTTGAATCAGCGGCCGCACAGCCGATTTGGGGTGTCTCGCAGAGAGAGGTTTGAAAAGCTTGAAAAAGAAAAACTAAAGCCTCTGCCGTCCACGGTTTATGAGATTTTTGAATATAAAGATGCCAAGCTTCATCCCGACAGCCACGTTTTTGTCGAGAAGATTTATTATTCAGCGCCTCATATTTATCGAGGTCAAACGCTGCGAGTAAAGCTGAGCTTAAATCTCGTAGAAATCTATCACGGTCTAGAGCGGGTGGCCGTGCATCCTCGCTGTCGAAGTCGAGACGCGAGGCGTGTGACCACTCTGACGCACCTCCCCGACAATGCTCGGGCCTATCGAGAAGCCACCCCTCAGAATCTTTTGTCTCAAGCCCGTTTTTTATCTCACGATCTTCATGAGCTTTTTAAAGAGCTCTTTGAAGCCGACGCTCTGGGACATTTAAGACGTGCGCAAGGCTTTATCCGAGAAGCTCGAAAAGAAATCGAGCTTCTCGGCCATGACAAAGCCCGTTCTCATCTTCAAAGAGCTATTCACCAAATGAGGGCGGTCCACAAAATCCGAGTCCCGTATCTCAGAGAACTTCTCAATCGTTACCAAAAACAAACCTACGAAGACGGGGACCGAGAGATTCAACGAGATCTCTCCAATCCCTTACTTCGCTACAACACTCAGGAGGAAATCCACCATGTCGATTGCACAACTCAAAAATCTCTGCCTCGAAATGAAGCTCCAAGGCTTCCTTTTATCTCTCGATCAAACCTTGAAGGAGGCCACGGAAGAGGCCTGGAGCCCGCCTGAAGTCTTAGAGCCTCTCTTGCAAGCCGAACAGGAGTTTCGTCAGCAAAGAAAAACTCACACTCGAATCAAGGCCTCTCGCCTGAAACAAAAAGCCAGCTTCGAGGATTTTGATTTCTCGGCCAAACGAAACTTGAGTAAATCTCAAATCAAAGATCTCTACTCCCTTCAGTGGCTCAAACAAGGAAGACCTCTGCTCATTATCGGGCAAACCGGAGTCGGCAAAACATTTTTGGCAGAAGCCCTCGGAATGCAGGCTTGCCGCCATCAATTTACAACGCTCTTTCTCTCCATGAGTAGCCTCATTGAAAACCTTCTGCTCTCCAGAAGCTCCAGCTCCTACCTCAAATGGCGAGATAAGCTCACAAAACCTCAGCTTCTGATCATCGATGACTTCGGCCTGAAAAAACTCACCGCCACAGAAGCCCACGACCTCTGCGAAATCCTCGAAGAAAGATCCCTCGAAAAATCCACCGTCATCACCACTCAGCTCCCCTTAACTCACTGGAAGGAGGTCATTGCCGATCCGGTCCTGGCCGATGCCATCATCGATCGACTCATCCACTCCGCCATTAAACTCACCATCACCGGAGAATCTTATAGAAAGGTCAAAGCCCTAAAGCTTGACCTCAAAAATAAAGACTCATAAAACGATCTCGTCGCTAACGCTCCGGGTGGTCCTATTGCTGGAAATCGCCTGGGCCCTTTGATGGAAATTCTGCAGTCAGCATCAAAAGGTCATGCCTCTCTCTTTTTTAAGGTTATAGAGTCTGATGAATTTAGATTAAGGTTATTGGAGCGAACAACTAAAATTCGAGAAAATCAGATTAAGGAGGATCTGACCAAGAGACTTCTTCGCTTCATAAAGACGTCTGTTGGATCGCAGGAAAGCGCTATCATTGGAGGTCTTTTCTTCATGACGATCCGATACCTTGAAGACATCGGAATACTTCCGATTCATTCAAGGGAGTATTCTAATTTCGCTTTGTCGAGCGACGCCGCATTTGAAGCCGTTGATATAGAATCGGTTATTACTAAATTTTCTTCAAATTTTTGGTTTAGGAAAAGCGAAGGGAGTGTCTTCACAGCTCAAGAAATTGAAACAGTGAAAGCCTTCTGTGTGCCAAAGAAAAATCGCGCGGCACTGAAGAAACTCCTGTTTAATAGCGATGGTGAACCATTTGATCTATCCGATATCTATATAGACCATCTTGGATCGGTTTACGAAGTTGCTATAAGCAAACATTCTGAAGGAGCGCATTACACACCTCATTCTGTCGGTCGAAAACTGGCTCAATATCTCGCGAGTATGAATCATGCGACCAGAAACAAATTCAATGAAGACAGTAATAAAGTCATCGTGGACATTGCTTGTGGATCTGTTCAGCTCTTGCGAACTCTTATTCCCTTTGCTCATTATTTCTTGAGTTTGGAACAAAGTGACGTTGGAAAAAACTGCTTGAGAAGGCGTCTGATTCATCGCATGGCAGGAGTAGACAAGGACCCCAACAGTGCCTTCATTTGTAAAGTGGGTTTGGGGCTGATTGGGGCAGAGGCTGGTCGAGGATTGGCGGTTCCTAGACTTGTGAAGTGTGAAGATACTTTGGATGCGTTTATCGATTCCCGAAGAAATTTCTTTGAAATTCCTAGAGAAGACATTTTTGCAATTGTGACAAATCCGCCATGGGAATCTTTGGAATTTAATGAATCAAATTTGTACAGACGGATAACAGGAAAATCGCTTCCGAAGAAAGCAAGTTTGAATTCGAAGGATCAAAATAAGATCAATGAGCATCGGAAGAAAATACGTGACTATGCCTCGTGGGCTAAAAAGAATTCAAATTTAATTGAAAGAGAGAAGAAGCGGATCGATGAGCTGAAGATCAAATGCGACCAAGTTGCCGCTGAACACCCACATTTTTTCACGGGAAAGAAAAACCTTGCGCTGTACTTTATGTTCGTTTTGAACAGGCTCTTAGTGACCCAAGGGCCTGGGCCAATGCAAGTCGTTTGGGAGAAAAACGCGCGGGAGACTTGGCGGCCTCGGAAGCAAAAGCGGATGTTCGAAGACGATTCATTGATAGCACTTTGGCTGGAGGAGAACCTTCGGATATTTTAAACTACCGAATTCCAGACTTTGCAGGAATTACTGACGGTTGGGCCAAAGATGGAAATCGGACCCTCAACGAAGAAGATTTGCTTAAGCAAAGTTTGGCCGAGCACAAACTAGATCTTGATTTCGGCAGCCCTCACAACCATTACCTTTCCGAACTTATAAAAATGAGTCTTTGGAATATCTACAGTGAGAGGGGTGAAGATCGATGGAGAGATCGATTCGGCTATCAAAATCGTCACTACCGAAATGACAACGGAGCCTGGGAGGCTTGGCAAAGCGCTAGAGATGAAAGCTACCGCGATCACTACGACCGACTTCGCCCTACTTATGCGTCCTATATAAAGAGAACCAAGAAAACGGACGAAAATGGAGTTGAAAAAATTATCGAAGAAAAAATTCGGTACGAATCTTGTTCGAAAGCATGTTACCAAAAGTTGTGGCGAGAAATATTTCTTGAAACTTACCAAAATGAATTTGATGCCGAGTTTGATGACACCCAATTCAATGTGTTTCGACGCTCCGAACCTGAGGGCTTCAATATTGGAGTTGATATGGGACAACACTACTCTTATCAATGGGGATTGATCGATACTTACAATCAAAACTTTAGGCTTATTTCTATTGATGGATATGAAAATGAATACCGCGGCGTCTATGAAGTAAACTTTCAGGATCGATTTAATTGGTACTCGAACAACTCAGTTATCGAATTTGATTATCGAAATCTTCGAGTTTTTGAATCATCAGATTTTACAAATGGAATTTTTGAGTCCGGCGATTTGGTGGGAGCGAGTATGCTCGTAACCAACTATGGCGGCGCTTCGAAAGATGTTGAGCTCAAAATGATCGGCAACCTGGCCGGCAGACCTAAGTCCAAGATTCTTCCCGTTGGAAGACTAACGGCCGCAAAAACGGTCATGCTGGATCGAGCATATTCGGGTCAGCTTAGTTCATTGAATCTTCATCAACAGGCTCGCGTCGGAATGTCCATCGATGGGACGAGTGTTTATAATGGAAGTTTTCCCATTCGCGCTCAAGCTGAAATTAAGTCCTTCGAAATTCTTAGCTACGACCCCCTTTCAGGAGTCGGAATGGCCCGTGTGACGATGATCAATCCATCCGAGGAAGCGAGTCTTGCGGGAATTGAAGTGACTCTTCGAATCGATAATGCTGAAGTCGTTCAGCGTGAATTTGATCGCCTTCAAGCAAAGAGCTCGAATCCAGAAACATTACAATTTAAGCTGACTGATCCGTTTGATGGACTTCGCACCGGTCGCCTGCAAGGCTCGGTATCACTATCGATGAACAATCGTCAGATGGATACATCAACAAATTCCTATCGATTTATTCGAACCTCGGCCCTTGCGACCTATTTTCACCGCCTTGTTGCTGGGGAAGATATTGGCATGCCCGTTACTGACCCTCGCCAACGCTTGAGCGAAATTCAGGATCTGATTAGAGCCGAAACTCGAAGCATCATCCAAAGTCGTGGGGAGCAAAACCCGTGGAAGTCAGACCCCCATGCAACCATGGTCGGGCAACTTGCCGAAAACTTCCGTAGCACTGGGATTGATGTAAAATCTAAGGATCCACTGCCGGATGATTTGGCTGAAATAGCAGCTCATTATCAAAACGTAGGGAATATGCTTATTGGTTTTAAAGATGAAATTCACAATCCCGCCTTTCATAACAATCGCGAGGAATACATCGACTTAATCAAAAGCTTTTCGAATCAGAAGGCTAAGAAAAAATGATGGTCAGAGCTAAACTCTGGCTTCTCATTATATTTGTCGGCACCAACGTTACAGAAGCTCGGGACTTTGAGAAGGACCTAGAGCGATATGAAGACTACGCTCATAATTGTCATAGTTGGCAGTCACATAAGCAAATCTATCTTGAACGAAAATTGAAATCTGATTGGTTGGCCAACGACTGGGCCGAACGATTCCCTTATGGCTTAAACGGTATAAATGATCGTCTAGCCTTTTGGTGTTCTGAATTCCATAAGCTCAAGGATGAATTGGGAGAAGATTTTCGTATTCAACGAAGTGAGCGTATCGAGAGAAAAGATAAAGCCAGATTCCTTTATGACCTTCGGCCACGAGAGGTTTGCAGTATTGTAGGAAACCCAGGTGATCTACTACTTCAGAGGATTTCCAACGAAGAGAGTGATCAAGAATTCAAAAATAAGTACGATGGCATACATTTTCTCGGCCAGGTTTTAAGTCTGAATCCTTCACTTGGAATGAAGTACGGCCATGCCGAACTTATTTATCAAATCACAAATCTCGAGGATTTGCTAACGGTGAGCTACTACCCCAAAGATACACGAGAAGGCAAAAAGGCGGAGGATCGTTTGATCCGACTGAAGAAGTTTATGTATTACGACAATGCTTGGTTTGATCATCGCTCCTATTATGATGTTTTTAGATTAACTGGACTAGGCGACAAGGATCTCGCCAAGAAACGATCGGCTGCCATTGAGAAGGTTTTGCATCCTGAAGATTATGGTGACAGAGGTCTTTGTTCGGATTTTGTAAATTGGGCTTACGATAATTATATTACGAGCTGGTGGAATTTCCTTCCCCTGATTCGTCAGGGGATCGCAACAATTTATCCTCCAGAATCGGTTACACTTCCAGACAATCTGGCTGACTCCCCCTTCGCTAAGCGAGTTTGCAAAGTAAGAAAGAAACTCCTCATGAATAGAAGTGGCGCGTTTGACCCCGATGAAGACCCGACAGATTTGATAGAACCGCACATGGTTTGCACAGCCGACCTGATGAGAAGCATTCGATCCGGCCTAAGTGTCGAGAACGATGCACTCAACACCCATGCAGACGAGCTTGCCGCCTTTCTAGAATCCAAGGATATCCTCGATTCCGAAGGCCAAATGCTAGTTTCTAAAATATATTTTACTGAATTTCCCGATCATGCCTTGCGAATCAGGAAGTGTCCGACACATTGAAATCTAACAAACGGCTCCGGTCAAACTCGGTAGATCCCACGCAATTTATCTTGGAATCACGGAAGATTGTTTGGTTTCTTTAATTTTTGACATTCGCGAAGTAAGGCATGTATGGCTTCATCATCCTCCGAGCTTATTACAGTATTGGAAGCCTGCCTCGCACTATCCCACGCACGTTCTAAAAGTCTCGCAAAATCATCCGGCGGAGAGTTTTCAAGTAGTAGGCGCCTAATCGGATCTCTCATCAAAAGCGAAACAATAGTCCCTGGCCCAGTGCTTTCAAGCTCCTCAAGTAGTTGTATCAATGCATCTGAATCTATTAAATTCAAAAATTCTTCGTCCTCGAGTTTCGCCATGAGTCGAGTTACGGGCTGATGTTTAAGATCCTCCTTCATTTTATCAAGAGCCAACAATTGAAGATCCAAAAGTTTTGAACTTCCTAAGCTTGCGGCCAGGACTTCGTCCCGACTCAATACAATAAACGCAATGTAGGGATCCTCATTCGTCACCAATCTCATTGTCGAGGCATAGGCAGGATCGGAAACTATATCATCCCGTGATGCCCATTCGATGAACAGCGCTCGATCAGATTGAAGCAAACTGAGTACTGTCACATTATTGCTTGGATCAAGCCTTTCCATTTGCTGCCTCGAGGTTCTCTCCGTTTTTTTAGCTTCAAAAATAATCTCCGCCCGAAGTGTCTCTAGGGCCACCTGTCTCGGATGGTTCGCTGGAACCTTCGGCTCTAATCTCCCAAAAAATGAAAGATTCAAAATTTTTATTAAACTATTCGCATTGAGCCCCTTCCGTCCAAGCTCTCCAATACACAACCTTTTTAATAGATCTCTAAATTGCTCTTGTTCAAAACTAAGAAGAGATAAAATTGGAAGTGCTGCCATCCCTAGGGGTCTCAGCTTGCCTTCGAGACCACGGATTTCATCAGGCCATTGAACAGACCTCACGAGCACCGAGTATTCTGTGCGAACCAACTCTGAGCTCAGCTCCAACTGGTCAAACTCAAAGCCTTCCTTCAGCACGAAGTGCCGATAGCGAATTAAAGTCACGGCATCGAACGGACTTAGATTAAACATATAGAACTCGCTCCACTTAGATAAGTCTCTCTCCCATTCGATTCGAAAAAGGTCCGACAGCTCTCTTAATTTTTCCGCCTCGCGAGGAACTGGAAAATCCCTTGACTCAAGATAGATCGCTATCTGCGTCAGAATTCGCATTCTTTCGAGGTTGTCGATGACGAATCGAGGCTGGAATTTCGGAATTCGTGGTGGCCGATCCTCCCGAAAACTCGTCGTGTCATGAGCTTCTTCGTTAAGAACGAAAGCGGCGATAATCACGTCAATATAGTTCCTTCGATAAGCCAGCCTCATGATTTTCTGAATATCCGCAGAATGCTCGATAAATAGATTGTTCAGATCGTTCCGGATTTGTAAAAGAAGCTTCTTTCGCCTTTTTGCCTTAGTCCTTGCCTCCCATGGATCTGGTTTTCGAGCAAAAACATCTAGGAAAGCTTCGACATTTGAGATCCGATCAAGAACAGCCTCGTAATCGACGGCCGCAACCAGCTTACCGCCGAAAAGCAGCGATCCTATAAAGAA
>PCXB01000013.1:0-47153 GCA_002787535.1 Deltaproteobacteria bacterium CG11_big_fil_rev_8_21_14_0_20_45_16
CTTGGGCAATAGCGTTTGCGAAACCACGCCCTCCAAAACAAAGGAAAGCTGCGCGCGAACTTGCGCCTGCTGATGAGGCGGAAACACATCAACCAATCGGTTAATTGTTTGAACGGCTCCATTTGTATGAAGCGTCGCGAAGCACAAATGTCCCGTTTCCGCGACAGCCAGCGCCGCCTCAATGGTTTCGAGATCTCTTAACTCTCCTACCATCACGACGTCCGGATCCTGACGCAGAATATACTTCAAGGCTTTCGAAAAGCTTTCCGTATCGTGCTTAACTTCTCGCTGATTGACGATACAACCCTTATGCGGATGCAAAAATTCGATCGGGTCCTCAATCGTAAGAATATGCTGATGCGTCTCGCGATTGATCAAATCAATCATGGCCGCTAAAGTCGTCGACTTTCCTGAGCCCGTCGGACCCGTAACCAAAACAAGACCTCGAGGTCTTTTACAAAGATCTTCTATCGTGGAAGGAAGGCCTAAATCTTTAATGGTCGCAATTTTGAAGGGGATTTGCCGAAAGGCCCCAGACACAACACCTCGTTGCATAAATATATTGGCACGAAATCTCGCCAAGCCCTTCACACCAAAAGACAAATCAAGTTCATTCTCCTCTTCAAACTTAGATTTTTGAATATCCGTCAGGATGCTGTAACAAATTCTCTTACAATCAGAGGGCGACAATGGAGGAAGTTTGAGAGGCACGAGCTCTCCATCGATTCGAATCACAGGCGGCGTCGCGGCAGTGATATGCAAATCACTGCCAGCCTTATCCATCATCGTCTTAAGAAGCTGATGAAGGCTAACCTGCCCCTCGCCCATATTGGCTTCGTCATTTCGATTGTCGTTTGACATATTTACTCCAGCACTTTTGAAAGCAACTTAGTTCGTATCACTCGCGGTCACTCTCAAGGATTCTTCAATCGTCGTCACACCATCAGCAATTTTTTGGATTGCACTCATTCGCAGGGTTTGCATTCCCAAGCGAATCGCCTCACGCTTAAGCTCCGATGTACTTGCGCCATTCAGTACAAAATCTTTAAGCTCATCTTTCATCACCATGATCTCATAAAGAGCCACTCGTCCCTTATAGCCAGTGTTACCGCAAACCCCGCAGCCAGCGCCCTTACAAACCTTCATGCCGTTGGCCATATCAGGATTCACCCCTATATCTAACAAGGCTTGAACGTTGACTTTGTCTTCTACCTTACATTCTGAGCAAATTTTACGAGCCAAACGCTGCGCCAAGATAGCATTCAAGGCCGACGCTACAAGAAATGGTTCAATACCCATATTGAGCAATCGACTCACCGTGCTTGGAGCATCGTTGGTGTGCAAAGTTGACAACACTAAGTGACCCGTCAAAGCGGCCTTAATCGCAATTTCAGCCGTTTCAAAGTCTCGAATTTCCCCGACCATGATGATGTCCGGATCCTGTCGGAGAAAACTTCTTAAAGCCGCCGCAAAATTCAAACCAATCTCATCATGCATCTGAACTTGATTGATACCACCGATACTGAATTCCACTGGATCTTCAGCGGTCGAGATGTTCTCCGTGATCTGATTGAGCTCGGCGAGAGCCGAATACAATGTCGTGGTCTTTCCAGATCCCGTGGGTCCCGTAACAAGCACCATCCCGAAGGGTTGGTGAATGGCTTTTTTAAAATCCCCCAACTGTTTCTCACCAAACCCAAGCTTGGTCATATCCAACTGAAGATTACTTTTATCTAATAGACGAAGAACGACTTTCTCACCAAACAAAGTCGGCAGGACCGAAACCCGATACTCCATGTCCTGGCCTTTGCCGTATTTCAATTTGATACGTCCATCCTGCGGCAAACGTCTTTCGGCAATATCGAGAGAGGCCATAATTTTAATACGTGACGATATGGCGTTGCGTAATTTAATGGGTGGCTTCATTTGCTCCTGCAAAACACCATCCACGCGATAACGAACTCTAAGATTTTTTTCGTAAGGTTCGATATGAATATCGGAAGCGCCCTTTTTTATCGCTTCCATCAAAATCAAATTCACAAGTTTAACGACTGGTGCATCGGCCGAGGACTTTTCGAGTTCACTAAGATTGAGATTATCTTCCTCACTAACGACTTCGACGTCTTCATCTTCAAAGTCCGCAAGAACATCGCTCATCTGCATGCTCTCGTTCTGATAATACTTCTCGATGGATTCTTTAATGGCTGGTTCGGCGGCTACGACAACCTCAATATTGTAGCCCGTAAGAAACTTAATATCGTCGATGGCAAAAATATTACTTGGATCGCTCATTGCGATAATCAAACTACTTCCAACTTTATTAACAGGTATCACCGAATGTTTTTCGGCGACGTCCTTTGGAATTAATCGAATGATATCTGGATCAATCTCAAAGGAACTTAGATCGATTGAAGGAACCCCATACTGCTTACTTAAAAAGCTTGTGAGCTCCGCCTCTTTAATAAATCCAAGCTTCGTAAGATTGGCACTCAGTCGTCCGCCCTCACGGCGCACAGCTTCTTGTGCTTTCATCAACTGCGAAGCCGATATTAAATTCTCTTTAACGAGAAGTTCGCCAAGACGATCCGATGACCCGGCTGCCATAAAACCTCATCCCCCACTCATTCACGCAGCCCACTCCCTAGGCTTAAAGTACCACTCCACTGAATCAAATTAATTGTATCTCAAAGAAGACAATTTGTGACGACTTGCGCCAACTTTTGTCGTCAAAGTCTAACCCCACTTTGGGAATAAGCCTTAAAAGTCTAGAATTACTGAGACCTTTCAGGGGCTTCTATGGGAAAAGCTCGCTTCGTTAAAAAGTCTAAAATTTTTGCATAGGCCTGATTTGTGAGCGCAAAAAATTCAGATTTGGAAAGTTTTGACTCGCCGCCGCAATGTCCTTCTTTATTTGAGCAACAAGACTATCTCCGTCACCAAACTTCATTTCGTCCCGAATCTTTTTCAAAAAATGAATTCGGACATTTTTTTCATAAAGATTCTGTGCTGAATGCAAGACGTGAATCTCAATAGAAAAACCTGCTTCAAATGTCGGTCGAAACCCGATATTCACGACCGCCTCCAGCAGTTGTGCCCCGCCTTCCACCTCAAGCCATCCCATAAAGACAGCGCTCGGAAGGATGGGCTGGCGACTCGCCGATAGATTGGCAGTAGGGATTCCCAATCCGCGCCCTCGACCGTCTCCTCTAACAATGAAGCCAGAGAGAAAATAGGGATGCCCCAATAATTGATTAGCCAATTCAAGGTCCGCTCTCACGAGGCACTCGCGAATCCACGTACTGCTAATGAATCGCCCTCCATGGGAAACACCATCAACAATGACAACGTCAAACATATTCTGGTTTCGAAGAGTCTCGACATCACCAACGGCTCCACAGCCAAATCGAAAATCATGCCCCACAATAAGAGCACGACAATCTAGCGATCTTCCTAATATTTCGTCTCGAAAGTACGCAGCTGAGTGTTCAGAAAACTTTTGATCGAATCTTTGAAGTAAAATTTTATCTAGCCCAATCTGGCTTATTGATTCCACTTTCTCTTCATCCGTCATCAGTAATGGCGGCCGATTCGATTTCAAAAAAAAGTGTCTCGGATGTGGTGAGAAACTAAAGGCTACGGCATCCGCGCCATAACTCTTTGAAAGCCGAAGACTATGTTCAAGCACCTTCCTATGCCCTCGATGAAGGCCATCAAAGTTTCCAATACATACAACGCTGGGCCGCTCCCCCCGATAATTTTGATAGTCTTCCACTAGAATGCCCATGCTTAAGCTATGTTATTCTTAATTTTTGGTGTTCTGTCCATTTCCGCCTGTTAAGATATAAAGATATCCATGGATCGCACCCCTTCATTTCATGTTCAAGCCTTCGGCGCCTACTTTTTACTCGACCGGATCGCGGTTGGGGGCATGGCGGAGATTTTCAAGGCGAAGCAAGTCGGCGTCCGTGGCTTTGAGAAGATCATTGTCATTAAGAAAATTCTGCAGCATCTCGGCGAAGACAAAGAGTTTGTCGAGATGTTTGAGGACGAAGCTAAGATCGCGGCCCAACTAAATCACACTAACATCGTTCAGATCTATGAGTTGGGTGAAATTGACGACACCCTTTATATAATAATGGAGTATGTAGAAGGCCGAAATCTCAGAGACGTCACTCGATCGATTTCGGCCAAAGGCCTTCATCTTAGCCTTCCTCAGTCGCTATTTATTATTACAGAAGTTCTCAAGGGTTTAGATTACGCACATCGGAAAAAGGATTCTCAAGGTCAGGATCTAACAATTATTCACCGAGACATGAGCCCCCAGAATATTATCATTTCCTATGAGGGCGAAGTTAAGATTCTTGATTTTGGAATCGCTAAGGCAGCTTCCAAAGCATCGAAGACAGAGGCAGGCGTTCTAAAGGGCAAATTTAGCTATATGTCTCCGGAACAAGCAGGTGGTCGCGAAATTGATCAAACGACAGATATTTATGCTTGCGGAGTTATTTTCCACGAACTGATTACTTCCGAAAGGCTTTTTAGGGCAGAGACCGATTTAGAAACACTCGAGCGTGTGAAACAAGGTAATGCTCCGGCCCCTTCCGATAAGAATCCTGAACTTCCAAAAGAACTAGATAAAATTGTCCTTAAGGCCTTGCATCGAAGTCCCGAGAAACGTTATGCATCGGCTTCAGAATTTCTGAATGAAATTACTAAATTCTCATTTGAACGAGGCTTAACTCTTTCGAGCCAAGAGCTTTCCGCGTTTATGAACACTCTTTTTGCTGAAAGCATTCAGCTAGAAAGAGAAAGGCTCCAACGATCCCTAGCCCAAGTTCCTTCCGCCGACGAATTAAAGGCTCCGAAGAACGTTCGAACTCATATCGCGTTTAAAGCCCCACAGTTTGAGCAACTCAAACCGACTCCCACAGATTTCCGGGACGAAGAACGCACGCAACCCACCTTTAAGGGGCGAACTAAATCAGGAAGATTCCGCTGGATTGCATCCTTTTTATTTATTGGCGCGCTCATCGCCTACCTATGGACAAACTCGCCTAGCAAAGTCAGGCCGCCCGCTAGTCGTCTGCCAGAGCCTCCTGCCCAGCGCACACCCGAAGTCTTGCCGGCCGAGCCAACTCCAAGCCTGCCAGAACAGCCCCCCCCTAAGGATCCCGCCCAAGACATTGAGAACGTTTTAAAAATAGATGAAACACCGGATAGAACTCCCAAGGTGCAGATAGAACCAAAAGCTAAACCTAAACCTAAACCACCGAAACCAAAACTTCGCTTTGGCAGTTTTGATGTCATTGCTCCACCTGAGGGTTATGCAAAACTAACAATCAATAATAAAGACTTTGGTACGGTGCCCGGCCCAAGCGCCCGTGGCATTCGCCTTCCGGTCGGAAGGCATTTGGTAAGATGCGAGACTTCCACTCGAACCTACGAGGGAAATTTTGATATTACCGGCGAATCCAATCAAACCTTGCGCTGCGCCGATCTCAACAAATAGTTACTGCGATGGAAAAGTAAACTGAATCGAGGTCCGATCGGGTGGTTGATCGTATACCAAGAAGTAATAACCCAAACCTCCGCCTAAAGCCATCCCGCCAAATATTATGGTCCAAAACCACCATCGCTCCCAAAATGGGGTCTTCTCCCCTCCAATGGATATCGTCCCAGCCAGCGACGTAGGATTGAGCTGCTCTGGAGTTAGAAAAAACTTGGAATCTTCATCTTCAAAGGAAAGGGCATTCTTTTCCTGCTTCGTTTGCAAAAACGAAGGCTTCTCCAAAAAATCTTGGGGTCCAGGCCGGACAAAACCATCTCGATCCAAGTAATTCATTATCTTAAAACTTAAATCTTCGATCGCCGTCACTCGATTCTTAAGCGCAAAACTCGCCCGCTCGATTCCACTGTTGGTTTGAATCCTTGAGTCATAAAGCTGTAGCTCCATCTCGATACCTTCAAAAGACTCCTTAAGCATTCCCAATACAATAATATCTACTTTGTTATCTACAGCGATCCGATTCAAAAATTCTTGCTGCGCCGGCTCCAAACTTGACTCCGTCGTTCTAAAATATTGATTCCCTGGATTAGAAAGCATTTTGAAGGATTGAATCTCGGCCTGCCCTGCTAGCCGAGAGTAGCGAGAGAGTGATTTTTGAGTTTGTTTCTTAATAGAATCCTCAACCGAGGCTTCAACACTTTCCGTAGCAAAGCCTATCAAAGCTAGTTTTTGAGGCCCTCCCTTGAAGTCCTTGAGACGCTGCTGTGCCATTAGATTCTCGAAATTTGAGAAAAATAACAGAGCGCCCGCCAATGTAAGAAGAATTTTTCTCATAGTCTTATTCTCCCTGACGAACTGAAAAACGCAATTCATCATTTCCTTGCATTAAATAGTAAGTTCCCGCGCCCGCTCCAGCCACACCAACCCCAACCAGTGTCCAAAACCACCATGTTTGATAAAACTCGGGAGATTTATAAGCCAGACTGGCACTTTGTCCAAAACTCTCTGGAACCGGAATTATCAGATCTCCATTCGAATCAAACTGCGCCAAGAGCCTATCTATCAATGCAATCTGGTCGCCCACTGGATTATTAGTGTCTTGCTCAATAATTGCCGATCGCCGGTCCTCCGGATACTGGAGCCATTGAGCCTTAATGCCCCACCGCTTTGGCGAGGTTTTTTCGAGGTCGAAAAATAAAATATACTCCGCCTGAAGATCCTTCAAGACTCTCACAAGGATAGGAGACAAAGTGAGAGATCCTAAGGTTCCGAATAGACCTCGAGTTGAAGAAGATTGGTCGCTCATATTTCGCCAGCGTATTTCGGTAGGGAGCCGACTTAACTTGTAAGTTTCTGGATAGAATCCGTCCTTTAAAAAAAGTACAATCTCGTCTCCCAATACTGGGTGGTTCATTGGCACGAGCAATCGATCGACTTCTCCAGATTGGATCACCACGCGATGTCCCAATAAAAAGGCCTCGAACTCCCTTTCACTCGATCGAATCTCAAAAGCCTGCGCAGCGAATCTTTTTCCCTTACGAATTTTCTCAAGAAGCGCCGAGACATTGGGCGGAAAAAGATTGGGTTTTAAAACAAAATCTGCCGATAAATCTAACACGCTACTCAAATAATTTTTCGCTGCTGTTTCATTACCCAGAAATAATTCACAAGTTGCTAAATAACTCAAAACATCCAGAGGAAGACTCGGTGGAACAACCCAGGGGACATCATCGAACTTTTGCCATACCTGCTGCAAAACTCCGATCGCCTCCCCAAATCGAGACGCAAGATAAAGTTCACGCGCTTTATCCAGCTGAAGATCAAGTTTTTGCAAGTCTCGTGATTGCTTTGTCCTTTCTTGTTTAAAAACTTGCGCCAATGGGTTGGGGCGATTGAGACGCATTCTCACAAGATCTTTACTCAAAACCGAATAGCGGGTTCGCTGCCCCAACTTTTGCCGCAGCTCATCGACATATTGATCAAGCGCTTGTCCATCTAAGGTCTGTGAATAGGCATCTACCACGGCTAGTTCATGTGGTGATGGACCACTAGGCGGCTGTCCTATCTGCAAGCCAAGACTAATGACGAAAGCAATAATCACTCAGCTATTGTCTAGATTTTTGCCCTAACGATCTAGGTTTTTTGCAATTTGATTCTGGACAAGCTCACAGAGACGATAGCGATCCCCCTCGCTCATGCCCTTTGTTGGAACCGGCTTGTCCACCCACATTTTGACTATTCCCGGTTTCAGATACAACGCTCCTTTGGGCATAAGTTCATGAGAATTCAGAATACTCACCGGTAGAATCTCTGTCTGATACTCAATCGCCAAAATAAAGGCTCCTCGCTTAAAAAGCTGGAGTTTTCCGTCCTTAGAGCGAGTGCCTTCAGGATAGATAAATATTGAATTACCGTTGGCTAGGGATTGAGAAATCCCATCGAAAGCCTTTCGATCGCGTCGGCCCTTTTTACGATCCACGTAAATTGTGCCAGCCATCCACGCAGCCAAACCAAATATTGGAACCCAAAAAAGTTCCTTTTTTGCTAAAAAAAATATTTTCTTCGGCAGGGTTGCAGAATTGACAAAAATATCCAGGGCGCTCTGGTGGTTCGAAACGATGATTCGTGCCTGTCCGTCTTTAAGATAGGTAAGGCCGGGACCGTCCATCTCGATGCGGACGCGATGGGCCCACAAAACAAAACGTGCCCATGATCTTCTTAAACTAGGTCCCATCGGAGGCACTCGACCCTGGTTTGGTGAGTAAGCAAAGAGAAGCGGCATGATCAAGCCTAAAATGAAGAGGGGAAAGCCAAAAACTATAACCGAACCACCCACAATAATAGCGGAATAAAGATTTAAAAAATATTTATACATCAAATCCAAAAAGCCTTTACATGCACCATATTCAGTGCCAACCAGGTTTATAAGCTGAATTGAGTGTTCAGCCAATGAGAGAAAGTGAGGTGTATCGTGTCCGGTGTAAATAAAGTAATTTTAGTAGGTCGATTGGGGAATGATCCCGAAATTCGTTATACGCAAGGTGGCGCCGGTGTCGCCAATTTCAATATTGCTACGTCGGAAAATTGGACGGATAAAGATGGTAACCGCCAAGAAAAGACGGAGTGGCATCGAATTGTTGTTTGGGGGAAAATGGCCGAAACTTGTGCTCAGTATCTTGCGAAAGGGCGTCAAGTCTATATAGAAGGTCGTCTCCAAACGAGACAATGGGATGATAAAGAAGGCAATAAGCGCTACACGACTGAAGTCGTCGCTAACACCGTCCAGTTCTTGGATCGCGGTGATAAGGCTGCTGCTGGAACTTCAACTGAAATGGCTCCTATTGAAAGTCCAATGGAAAGCCCTATTGCTGACGAAGATATTCCATTTTAAAGCTTAGAAATTAACTATTTCGATTTCAATTGAGGCCCACTTCCCAACGGATGGGCCTCAATTACATACCAAACTTTATTCTTAGAATCATATTCCCAGTTGAAGAATCTCTTCGCAGACGTAAGATTCATACTTTTAGGAGAAAAATACTCCATGACAACGGTTACTAAAGCTTTCTCCTGAGTTTCATCAGGATAGATGGTGTCCACTCGAATATTTGAAAAATGAATGGCTTCTAGTTGTTCAGAGTTCTTAAAAAACTCCGTCCTCTTTTCAGGTCCCACAAAACTCAAGGCTGCATTTTTGTCTTCCCGCCGCATGGCAGTAAAAAAGTCATTTACTGACTCTTCAAGATTAGCAGTTTTAGAAGCCGTGCACGCACCCGATCCAAATATCAAAATTAATATCGCATATAATACTCTATTGTTCATTGGACGCTTCTCCCTCAATGGCTAAATCTTACCGGAAACCAGGGCCCGCGACCTAGAAGCTTTTGATCAACTCCTGAGTTGTCTTCATGACCGAGTTCAGACCAACGCCATCTAGGTAATTGCCGGCGACAAAGACATTTGGAGGTAAGCGCTTTCTAAGCTCGGCGACGCGTTCCCGATGCCCAAGGCCAAACTGCGGAAGAGCATGGTTCAGTCGCTTGGATACTGAAAGGATCGGTGCACCCGTCGTACCCAGAATCCTATTCAAAACTTCCAATTCGACTTCCAAATCTTTGGGAATCCTCTCGCCTGAATAAAACTGTGCACTGACCAATAGGCCTGAAGCAAAGCGAGACGGAAACATCTCAGAAACCCAAAGACTCCCTAAAATTTTCATGTCTTCACGCCTAGGAATAAGGCAGCCGTATCCGGGTTGAAAATCATCTGGTTTCTTCCACACGGTATGCCAAACCATCATATCTTGATAACAGATAGACTTTAAGAATTCCCGATCCCTTTCATCCAAGATTCCGCGGCTAATTTCGGACGTGGTTACCGCTGGGGTCGCAAAAATCAAAGCATCAAACTCAAAGGATTCAGTCTCACATTCAAGTCGCCATCGACGATGAGCTCCCTTTTCAATATTTACAATCCTACTTCCAAGACAAAACTTTGGTAACATTTTGGATTTGAGAGCTTCTATAAGTTCCCGCATTCCATTTTTAAAACTTGCCGGCCGAGCACGGTGCTTCGATCCTGATTTTATAACCCTAAGCGCTCGCAATAAGTTCGAGCCACCCTTGATCTGATCAAAAAGAATTGGAAAACAAGCTGCGGCCGAAAGCTCCCGATCATCCCCCGCATAGATGCCACCCAAAAAAGGGTTGATAATATCTTCGACAACATCTTCGGGAAAAATCCTTCCAAAAAAATCTCGGACACTCAAATCCTCTTCTGAAACTTTATGAGCCTTAAAAAGCGATAGGATAAGCTTCCATTTGGTCGACGCGCTAAGAAGCGATGAGGTCAGAAAATTAATGGGGGAAAGAGGCAGCTCATACTTGCGTCCATCCTTCCAAATAAATCGCGATCTCAATTTTGAATTCACATAGATAGGGGAAACTTCCAATTCCCTTAACAAGTTTTTCCAATCCTCTGTTACCAAAAGAGAGTTTGGGCCCCATTCAAGGGGCGCCACTTCAGAGTTCTCGGTGACAATCCATCCACCTAATGTATTTTTGGCTTCAAAAACCTTAACATCATATCCGCTCTTCGAAAGATAATATGCCGGCAATAAGCCGGATATCCCGCCACCTATTACCGCTATAGCGCCCTTTTCCTTTGAATCCTTCAAGGAAGACTTTCTATCAAGCTATCCCGGGAGTTACAATAGGCAGGTGCGAAGCTTTAAATGGATTGTCATCTTTGCAAGCCTGATATCAGGCTATGGGCTAGCCAAGTACCATGTCGATGGTCGAGTAAAATCACGGCAAGCGCAAAGCGACATCCGCTATTTGCCTTCCCCTCAAATTACAAAGTTTATGGCGATTGGCTTTCGAGAGGCGCTAGCTGATTTCTACTGGATTGATGCCCTTAATTATTTTGGAGAGCAGCTAAGCAAAAAAGTGAAGACCTTCAAATACCTGGATGCTTATATACAAAACATTTTAAACTTAGACCCACTTTTTACATTTTTTTATGATTGGGGCTCAACCGTTTATATTTATAACGGACTTGAAATTAATCGAGAAAATATGGTCAAGGCCATTCGACTGGCCAACCAAGGAATAGTCACCCTGGACGAAGTTTTTCAATATGATGCCTCACTCATACAAAAGGCCGCTTTCAATTATGCTTTAGATGCCGCCTATTACAGGGCTTCACTAGACTATTTCAAATTGTTGGGCCGGCTTTCGTCCCAAACTCGCTCCATGCTTTTGATAGCTTCAAGCTACGCTAGACATCTGGAGGATTACGAACAGGAGTTCAGTCTTCGCGAGGAATTCCTCGCCTATCAAAGCTTTGAAGCTGTGACCCAATCCGAGATTCAAGAGGCCTATAATTTAGTGCTCAACGCCTCTTTTACGGCAAAATCTCTTGAGTTTATAAAACATCTGCGGGTAGCGATGGAAAAAGATGAAGATCTAAAAGAACTTGTCGAGAAACGAATTAGTCAGAATTCCGTCTTCCAACAGTTTTCTGAAATCGGATCTGAATCCGAATCCGATAAAAACCGCAAATTTCGATTCGTTAAGGTCAGACTAGATCGCAACTGGATGCCCTCCACTTTAAACCTTCTCTTAAGTATCTACTGAAATGAATTCAGGCCAAAACCTGTGACCATTCATGCACAGACTCAATAAAATACGAAACGGACTCCTCCGGAATATTTGGCACAATGCCATGACCGAGATTGACGATATGCCCGGGATCTTTTCCATAGGAATTGCACATTTCAAATACGGCCTCTCGCAGTTGAGCACGAGGCAAAAGAAGATGATACGGATCCAAATTTCCCTGCAACGCAACGACTTGAGATATTCGATTACGAGCCTCACCCAAAGGCGTTCGCCAATCAACACTCAAGGCTTGCGCTCCGACGGCCTGAGCTTGTTCAAACAAACTTCCCATACCGTTAATATAATAAACACTCGGCACCGTAACTTGGCTAATTACCCGTCGCGCATAAGGTAGAGCAAACTCTTCGTAATCAGCCGGTCCCAATATGGAAGCCCAAGTATCAAAAAGCTGAACAGCATCTGCGCCGGCACGAGCTTGGGCATCAAGATAATTCCCCATAGCATTGGCCAAAAAATCCAATAGGCGATGACAAGTTTTGGGATCCTTACGAAGCCATGTCCGAACCACTCCAAGATCTTTGCTCAACTCGCCTTCGAGTAAATACACAAGCATCGTGAACGGGGCCCCAGCGAAACCCAAAAGGGCTTTTTCTTTGGGGATTTGTTTCCTCAACTCCTTAAGACTACCCATAATTACGGGGGTCTGTGTCTCTGGATCGAACTCAAACTTTAATTTGTTGATATCCTCTAAGGTTTTGGGCGCTACGATCACAGGCCCAGTTTCCTCAAAACTTAGCTTTAAGCCCATACACCGAAGTGGCAGCAGAATATCCGAAAATACAATCGCCGCATCCAATTCATATTGTTTCAGCGGCAGAAGGCTCACTTGAACGGCCAAATCCACTTGATTAGCAAAATCATCAAAGGAATATTTTTCACGGAGTTTTCGATATGATGCCAGATAGCGTCCGGCTTGGCGCATAATCCAAACCGGTCGACGTGGGGTCGGGTTAAGTTCTAATGTATCAAGAAGCAGCATTGTCTTTATCCTCGTCAGGCCAAATTAGACCAACCCACTCACCTTTCCAAGACTCAATCGATTTCAAAAGGCTCGTCGCCCTGCCCTCATAAAATCTTTCCGAAATCTTTGTCAGTTCTTTGGCCAAGCAAAGCTCAGCCAGTGGCTTTTTCTCCTGAATGATCAAGAGGCTCGATTCTAAGCGGTGAGGGCTTTCAAAAAATATCTTCGGAATCGACAAGCTTTCACTGAAAAAACGCTCGCGCTGGGCTCTTTTAGCCGGCAAAAAGCCCACAAACTCAAATTTCTCAAGTTCGACCCCCAATAACCCGATGAAGTTAGTTAGTGCGCTGGGTCCTCCGATAACTTCCACCCTGTAACCCAGCTTCCGAATCTCTCCCAATAAAATGGATCCCGGATCCGAAACTCCCGGCATGCCCGCATCGGTAATATACGCCACTCGCTGTCCCGATCGCAAAACCTCTTCTACGAGGCCCACGCTCTTTCTTTCCCTGAAATAAGGGGCACTAATTAATTTCTTCTTAATCTCAAAGTGATTAAGCAATTTCTGGCTTCTGCGCGTGTCCTCACAATAGATAAGATCCACCGCCTTCAAAGTTTCGATCGCGCGCAGACTAATATCTCCAAGATTTCCAATCGGTGTCCCAACGAGATAAAACTGAGCTTCTTTCATAAGCTAAAACCTAAAGACATCAAAATGAGCATCAATTTGCTCCGGTCCAACGGCAAGAAAATCATAGTGCGTACTCAAACCATGCGATCCATTGTTTTTGAGCAAATAGCTTTTGGCCGCATCCACGAACTTTTTTTGTTTGCTACGTGGGAAAGCAGATTCAAGATCTGGCTTGCTTTGAAAGCGAACTTCCACAAAATGCAATTCCCTAGCTCGATGAGCTACGATATCTAATTCGCCTGACTTAGACCGCCAGTTTCGCTCTAAGATTTTAAAGCCTTGGTCTTTTAGAAAACGAACGGCTCGCTCTTCTCCCGCTCGACCCTGGCTCATTCTAAAATAGCGCCCCAAAAAACTCTTTCGATGAATCGCACAAGGACCAAACTCTTCCAGTGCCCGCCAATGATCCTTGGTTCCATAACCCTTATGTTTTTCAAAAGAGTATTGAGGGTATTCACTCGCATAGTTCTCCATCAAATTGTCACGATAAACCTTGGCTACGATCGATGCCGCCGCGATAGATTTGGATACCAAATCCCCACCAATAATTGCCCTCTGAGGAATTCTGCAGCCAGGCACTTCTTTGTCACCATCTACTAAGACATAGTCGATCGAACGCCTCTTCTTTACAGCCTCTTCTAGACATTGCAAAAAAGCCCACAGACTAGCCCTCAGAATATTCCGACGATCTACCTCTTCCGAATCGACGACAACAACTTCTGTCCATAGGGCGTTTTTCTGAATCCATTCCGAAAGCGCTTTGCGATCTCTCTCGCGAACACACTTTGAATCCGTGATCCGATCTAAAGATGGATCCTCTTTGTCTCTCCAAGCCTTTGAAAAGCAAACCGCTGCGGCAACGACGGGACCTGCCAATGGCCCTCTGCCAACTTCATCAAGACCCACGATATGATCATGACCAATTTCAGTTTCAATTCGAAACGAACAAAAGGAATGTATTGAAGCTTTAGGCTTGAGCAGCTTTTGCCGAGACATCGTCAGCCTTAGACTCATCGCCATCGGTCGGCTCTGCGCCTCCTTTTTGAGTATCCTCAAAAATATATTCTGACTTAATTCGACTTGCTCTGCCGCTTAGTGCTCGCAGGTAATAGAGTTTCGCGCGTCGCACTTCGCCTTCAGAAACTAAGACAATTCGATCGATGACCGGAGAATAAAATGGAAAAATTCTTTCAACGCCAACGCCATTAGAAATCTTACGTACAGTGAAAGAGGCGCGCTCGCCACCTTTCTTAATTCGGATCACTAGCCCCTCATAAGGCTGGATTCTAGTTTTCTCGCCTTCAACAACTCGTACAAAAACACGAACCGTATCTCCCACACCAAATTTAGGGAATTTAGCTGGCTCCTTGAGAATCTTAGCGGAGACTTTTTTGATGATTTTAGTGGGATCAAGGCGCTTTTTCATTCATCGGGTATCTCGAATGCCCCGGTTTTTGTCAATAGCTGGCTCAATTTGTTTAAAACAGCTCCCCCTCGCTTAACGCCCAAAAATGCGATCCAAGTAGATCGTGGCAGCCGACCGAACGGAGAGATGGTTAAAGTCTGACGGCCCTTGAATAGGGGGTAAAAACGCATCTAAACGATCAGTCCATTCGGGCGCCAAGCCATAAGCGGTGCCAAATAACAAAACCACCGGCCTTTCCTTCATCTTTGTTTTGAGCTCGGAAATGCTGATTTCAGGCGTTTGAGCGCTAGCCTTTGCACTTGTGCCAATTATAAATGGCTTGGCCTCCTGCCTCTCAATCACCGTCAGTGCCTCCTCAATTGAATAAACGAGCTGCACCAAATTAAGAGCGTCCTTTCGTGTAGGGTTGGCTCGCATGGCAAAATCACCCCCCCAGTGGTTAATGATCCGACGGTTCAAAGCCTGCTGATCTTCAGAAGGATGGATGATAAAATAACCTTTAACCCCAAAGGTTCGTGAAGCTCTGGCGATGTCATGAATATCAAGATTCGTCACGGAAGATGTTACGAGTTCAGCTCGCCGATTGATCACCGGGTAATGAATAAGGCCCACATAGAAGCCAAAACTATTTTGATTCAATTTTTGAACGTCGCCACTCATAAATTTTTCGATGATCCCCCGAAAGCAAAATCTCTGGAACTTCATGTCCTTCATACTCGCTAGGTCGAGTGTATTGAGGATATTCTGCTCGCCACTCTTCGCTGAAGCTCTCAACTTCTAAGCTCTCTTCATTTCCAATCACTCCTGGTACGAGCCGCGCAATCGACTCGAGCATTATGAGGCTAGGAATCTCGCCGCCCATACAAACGGCCTCACCCACACGAATCTCACGATCAACATAGAAATCAGATACTCGTTGATCGACTCCCTCGTAACGTCCGCAAACAAAAATGATTTGTTCATATGCCGAAAATTCTTCCGCAAGCTTTTGAGTAAAAGGCTCACCCTTGGCGGACACAAGGATTCTCAAACTTTTTGCCTTGGGTACTTCGCAGGCTCGAAGAGCTCTTACAATGGGTTCAATTTTTAAGAGCATTCCCGCCCCGCCGCCAAAAGGTTTTTCATCCACGCGAAAGTGCGGCGCATCTGCAAATTTCCGAAGATCAATCGCTTCAATCTGAATCTGAGACCGTTGAATGGACTTCTCCACTATTCCAATTTTTGCAAAGGATTCGATCAACTCGGGATGAACTGTAAGAATAGAAAACTTCATAACTCGGCCGCTCAAGGCAACCGAGCTTTAATATGAAGGCCTGATTGGATCAAGCCGCCTTTTTTGTAGGAATATTGGCTCTTTTTAAGATGTTTTTCACCGTATCGGAGATTTTAGCACCCTGGTTAACCCAATAAGTAATCCGATCTGTCTTTAAACTCGTTAAGCCCTTTTCAGTTTTTTGATCTGAATCCTTAGGAACTGAAATATTGCAGGGATCATACGTGCCCAAAACTTCGAGGCATGCACCATTTCGCTGAGCTCGCGAATCAATAGCTACCATTCGATAGTAGGGGCGATTTTTTGTTCCAAGGCGGCTTAAACGAATACACAACATAATTAATCCTTCTTACGATCTAGAACCTATGCTTTCAACAAAATTCCTTAAAATTGTCACCCAAAAAGCCTGCCCAATCCACCCATTCCGGGCATGCCCTTAGCACCCTTAAACCTCTTCATGAGCTTCTGCATATCGTAGAACTCCTTCAAAAACTGATTGAGCTCCTCTACTTTTGTACCACTACCTGCGGTAATACGCCTTTTTCGAGTTCCATTGATAATATCGGGATGCTTCTTTTCGGAGGGCGTCATCGAGCAAATCATGGCATCTATGCGCTTTAAACGCTTCTCCATGGCCTCGCTATCAACCTTGCCGGCCATCGCCCCCATTCCTGGAATCATGCCCATCAGAGACTTCATTGATCCCAATTTCGACATCATTTTCATCTGTTGCTGAAAGTCTTCTAGATTCAGGCCTCCCTTAAAAGCTTTCTGGGCCATCTTCTCGGGATCAACACCCTTTTGTTTTTCGTCCTGGGTAACCTGCTCGACTTTCTCGACCAAACTCTGGAGGTCGCCCATTCCTAAAATCCGTCCGACCCACCGATCAGGATGAAAGGCTTCAAAGTCCTCTAGCTTTTCCCCTATTCCTACGAAACATAAAGGAACGCCTAAAGCTTCCCGGATTGAAAGGGCAACCCCTCCACGAGAATCCGCGTCCGACTTTGAAAGTACAGCTCCTGTCAGGCCGATCTTCTTTGCAAACCCCTCTGCCACTTGAAGGCCCTGCTGGCCGCTCATCGCATCAGCCACATAGAGGACCTGCTTTGGCCGCAGGCCATGGTACAGGTCTTCGAGTTCCTTCATCAGTTCATCATCAATCGAAAGTCGTCCAGAGGTATCAACAATCACAGTGTCGAGCCCATAAGTTCCTGCAAAATTTATGGCCGCTCTCGCCCTCTCCAGAGGATCCATTGAGCTGGGGTTGAGATAATCAATTTTAGCGTCGGCAGCAAGGCGTTCGAGCTGCTCGATAGCAGCTGGTCGCCGTATATCTACGCTAACAAGCAGTGGTTTTCTTTTTTGCTTTCGCTTTAGATAAATGCCGAGTTTAGCCGAAGACGTTGTCTTTCCGGCACCCTGCAAGCCCGCCATCAAGATTACCACCGGAGGCCTAGCACTCAAACTAAACTCAGCTTCGGTGCCCAAGGTATTGAGCATTTCACTTTGGAGAATATAAACAAATTGTTGATAGGGTGTCAGACTGCCAATAACTTCCGACCCCAATGCTTTCCCGCGAACATTCTCTAAAAATCTTTTCACAACCTGAAACTGAACGTCCGCCTCGAGCAAATTAGTTTTGATTTCTTCCAAGGCGCGATCAATATGTTCCGGTCGAATCTTTGCTTCGCCCCGCAAATTCTTAAGAACCTTCGAAAACCCATCCTGTAAGGCTTCTAACACGATCGAAAGCTAATGAATTAGACATCATCCTTCAAGCTTCGATTTGTGAGCAAAAAAAAGGCCACCCGGCATGAATCAGGTGGCCTTTTAAAAGGAGACAAAGGCTTAGTAAATCGACAAAAGCTTCTCGACAGCGTTAGGCATATTGATTCGACCGTATCCGTAAGTATTGTCCTTACCTCGATCACCCAGATCATCCGCCGTTTCAGTTAGTACTTTGATAACATCTTCAATTTTTAAAGCCGGATTGACTTGATACAAAAGTGCAATCGCACCAGTCACGTGCGGAGTCGCCATCGAAGTGCCACTGAATCTAGCGTATTTTCCTCCAGGAACACTCGAAAGAATTTTTACGCCAGGAGCCGCAATGTCGGGCTTGACGATGGACTCTTGATTTCCTTCGGCGTCGGTAACTTCAACCGGTCCGCGTGAAGAAAACGAAGCTGCATCATCATTTTCATCCGTTGCGGCTACTGCAAAAGACATGGGCAAGTTTCCGGGGGTTCCAACCGTTGATTCGCCTGGCCCTGAATTCCCCGCCGCAAAGGAGGGGAAAATTTGAAGTTCATTCCAGGCGACTACCGCTTGCGCAAAAGGATTCTTGCGAAGGTCCGCTTCCATGGAGCCACCCCATGAGTTATTGACAACTCTGGGACGAAGATTGCTCTCAAGTTTTCGCTCTGGATTGGCGACCCACTCCATACCACGTAAGATCCAACTCAATTGACTATATCCCTGATCAGATAGAATCTTTCCGATGACGAGCTTCGCTCGTGGTGCGATTCCAATTTGCGTTCCTGTAACGCCATCACCTGTAATCGTCCCAGCGACATGCGTTCCGTGACCATTTCCGTCATAGGGCAGTTCTTTGCCATCAACAAAATCTTTCCAGGCGACAACCTTGTTTTGCAACTCGGGATGGCTTGCATCCATACCAGTATCCAAAATTCCAACAACGACATCCGTTCCAAGAAGGTCAGGATGTGCTGTGCGAAGTTCAGGGATCCCAATTTTTTCCAGGCCGTAGCTGTACTCGTCCATACCCATTACAGGCTCTTCTTCGTCAGCTAAAATCCCTACGCGAATTTTTCTATCGAGCACGATTGAGGTGACACTATCCATTTGCGCCATCTGCCAAAGAAGGCTTTGGCTGATAGTTCCCACCATCGTATTGGCCGTCCAAAGGAACATATAATCTTTGATCGCCGGGTCACCCGCAAAATCTTCGGTTCCTATCCATTCATTTACGAAGTGGCGCAACTCCCATTGGACTTCAAGAGTCTGCTTTTTTCGATTGTACTCAACCTCTGCCGGACTGGGTTCATCCCAATAGGATTTGGCGGCAGGCATAATAGGATTCATCACCACCATCACCGCTAGAGGTACATCCGTCTTTGACATCGCTCTCACAAGATACGGGTCAAATTTCTCAGCCTGAGCAAAGGCTGATGAGACCAGGATTAGAAGCGCCGCAGCTGATGCTCCGGCCCATACAGTTAGTTTATTTATATTGGCTTTTAGCATTCAATTCCCCCCCGAAAATTAAAGATCAATAATTGATTCTATGCTTCTAAATTTTAAAATTTAAGAGAAATTGAATGCGCGTCGAAAATATTTTGCTACGCTCCATGAAAAGGAGAATAAAATAATGCAGAGCATTAACACATCGCGAAAATTTATAGGTTTAGTTTCTTTAATAATATTAACGATTCTAAGTTTTTCAAAAATTCAAGCTCAAGATGCCCTGCCAAAGGAAGATGAAGGAATAAAACTCGAGATTGGTCATTACTACCTTCCACCAACTTCTTTGGAATTTCAGTTTGATAATTTTCAAAAATTTTGGATTGGAGACTTAGAATCTTGGCAAGCCCTTTGGAAAGATCACAACGCTAACCCCGATAGTCTTCCTGGTCTGAAAGTAGATTTTCAGAAGAAAGCGATTTTGGCTTTATTCTGGAAAAGCGAAGAAGGCGTGATCCGCTATCCAAGTATTTTGACAGTTGAAGAGGTGACTAAATCGGAAACTGAAAAAAACCTCCGATTGCGATTCAATCTCACGACGCCCTGCTTCGGCCTAGTGACATCACGCTCACCAGCTATGTTCTTGGTTTTCGATAGAGAAGATTTGAAATATTCGAAAATTGAAGTCGAGAGTATCCAGTCGAACCAGCAAGATTGTTTTGGATCACCCTCGACTTCGAATAATTGATCAATTTATTTTTTCTTGGCGCTAGTCGTCGACGCAACAACTTGAGCCACCACAGCCTTGTCTTCTACCTTTGGAGACAGAACTGGAGAGCTCGTAGGCAAATTGATATTTAACTTCTGGTAGAGCTCCTTAATCACAGCTGTCTGGATATCTTTGTGCTCTTTTAAAAACTCAATAGCATTGTCTCGGCCTTGACCGATTTTTTCTTCTTTATAGGCATACCAAGCACCCGCCTTAGAAATAACCTCTTGCTCTGCCGCTAGATCGACAATCTCTCCAACGCGCTCAATTCCTTTGCCATAAATAATATCAAACTCAGCCTGCTTAAATGGTGCCGCCACTTTATTTTTGACCACTTTCACGCGGGTTCGATTACCGATGACATCTTCGCCCTGCTTAAGCGCTCCAATTCGTCGAATATCTAAACGAAGCGAACAATAAAATTTAAGCGCGTTTCCACCTGTCGTTGTCTCAGGATTGCCAAACATAACACCAATCTTCATTCGAATCTGATTAATGAACACAACGACCGATTTGGATTTTGAAATAGTACCTGTCAGCTTTCTCAAGGCTTGACTCATTAGTCGAGCCTGAAGGCCCATATGAGAGTCTCCCATATTGCCTTCGATTTCTGCCTTCGGTGTAAGCGCGGCGACTGAATCGACAACAATCAAATCCACCACACCCGATCGAACTAAGGCATCGACAATCTCGAGAGCTTCCTCTCCCGTATCAGGCTGTGAAATAAGAAGGTCATTAATGTTTACTCCCAAGTTGGAAGCATAGTTCACATCGATCGCATGCTCAGCATCAACAAAAGCACAAACCCCTCCACGTTTTTGGCACTCTGCCACAAGGTGAAGAGTGAGGGTTGTCTTTCCGGAACTTTCCGGACCAAATATTTCGATAATACGCCCACGAGGCACGCCACCAATTCCCAGAGCAATATCAAGACCCAAAGATCCCGTCGGAATCACATCAGACGATGGGATAACTGCCTTGCTTTCGCCCAGGCGCATAATCGAGCCTTTGCCAAATTGTTTTTCAATCGAGCTTAGCGCAACCTCTAAGGCCTTCGCTTTCTCAGAACTCAAAACATTAGTCTTCATCTCCGGATTTTCTTTTGCTGCTTTAGTGCTTGTAGTTGCTGGCGTTTGACCTGTTTGAGCCACGATGACCTCCTCATTCAAAAATTAATTTCATTAAACACTGAAAGCAAAGCTATAGAACTTGTTGTTGGCAAGATGTCTTTTAGAAGCAGTGCTAGTTTGATTTATGGGGCTAGAGAGCATTGCCGCAGCCCGCCGAAGAAGCGGGCCCATGCGTTAATTAATAAAGCTCATCCTCGTCGTCTTCGTCTTCATCTTCATCTTCGAAGGCCTCGTCCAAGCTGACTTCATCACGATCATCCTCGTCATCATCGTCTTCGACCATTTTATCATCACGATAAACGTCTTCGTCCAATTCAGAGTCTTCATCAACTTCCAAATCTTGGTAAGGACCAAGCTCATCTTCCATTTCGCTGCGCTCTTCATGCCAACGAGTTTGAAGCTCTTCCAGAAGGTGAACATCCGGCTTGCGAGTTTTCTCTCCAAAATCACGCAACTTCGTAACAAGCTCTACCAACTTATTGGCTGTTAGCTTAGATGGATCGAGCTGTGGATGCTCGTCAATTAAACGAAAAGCTAGTTCTTCCGTATCACCCCAAGTTAGTTTTGCTGACTTTTTTGCCATAGCTGGAGCTTTCAATCAGTCGCTTAATAAAATCAAGATTAAAAAGCAGCCCGCCTTTAATCCGGTATTCTAACGACTATATCGCCTTTCTGAATTCTAGACTGGCAACCCAGGCGAGCGCCGTCTGTAAGTTTATCATTGGCTTCAAGCAAACTCTTTTCATCATCAGACATGGCACAAATGTTGTCCATTCCCGATTCGACAAAGACCTGACAAGTCGTGCAAGCGCAATTTCCACCACAGTCGTGATCGAGAGGCAAATTGTGTTCAAGAGCACATTCAAGGATCGAACTACCCGCTGGAACCTCAAACTTCTCACCAAAATTAGAAAACGTTATTGTAGGCATCGGTAATAAAGTTAACGGGAATTGGGGATAGCCTCAAGATTCTTAGACCGAAAACGACGTTCCACATCCGCAAGATTTAGAAGCTTTGGGGTTTTTGTAGATAAAGCCCGAACCATTTAGACCATCTTCAAAGTCGATCTCAATGCCTTCTAGAAAAAGGGCGGACTTTGGATCCAAGAAAATACGAATCCCATTTTCCGAAATCTCCTGATCTCCGGCCTTGCTTGTATCTTCAAAAGACATTTTATAAGAAAAACCAGAACAACCCCCTCCAACCACTGAAACTCTCAAAGCACAGCCCTCCGGCTTGCTCTCACGCTTCATAAGACTTAAAATCTTATCGCGCGCCCGATCGCTGAGACTGAGGGTTTTGGAGGTTTGCACGGCTGGACTTGTCATAATCTAATCATTACAAATTTAGCATGTATTGTCGTCTTGAGCAATGATTGGTCACACAAACTCCTGCCGAGCGAGATTGACAGCGTCCTATGGCTAACGTAGCCGATTTCTGACTTTAATCCCTCGAGAGGCAGCCTATGAATTGGTCCCAAGCACAATCCAAATATTTCTCAGCACCACTCGTGCTTATCCATTCCGGCCTGGGCCCTGGTGACACTCTTCAACACAAAGCTGGCAAACCGGATTGGTATCTGTCTCGCTTGGAAGAAATCGCCAAAAAAATCCAAAAGAAACTGCGCGATCAAAATCCTTCAACCTTGGATCTCAGTTTGTATGGCGTCGAACAACTCGAGAACGAGGCTATTTTCAACGCAGGCTACGGAGCCAAACTTCAGTCGGATGGCCAGGCTCGACTTTCTTGCTCACTGATGGATGGTGAAACTCAAAGATTTTCGAGTCTTTCTAATCTGGAAGGGTTCCAACATCCGTCAAAGATTGTCCAAAAACTTTTGGACGAACGAGACCGAAACCTAAGCGGAGAGGGAGCCGCCCTATACGCGCTCGAAAAAGGCATTGAACCCGCTTCACCCATAACCGAAGCGCGACTGGAAGAGTGGAAAAATAAAAAGGCCGGCCAAACCGGGACCGTTGGCTGCGTGGCGCTCGATTCCAGATCCCACCTGGCCGCCTGCACTTCGACCGGAGGCCGCGGCATGGAAAGAATCGGACGCGTCTCCGATAGCTGCACACCTGCCGGTAATTTTGCCAATCCGTGGGGAGCCGTATCGGCGACAGGAATAGGGGAAGATATTTTAGATGCCGGTCTTGCTGCCGCCATTCTCAGCCGCCTCGAAGATCGAATGAGTCTACAGGAATCTGTGAGCCGAGCCTTTTTAAGACATCAAAATAAGCATTTTGGGATAATCGGGCTAGACCGCGAGGGCAATGCGATCGTCCACGCCACTCAAGGAACTCTAGGCTTTGCCATCATCACCCCAGAAAAAACGTATATAGGCCTGGATTCAGAGGATTGGGGAAAAATTTCAATTTAGACGCCTAGTTTTAAGTTGAGTTCTCTCCATTAATTCTGAAAAGATCGGGCCGATGGAGGGGATCCAGAGGGAAAGGCCAAACTTGCTTGGAAGCTATTTTTTGGGGCTTCTAATTTACTCAAGCCTAGTTTTCCTAGGATTTGCGCCCAACTCTTCCGCGCAGACTGAAGCTTCGGTTGTTCAGCTCATGCCAAAACTTTTTTATTTTGAAAGCGCTCAGGATCTCCAGCGCTATTATGAGCGGTCTATCGAGGACCTTGAAAAACGCATCAAAAAACTCGTGGAAATTCCCGACGGTCGAAATTTTCTTTTGGAACTAGACCGATTGTTTGGTTTTTTTGGAGAAAAAATGGCCTCATTCCACTTAGCCGAAGTGGCTCTCGCGGATTCTAAGCTCCGAGAAGAAGCCTCTCGACTACAGCTTCGAGCCTATGTTTGGTGGAACAAAGAAGTGATCGGCCGCATCGAAATTCATCGAAAACTTCGCCATGTCGAAGTTGATATGGATCGCTTAGCTCCTAAAGAACGTCGACTACTAGATGGCCTTCAATCTAATTTTAGACATTGGCATTCTGCCGACTCCGACTCGGAAGAATCCAAATTACTTGCTCAACAGAGTGCGATTAATCGCATTCAATTAAGTCAAAACATCGAAATCGCGGAGAATCTCTTCCAAAGAAATATTAATATGGCGAAGGCAACTTTGATTTTTGCAGAGGAAGATCTCCGAGGAGTGCCCTTGGAATATATCAAGGATCTCAAATTGAAGGATGGTCGCTATCAAATTGAGGCAGCAGAATGGTGGCAGTTTGATTTAATTATGCGCTCCGCCAACTCGGCCACCACACGGCGGAGAACTTACCGGGCGCGGGAAAGTATTGCGGCACAAATTAACGACCTCTTGATTCCCCAGATTCTTGAACTGCGGCGGCGTCTCGCCCTTACTTCAGGAGTCTCCAATTGGGCAACTTATCAACTCGAAGGCCTCGTATTTGAAAGCCCAAAAGAACTAAGAAACTTTCTGCTGCGAGCAGAGAAACGCAACCGACCTAAATTTATTGCGGAACAAACCTTGATTCGAAAAATGAAGTCTAAACGGATGGGCAGATCCAATCCCGAAATTTATCTTTATGATGTCGCCTACTATCTCAATGAATACGTTAAGGATGAACTTGCTGTCGATCTTGTCGGCTTGCGAGATTACCTAGAGTTCGAACACGTGCTTCAAGTTATTTTTGAACAAATGGAAACTAGCTTCCATTTGAAAATCAAACGTTCGCAAGTCAAAGTCTGGGACCAAAATGTGCTGGCCTACGACGTCTACGAAAGAGAATCAGGAACTCGAAAGGGAAGAATCTATATTGATCCATTTCCTCGAGACGGAAAGGATAAGTGGTTTTTCAGTCTAAGTCTCAATGATAGATTTGTTGATCAGGATGGGCGCGTTCATATACCAAGTAATTTGATTGTCGCCAATTACCCCCCCGCTTCTGAGGGCGCCCCCGCACTTCTTAGTATGGAGGACGTTGAAACCCAGCTTCACGAACTGGGTCACAGCCTTCACCAGATTTTGACGAATATTGATTATGCATCTCTCTCTGGAATGAACTCACAGGAAGATATTACTGAGACTCCTTCTAAATTTTTGGAAGTCTGGATGCGGGACACAGAATTCTTATCAAAGCTTTTGGTCCATCACAAAACTGGGGAGCGTCTGGAGCCCGAAGCGATAAATAAAGTTATTGAAGCCCTGAGAGTTGGAAGCGCTCACCGGCGACAAGGTCAGATTGCTAAATCTATATTGGATCTTGAACTTCACGAAGCCGAGAATTCCACTCAATCAGCTCGTCAGATCGAGCAAAAAATCTACGCTAAATACTTCTACCCTCTTGACGAGAAAAGCTTTCCCCTGACTAGCTTTAGCCATCTCTTTGGCGGCTACGATTCCTTGTTCTGGATTTATGAATTAGGATCGACTTTAGCCGAGCGAATCGAAAATCTATTTCTTAGCGAAGCGGGCAGCATTTTAGATCCCGCTATGAGCGCTCGCTATCGAGAAAGATTCCTATCGCAGGGAGGGATTCAGCTTTCCAGAGATCTTATTGCTGATTTATTTGAAATGAATAGGAATTCTTGCGCGAAGTTTTTCAATAAACTCGGATCACATCGGATCACAAGAGACTCTCCCTAGTTGGCAGACCTTTCAATGCTAGACAATTTTACTGAACACAAGATTGTTACACTTTGAACACAATCCGCTTGATGTCTGCTTTATCCAGATTTAGTTTGTTCGAGTGTCTGGGGAGAGGTCGGCAAATTCGTCAAAGAATCTATTTGAGTTTTCTGAGGCTAGAGATTGGCTCGCAGAGGTATTTCGGCAAAAGAAAATGAAAAACTCCCGCTTTTCTTTGAGAGCCTGGTCCAAACAACTCGGTTTTTCTAGTTCTAATATGTTGTCAATGATTCTTCGCAAAGAGCGCCGACTCGGCCCTGAAACGGCGCGACGCACGCATAGCGGACGAGATGAAGCTAGGACCTGAGCCGACGCGCTACCTGGAGCTCCTTTGCTCATACAACAATGCAAAATCGAGCGAGGAAACTAACTATTTTCTGTATCAACTTGAAGGTCTTCGGCCAAAAAGACTGGAGAGTTTTCTATCATTGGACAAATTTCGACTAATTGCTGACTGGTATCATATTGCGATTCTGAAAATGATTAACCTACCCGACTTCCGTAATTCGCCAAATTGGATCTCGCGTAGATTCGATTCAAAAATTCCGCCAACGACAATTAAGGCCGCAATCCGCAGGCTGATTCGTCTTGGGATAATCGAGGAAGATGCCCAAGGAAACATAAAGCGAAAAAATGAAAACATAGATTCGACAACTAATGATTTGCCCAGCCAAGCCATTCGAAAATTTCACAGCCAAATGATTGAAAAGGCCGGCGAAGCTCTAAGGGAGCAGAGTGTCGGAGAGAGAGAAATTTCGTCGAACACCTTTGCCATTTCCGCCGCGGATTTGCCAAAGGCAAAGAGAATGATTCGAAAGTTTCAGGATGAACTTCAGGCTGTGCTTAGCCGGGGTAATTCCAATGAAGTTTATCAACTCAATATCCAATTTTTTGCATTAACAAAGGGGGAAAAATGAAAAACCTATTTTTTATATGTTGTATTTTGCTTGCCAATAGCACTCTGGCGGATCCGCCAGACGATATCCGAGCTTTTAAAGTTGGAAATGGCGGCGACTCCGTGGTTTTGGAGTTTAAGGAGATTTTACGAAATGTTTATGCCCAATTAGAGCAGAAATACAAATCTGACGAAGAGTTTATTGAAAATATGACTGTGAAAAGATTTTCCGACATATTGAATGCTCCCATCAGAAGTTATGACGAAGTAACCTTAAAGGGTGTAAGCCTAGATGCTGTTAACGACCCTATTTTTGAAAAGGAGATTGCCTTAAGCCGCCCCAGATGGAATTCAAGCTCCAATCTGCAGCGCTATCGAATCGTCCTTCATGAAAGCCTACTTTATCTTGGAAACGACGACGTCGAGGGTAGAAATTCAGCAGATATTTTGAACATGTTGATTGTTGTCCCCTTTCATGCCGATGGCGGTGCAGATAGCGATCAATTTGACAATGATTTGACTAGACCTGAAGGTCGCGGCTTACAAATTAGCCGTGAGAACGCTCACGAATTTGCACTTCAAGCAGCTGATGCGACGGAAACTTTATGGATGGGCTTTAGCCGTCAGCGTGATTTCTCTGTACAGGCCGCAAACGGAGCCGTCGGAGCTAAGGAACGAGGATTCTTGAACGACGAATTTCAAGCCTACAAAGAAGAGATGCTACGGATCATTCGAACTTCAAAATTTGAAGATATGTATACAAATACGCACCATTATATGTTTGATGGCTTTGACTTTAGTGTGCCCATCGAAATGTTCCATGGGCGATACTACTATTTAAAAAATTTCGACTTTCCGTCTTTAGAGTCAATCGGAAAAGTATATTCTTCGATATTCGAAATTTATCCAATAGAGCCCCTGATGGCTCACTCCTTCGCCATCCGGCAGGGAGATAAAACTTGGAACTTTGAGCTTGGCAGTAATGATGACCTCGTATCGCCCGACGATCCCGTACATTCTTCGATCTCTATCGCAAGGCGGATAAACGCCAATAACGGTCTCATATCAGCTCAGGTTTTAGATACTTCGTTTCGAATGGAAAATTTAGATATCGAAAGTTGGAAAAATAAATACGGTGAGCTTTCGGGCGATGACCTCGTTATCAACGGAGTTAATATCGTAGGGAGTTTGCACAACGCGGAAGACTTTGCTTATCTAATAAATAATTTTTCGAGCCGCACGGGCATCAAGGCGGAAGTTATATCGGAAGATCCAGACACTATCGAAATATACGCCGAAGATGGTAGAAATATCTCGCTGAAATCCAACACAAATAGTCATTCCGATAACTTTGCAACCGTGAGTGGCATTAAAATCGTTCCCGACGAAACTAATATAATTTATGGGAGAGTGGAACTCACATCGTTTCAAGCATTCAACTTAATCGATCCAGACGGGCTTTTTGGAAAACTAGATGCAAACTACGAGGTATCGATACCCGAACTTCACAACTATAAAAATAGTACTATAAATACTCAGGAGGGAGCTCAGGACACTATCACGGTTATGGATCAAGTCCTTCATGACATAAAGGCTTACCAAATCAGTCTAGATATTCTATTGCATTTCTGCCCGAGTCCGACGAAGGACCCAGGTTAATTAAAAAACCGATGAACCAAAGGAACGCGGCGACCGATTCCAAAAGCTTTTGATGAAACTTTAAGACCCAGTGGCATTTGATAGCGTTTGTATTCGTTGGCCGCCAAAAGTTTAAGTGTCTTCTCAACCTCTTCTTTGGAATGCCCTTTTTTGATCAAGGCTTCGCGAGTTAAAAAATTCTCGATTACATCTTTGAGAATTTCATCCAATCTTTCATAAGGCGGCAGAGTGTCCTGATCTTTTTGATTCTCTCGAAGCTCTGCCGTTGGAGGTTTAGAAAATACACGCTCAGGAATACGTTCCTGCCTGCGATTGGCCTCATGACCCAGTTCATAAACCTGCATCTTGTAAACATCCGCCAATGGCGCTAAACCGCCGCACATATCACCATACAAAGTGCAATAACCAATGGCCAGTTCACTTTTATTTCCTGTCGTCAAAACCAGATGCCCAAACTTGTTGGACATCGCCATGACAATCATCCCGCGAATGCGGCTTTGCAAATTTTCTTCCGTAACATCTTCTTTAACTTCTTTGAAAGCCATCGAAAGCGTTCGAAGCGCCGCCGTATACATTTCTTCGATAATATAAATATGTAATGGATTCTGCATTTTTTTGGCAATATAGAGAGCATCTTCGTTGCTGTCCTTAGATGTAAATCTTGAGGGCATCATCAAACCTGTTACATTAGTCGGCCCCATGGCATCGGCAGCTAAACATGCCACTACAGATGAATCGATCCCCCCGCTCAATCCCAAGATGGCGGACTTGAATCCAACCTTCTGAGCATAATCTCGTATCCCCAAAACGAGAGCATCGTAGATATCCTTGATCGCGTTTGGTTTCGTGGGCGTAACAAATGAAGAAGCCGAATCATCAAAGAGTTCGAGCTCGTAAGTCTGCTCGGCAAAGGCCCCACCCTCCAATACGAAACTTCCATCCTGATTCCAAGCATACGACCGGCCATCAAAAATCAAACTATCGTTAGCTCCCACAGCATTGACGTAAACAAATGGCTTTTTGAAAGCTTTCGCTATCGCATCTAACATTTTGCGCTTAGCTTCTACCTTCGAGGCCTCAAAAGGTGAGGCAGAGATATTGATGAGAAGATCTGCTGCCCGACAGTCTTCCAGAGGATACTGCTCGTAACGATTATGAAGATCGCTTTGAATCTCGTTATTCCAGATATCTTCACAAACACTAAGGGCCAGCGTTTTTCCTTTGAACTCAACTAAGCACGCCTTCCTCCCAGGTTCAAAAAATCTATCTTCATCAAAAACATCATAAGTCGGCAAAAGCCTTTTGGCATAACGAGCTTTTATCTTGCCGCTTTCGACAAAAACTGCCGCATTATGAAGCGGACGGCCAGGTCCGGAGTTACGGCTGATATTTCCGAAGATAAAATTCTGTTTCGGAAAACTTTCAATCAATTTTTGTTCATAGACTTCGGACTGTTTTAAGAAATCCAGGTAGTCTAAGAGATCCTGCGCCGGATAACCGCACAAGGCGCATTCAGGAAAGACAACGAGATCGGCGGCTTGATTTTGACGCAAAACCTCGCCCATCTTCTGAAAGTTCCTTTCGAAAGCCCCCACAGTCGAATTAATTTGCGCGAGTACAATCTTCAACTAATGCGTTCCTTAGAATGTTTTACGTTCCTCATTCTCCGAATTCCAAATATAACTGAATTGGGCATGGACTTACAGAATGAACTAGATTTTGCGATCGATCTAATTAAATCCACAAGCAAAAGAGTGCTGGAATTACATAGATCTGAGGGTTCCTCCTACGAGCTAAAAGAAGATAAAAGCAAGGTCACTGAGGCCGATCGAATTATCAACGAAATCCTGGTTAAGGCCATTGCTAAGGAATTTAGAAATGATCTTGTAATTGGTGAAGAGTCCGCCAGTTCTGTGGATAGTAAAAATAAGCGACGCACGTGGTTAATTGATCCCATTGATGGAACGGCAGACTTTATTCGCGGCAACGATCAGTGGGCCATCCAAATTGGTCTCGTGGATAGAGAGACGGCTGTCATGGGCCTTGTCGCCCGACCACTTCGAGATGAACTGTTCTTTGCCCGCCAAGGCGCTGGCTCTTTTGTAACGAGTTTAAGTTCGACTACGAAAGCCACTCAAATTCACTGTAGTAACTGTTCGGACATCAAGGTGGCTCGACTGATTGAGTCCTCCAATCGAATCGATCCGACCACCGCACAATTTAGAGCCGAAGGCTTTAACAATGAACTTATTCGAACAGGTTCGCTCGGAATTAAATTAGGTGAGATCGCCAAATCTAAGGCGGATTTATATTTTAATAGTTCCCATCATTGTGGGCTTTGGGATGTCTGTGGACCTCAAGTCATTCTCGAGGAAGCCGGAGGTTTGCTTCTCGATTTTCAAGGTAACAAAATCACTTATCGGCTCAACCAAGGCCCTAAGCTCACAACCAAGGTCTTTGCTTGCAATAAATCCTTGAGAGACTCCGTCCTAAGTTGGTTGAGTAGGGAAAACCCCACTTCTTCCAATAGTTTACATACCTAGACTTAGATCCTAAATTTCATCGAATCTTAACAATACCTGCACTTAGGTCGTGCTAAGAGGTTGCCTTCCGGTACATATTTCGATTGTTCTGCTTAATAATAGGGAGCTTTAAGTGATCAATTTGGGGCGTTGTTTGAAGTCATGGCTACTCGGGTTAATAATCTTGTTATATTTTCCGGCAGTTCTCGCGCAGGATGGTAACGACGCACAAAACGAAGATTCCGTCTCAACGGAAGAATTACTAGCTGTCTTTAGTTTTCAACATGATATTTCTGACGAGCCTAGGATCCCAGTTGAGGAAATCAATCGGCGGCTCAATACTAGCGAATTTGAAATTCCCGAACCTCTTTTGGAGCTTTACTTGCAACTTTTGACTCGAATTGAGGAGCTTAAAGCAAAGATTGATCCTTTGACTTTCAAAGAAGAAGTTCAAATGAATAAAATCTACACGGGTCGAAATGGCATCGGAAGGGCTGAACTTACGACATTAAATGGTTACTTCCGAATTCGAGTCATTGATGACAATACTCAACGATCTTGGTTTTTCTTTATGAAGGAAGAAGATCGTTTTGATGGCGGTCATGAAACCAAAATACGTGATCGCCAAATCATTATGGCCGGAACCGAAAAAGCTCGAGCGGCACATCAAAGACTTTCGGAGGCCTATGAGGCAGAGGGATTACATTGGTATAATTTTTTCAAAAGATGGCGTGTACGGTCGGATTTCAAAAAACAAAACTATCGAGCGCTCTACCTCCCAGGGCGTGACACAAGCTTTGCGATGCTCGAAAATAATGAAAACGGTAGTCAAAGAATCGACGCCGTCGAACACTATGATCGCCCATTTAATAAAATGTTTTTTGGCGTGGGTTTTCCCATTTCCCCCTGGTGGCAGCACTATAAAGGAGCTCTTAAGGCTAAACTGAATTGGCGATTGGCTGGAGTATGTGCCGCCTTTCAGGTTACTTTTACCTGTGGCCTGGGTTTGGCCAACGATGGTTTGCACTGGAGCAGCGTACCGGTAAAAGCCATGTTATTGTCTGCTCTTTTCGGGGGTGGAATTGCTTCCTTCGCGGGAACCTACAAAGAGTGGGCGCGACTTGGCGACCCGATTCGACAATGGATGAAATTGATGACAGTCGGTTTTGCATTTGGTTATCCATTTAGCCTTTGGGTAAAATATGATGGTCAACTTGAAGCCTTTAGGATTTTTGATTCGACCGGAAATCTAGCCACTACAGTAACAACAGCTTCTGGCGCCGTCATTGCAGCTGGAGTGCTCGCCCATGCCAGCATTGCACTTAATAATACGATCAATCAGTTCTTGAAACGTGAAATATATGAACTTGCCTATATGAGACGCCGAATGCGCTTGGACCGAGGAAAATTTGAGAGCGGTATTCTGAAAGGCTCCAGCCGATCGGACGCCATGATGCAGTTTTTTTATAACGCCACTTATATCGCAAAAATTGGAGACCTTGGAGGTCTCAAGCTTGGTGGAATACCTTTGGGCAAAATCATTCTACTGGGGTCCGTTCCTGCGGTTCAGCTCTATAAGATTCTTTTCTCTTCTCACCAGATGCAGAGTGCTCCGATTGAACTTCGACCAGAGTGGAGAGAGATAAACAAATCGCTCGTTAAGAATTGGTGGCGAAGTACAGGGATTCCTTTTTACCCGATTAAATTTGCCTGGGATTTTACTCGAAACACACCAAATACATGGGGTCAGCGAGCACGCGGCAAATGTACTCAGATCTTTGATGGACTTGCAGAATCTACAATTTCTCCTGGAGTTTTTCGTCCGCCATTTTGATTAATTCGGGTGTTTAAATACTACCAAGCGATTGGTAACTAAGAAGGATTCAGCGCGAATGAAATTACCCATCCATCGAAGGCTCGCCTCGGAAAAAAAACCAATATGCGTGGGATCGTTCTTGTAATACCAGTGAGGAAAATCAGCCGGATTTCCAAGTTGCTCCGTCATGATGATAAGAACATCTGATAGCTTTGAAAGCTCTACCAGGACGCCTCTAGGCTCTCTCAAATGCTCGAAGACCTCTGTAGCAGTGATGAAATCATACTGATGATCCAGGGCGCCCTTGTCCGGAAAAAAGAAGGGATCGTAAAGGTTCATTGGATACCCGCGCGACTCGAGGATCGCCGCTAGGGCGGGGCCCGGTCCACATCCAAAATCCAATCCTCGGCTACGGGCAGGACAAAACTTCACAACCGCCTCCACGACTGGCATCAAAAAATTCTGATATCCAGAATCATCAATATTATTTTCGTGAAGAGCGTAACGGGCTTTTTCCTGCTCGAGAGAAAGATGAAATTCTGCAGGAACAAAAACATACTCGCAATCTTGGCAGCGCCAAAATTCTCGTGATTTGGCTTCTTTATAAAACAGACTTATTTGTGAACTTTGGCAAAGAGGGCAAGACACGCATTTTGAGTATCTTTAATTAACTAAATCTCAAAGACAAAACCATCGCCAGCCAGCTCTTCCAATTTCTTGGCCATACCGTCCAAACGATCCTGAAAGGCCTGAAGAAACTCCACTCCGTAGTAATAAACCTTCTTTCCTGCTACTTCGTAAGGACGGCAATAAACCAAATTCCCTTGGATTTCCAGCGGCTCGTCCGAAAGACCCTCAAAGCGAAGTCGGCAAAAAATTCTTCTAGGCGGCAACAAAGATTCCGATTCCTTCATCGTATAAAAGCCACAACCACCCTGCCCCAAGGAAACAAGTTTCTCATCACAATGAAGATTGAGTTGCACTTCCAGACCTTCGAAGTGGGCGACATTATATCGAGGGTGTTTTCGTTGCGTCATCGCTCGCTCTGAATGAGATGATTTAACCATAAGCCATATTCTATAACCAAAGCCGTCCACTAGCCTAGTTAGGCAAAACTGCCAGAGCCTAAGGTCCCGGATTTATAGAACTTCTTTTTTAGGGAATTAGTATACCGGCTACACAGGCCGTCATATTCGCTGCCAATGTGCCCCCCAACATAGCTTTAAACCCAAGTTTCGCTAGATCTTTGCGACGCTCGGGCACCAAAGCGCCGATACCGCCAACTTGGATAGCGATTGAAGAAAAATTTGCAAACCCACACAAAGCGTAAGTCGAAATAATAAAAGACCGATCCGAAATTACGCCCTTTAAATCTTTCAAATCGATATAAGCGATAAATTCATTCAAGAACATTTTCTTCCCAAGCAAGCTTCCAACGATCAACGTATCTTGCGAAGGTACTCCCATCAGCCAAGCCAGTGGCGAGAACAGCCAACCCAATACCCTCTCCATGCTTATCGGCGCGCCGCCAAAACCAGGAAGAAAGGCCAAAATATAATTGATCAAAGCCGCTAAGGCGACAAAAGCAATTAACATCGCGGCTACATTTAGAGCCAAGTTCAATCCCTCACCCGCACCTCGGCAAGCAGCGTCTAAAACATTTGTATCCGCCTGAGGCACATCAACTTTTAGAGTTCCCCGAGTAAGAGGTGTTTCAGTTTCAGGAAGGATGATTTTAGCAATCACAATTGCAGCCGGAGCTGACATCACCGAAGCCGCCAACAAATGTCCTGGATCCGCTCCAAAACTCGCGTAAGCCGCCATCACACTTCCTGCTACCGTGGCCATCCCACTTACCATCATCGTCATAAGCTCCGACGAAGTCATTTTAGCAATATAAGGCTTGATCAAAAGCGGCGCCTCCGTCTGGCCCATAAAAACATTGGCACTTGCGGCTAAGGACTCCGCACCCGATACATTCATCAAACGAACCATTACCCAGCCCATAGCTTTAACGATCCTCTGCATAACACCGAGGTAAAACAAAATCGCGGTGCAGGATGAAACAAAAATAACTGTCGATAAAACTGAAAAGGCAAAGAAGTGTTCTCTAAATCCCTCACCGAAAACAAATGATGCTCCAGCATCCGAAAATCCTATAATGCTAGATATGGCCTCCCTGGCCGCGGAAAAAAATAAGACTCCCGGCGTCGTCCAAACGACAAGAACTCCAAACCCAATTTGGAGGCCTACTCCAATAAGAATGATCTTAATCGAAATGGCAGATTTTTTGCTCGATAGCAAATACGCCAAAAACATCATTACCAAAAGTCCCAGCAAGCTTGTTAAATGTTGCATGCTGGACACCTAACATTGGGGGATTGGATCTCTCAACCAATATTGAATACGGACGAAAATTTAGACGCGCAAAACGACACCTTGATCAGCCAAAGCTTCGAGGTGCTCAAGTATTCCACGCAATTTGGCACGCTCTTCATGATGAAACTTGACCCCATATTGAAAACCCGCCAAGGTTCCCAAACTAATCGGCCTCAAATAGATGAGATTTCCGACGACAAACTGCGCGTCGTTTACGCCACTTTCATCTGACGAGTAAATTGAACAGAGAACTTCCTTCGGAGGAACAAATCCAGTTTCCCCTGATGTTGATAAAAATGCACAGCCTCCCAATCCGAGAGTGGAAAGTTGAAACGAGGAGCTTGCTTCGGGCATCACCCCACCAACCGACTCACAGTGCGATACTTCAAATCTAGGAAACTGTCTCAACTTGGCATATTCAGAATTCTTGCTTGCTGACATTCTCTTCCAGTTTAGCGCGCTTTAGAGAGAATCTCTAGATGTGGCAAATCTGCCCGACCGAGGAGCAAACAGCATTTCGAGGACATCCCTTCGCGTACCGGACTCGATATTTCGAAAACTCTCAAACTTCACATGCTTATCAGGCTCTTTCGGATTTAATACAATGCCCCATAAAGGATCGAGCTTATTAGGAAGCATTGAATACCTCGCATCGGCCAAAACCCCAGGACGCCCTTCAGGTTCAAAAAGCCTATCGTCGGAAAACCAACGAAAGCGCTCAATGTCTCGGGCCAACGAACTGTCCGCCGGGATCGAATCATTCAAATCCTCAAGGTTTTCAATTTTTCTTGTACTTACTCCTTCCAAAACCACGGGAGAAAATAAAATATGAACCGCATCAACATAAATTCGGTCGTTGGTTTCATAGATTGTTTTCCAAAGAACTAAATTGGCAAGACTTGGCATCGCTCGCATACTTTCTATCTTCTGACCTCGCGACGCCGCCAAATCTACTGCAATCATCCCAGCTCGTTCCCGTTGAAACACTCCCAAAGCCAAATAAGAAAGAGCAAAAATCCAAGCCCTTTTTGCTATCGAAAAACGGCGCCACCACAATGCCCCCAGCAAAAAACTCAATAGGATCAACGTAAATATCGGATCGATAATAGAGATACAATCCCAAGCCACGCGACGATTCGAAAACGGCCAAAGCAATTGAGTTCCATAGCTCGTGCAAGCATCCAAAAGCCCATGCGTAGCAAAGCCAGCCAACGCCCAGAGATAAATATTTCTTAAGTTATGTTTTGATCGCAAAATAAGCTTAAAAACTAAGGCTACAACAAAAGCGCCAATTGGAATGAAGATCAATGAGTGTGTAAATTGCCGATGAAATTCTAACGCCAATAAAGGATCAGAATCGGATCGAATAAACACATCTAAATCTGGAGCCAAAGCGGCAACAAAGCCAACAGCCGTAGCAACTCCAATGTTCTTTTCTTTTCCAGCCACTTGAGCAGCTAAAGCGCCCAAAATGCCATGACTTAGAGGATCCATCTACTTAGACAAGAGCCTTAGATGGTCCTGAAAAGAAAGAAAAGGCATTTGCAAAGACGTGACTTTTTGGCGATGATTCCGTAGCTGCAAGTAAACGTTAGGAGATTTCATTGTCAAAAGCTGACTTAGTTCGAGTTGAGGGCAAAATTATTGAGGCCGCCGGTCGCGGCAACTATAAGGTATTATTGGACAATGCGATCAGTGTTAATGCGCGCCTGTCAGGTAAAATGAGTCGTTTCAAAATCAGAGTTACCGTGGGAGACCGGGTCAGCGTCGATATGTCGCCCTATGACCTAACCCACGGTATAATCACACATCGACACAAAACCTAATTTGATGAAGGAGAGTCGGTCGAAGCGGGGACCAGACCGAGGCGAACCGTTTTTTCCAACTGAAGTTTCCAATTTTGATAAGCGATGATGTAGTCAGCTCGAGCTTCATGAATCTTTTGTTTTAAGGGTCGCCATTTAGCCTCCCAATCATCGTGCTTTCTGGCCTTTAGCGCCTCCCATTCAACACTCAACTTTTGCCACTTCTGAAGCGCCTCATCCATTCGATCCGAAATTTTAGTTAGATGTGGATGATCTTCGAGCGACCACTTCGCTCGTTGAGTTTGTAATCGAGCCCGATAAATCTCGGCTTGAGGCGTTCGAATAAGATTCCGAGTTAAGCCCAAAAACTGTCCAACATAAATCAGCCATTTAGCTGGATCCCAGTGGTAAGCTCGATGACCATTGCGATAATCAAATGGAAAACGGTGATGATAATTATGCCAACCTTCTCCACTCGCCATAATCGCACAAATCAAAGAATCCTTAGCCGTGATAGTCGTAGAATAGGGGCGCCGGCCAAAGTAATGCGCATAGGAATTAATCATAAACGTAAACTGTTGGACAATGATCAATCGCGTAAATCCTGCCAACAATAAACTTGCCAGGGGACGATCAAATACAAAGCCAAGCGCTAAGGGAAACAACAAGCTGCTAACCAAAAACCATGGCACATAAAATTTATCCTGGTTGCGAAGTAGGGGCTCTCTATAAAGATCTGGGCAATTTGAAAATTCCGTCGTGGTTGGACTTCCAATGATCCATCCCATATGGGCCCACCAAAAACTACGATTCACGTTATAAGGATCTAGCTCTGTATCTTCATAGCGATGGTGTCGACGATGATCGGCGCACCAACTCAAAACAGAGCCTTCGCCCGTGGAAGATCCGCAAAATACCGCAATCCATTTCATGAAAGGTGACATTTTAAAACTTCGATGACTAAAACCGCGATGGTAGCCGACACAAATTCCCACAATAGAAAAGGCATACATTAAAAAACCGATCGCTACCTCTGGCCACTGAATCCCACCACCAAAATAAAGATAAACGGGCCAGCCAAACAACCCGAAAACATAAATCGGAATCAAAAAGCCGATATTCTTCCAATTCGGGTCAAAGCCTAAGGATGAAGTCGACGCAATACTAGTTCTTTTGAATTTCTCTTTAGCCAATTTGATGTCCTTCCTCTCTAGGTAGCATCATACGGCTCAAATTGAAAGAAAGGGAACTATGCTTAATAGCCCGTTTCGCTGAGGCTGAGCCGCATAAATATAGGGAAATGGTCAGAAGCTCCACCCTTCGCTCCGCCTCGAAAGGGTTTATAGGGAATAGGAGCCCCATTTTCATCGGTATAGTCTTTGTGCCGCAATATTCGATAGGAGTCCTTTACATAAGAAAATCCTCTTGTATCGAACATGCCTCGAGGCAATATCATATGATCAAGAGCATAAAAGGTTTTCTTTTTTTTATAATAGTAAGTGCCGCGTACTTTTCGATAGTAGCGTTCGATTTCCTGCAACTCTTCTTCACTGACCTGCGAACGCTGCTCTTCTAAAATAGAAGGTAAATGAAATTTTTCAAAACTTGCATCCCATAAGAAAATTTCATTTGGATTTTCCATTAAGTATTGAAGGTTCGGCGTTACCTTCAGCGTCGTGGCAATAGACTTGTTTTCGGGCTCATCATTCATATCTCCCATGATGATGTAATCAGCATAGGGATCCTGAGCATTAAAGGCTTCAAGCCGGCTCATCAAAACACTTGCGGCCTTCATGCGAAGCTCTTCGCCATCATCTCCTATACGACTTTTCCAGTGATTAACAAAAATCGTAATCGGATGTCCCTCCACTTCAAAGGTTGCTTCCAAGATGTGCCGTCCACCACGATAGACAACATGTAGAATGGGCTGACTCATTAATTTGAATCGGCTCAACAGCGCCACTTTAATACCTCTGAAGTCTCCAACCTCATCACCTGACTGCGGGTCTTCGATAATTGGCGCGTTGTAATCGCAAACTTGCATAAAGTATTGCTTCCAATACTGCAGAACCTCTTTGTTCTCGACCTCAACAAGCCCCAAAATGTGCGGGCATCTCGTGCCGTCCGAATTTTGAATTGGCGTTACGACATCGGCTAGATTCCGGGATTTTTCCTTTAATTTTTTCGCTGTCCACTCATAGGTTCCGCCGGGTGTAAAGGCTTCATCTCGTGTTAAAGGATCGTCTTCCGTATCGAAGAAATTTTCGACATTGAATGACATCACGGAGATTTCCTCAATGGCATAAACATTCAATTTTAATAAATAGACTAGAACAAAAAAACTTGCGGCTTTCGCCTGTGATCTCAAACTTCCCATCCATCTAGAAGTCTATGTTGCTGATGCACCGCCGTCTTGTTAAGAGTCTGTTTAAATCTATGGCACAATGCGGCGAGCTGGCTCTATCAGCAATAATTCCATGTGATTGGCTATTTTTGATACCAATCGTTTTTGTCACCTCATTTATCTCGGGCGTGTTCGGCATAGGCGGCGGCCTTCTCCTCGTCATTATTATGTCGTGGATGCTTCCGCCGATTGAACTTCTATATGCCCATGCAAGCGTGCAGCTGCTTTCAAATTTTACTCGAGCCTATATTCACCGCAAAACTATTGACCGCGGCTTTATCAAAAACTTTTCTCTTGGAATCTTGATCGGATTTATTCCTGCATTTTTTATTTTTGGTCGCATGGATATCGAAAAGCTTAAACCACTTCTCTATGTCTATGGGTTGGTGATGATGCTCGTTCCCGCTGGTTTGATGACCGCGGCGTTTCAAAAGCTTCCCAACCTAACAATCCCAATATCGGTCCCCCTAATGGGAGCGATGTTCGGAGCGATAGGGCCTTACTTGACACCCTATTTCTTAAGCCTTGGCTTTAGTCCCGCAGCTTTCGTGGCGACCGAGGCTGTTGCCGCGGTTATCAATCATATTGTGCGCTTGGGAATCTATTTTGGATCGGATCGAGTTTCAGTCAGTTCGTTTTCGGCATCTACGCTTTGGCTTCCCTTTGCATTATTTCCATCGATTCTCATGGCGACAAGACTCTCTAAGGTCTGGGTCTACCGAATGGAGGCTCGAGCCTTTTTTATTTGGGTGCGGATTTTAGTCATTTTGATTTGCTTTATCTCTTTGCTGTTTTATTTCATGGGATAAGGACTAAAATCGATTTTATGAAGACGAAAACTAGACGAACTCTTCGTGCTGATTTTAACTATATCACTCTGATTTTGTTCATTGCCCTCATCGGTGGCGGCTGGTGGCTTTATGCATTTATTCCCGGTTATTACTCAAGTGCGCAGGTCAGCGGAATTCTTGGAGATGCTATTATTAGGCATCACAAAAATGGGGATGAAGCGATCAAAGAGCGCGTGCTCACGCTTCTTTCCAAATCCCCTCAGTATGAATTGACCGCTGCTGATATCGTGCTTGTTAGGGACGAAAACTCACCCGTGATAAATGGCACGATCAATTATATCTACGTGATTAAGATCCCCTTTACGGAAAGACGCATTGATCTGAAACTTAAGGCTGAAGCCTATAAGGATTTTACACTTTCCAATTCGCTCAATTGAGGACGCTATCTCTTTGAGAATATTGGGTATTATTTGATGTCTTCTCGAATGGCTCAAGTTTCCTGCTGCGATGCCGATAGAGTATTGTCGGATGAAGCATGAGGCTTCAAATTTTTCTGAAAGGTACAAGGATGTATGTTTTCAGCTTACGAAATTTTACAAGTAGATGAGGGCGCCAGTGACGAAGAAATCCAGAGAGCTTTTCGTCGCAAAGCCCTTCTCTATCATCCGGACCGCCTCAGCACGAGTGACCATCTTGATTTTGTAAGCCTAAAAAAGGCGCAAGAGTTGCTATTAAATTCTTCTCTCAGACATTTGTTTGGTCATAAAAAAATATTTCAAATATCACAACGAACTCGAATGACTAAGGGGACAAGAATCTTCCTCGATAATCTCGAGCGAATTAGATAACCACAAATTAAATAACCATGGATGAAGGCATAAACGATGTCACTCGCAAGAAAATCAAATAAAGACCCAAAGTATATCTATACGCGTCGTGCCGAAATCCGACTGCTCAACAACGCCAAGGGAACTATAATCCAGCGACTCGCTTGAACAGGCCCTCACAATCTGCGACGGCTAGTTGAGTTCAGTTCGATCCAACCGAATCTACTCGCCGATCACGCGCGGAGGCGGGAACTTCAATTCAAAGCTAGAAGAGATAAGTTCTTTAAGCTCGCCAATTGTGATCTCAGGAGTCGAATAATCTGAGGGCTCCCACAGGTCATTTTGACTCGCCGGCACTAAAATTCTGTACCGATCAAATGCCGAGCCATAGGCTAAATTTCTATGCTCTTCCGGCATACAAGAAAGTATTTCTTCCCAGGGACTCAAAAAAAGACCACTCAGTTTTTCGTCTGGCACTTCCCTTAAGCCAGGGATGCGTCTAGCGCATGTGAATTCCTCAAAAGGGGCCTTGAACTCCCGATCCACTTCTTTAGAGGTTGAAGAAGTCCAAAAAGTGACTCCTGGAAAAGATGGAATATATAAATAACTGCCAGCCTTGATCCCATCCTTGGGGAGGTAGGCCAGAGGGTTCCCCCGGAGGGCAGTCTTGTACCTTTCAACACCATGATTAATCGTAAAAACATCGATCGGCTGGGGCTTCCGCGTGAACCATTCATTGCCCTCGATAACCTCGAAATTGTTAGGAAGTAGGCGGTCTTCGGTCGAGGGAATAATTCTCAAAGCGCAGGCGAGGTCCATTGCGTCGGCGCCTTCTGAATGCCGGTCAATATTGGCAAAGGATTCATTGCCTTTCCAATCCGTCACCTGCAACGGATCTTGCCCTTGCAAGAAAACTATTGCGTTTGTTTTTGGAAGAATATTCATCTCCCGAATCGATATGATCTTTGTCCCCTTGGGAATCACCTCTATCGAATCTGAATCTCCCGGGTGAAGCATGGCCGTAGTTAACAAAAGTAGGCTGCTAAAAATGATTACTTATCTCCTTCTTGAAAGGCATGTACCAAATCAGAACTGTCCCGGCAAGCCTTGCATGGTGGGAGCTGCGCCACTATTCATGGGCATTAACGAGGAAGCTGCGAGTGTATGTTTCTCCATCTGAGCCTAAACGCTCACCAAACAATTGAGATTATCAGTGCCTTTAATTGAACTTAAAACTCTGATAGAAATTGCTCTGAAAATGGCTCAGGTGGCGGAATTGGTAGACGCGCTAGGTTCAGGGTCTAGTGGGTTCACACCCGTGAGAGTTCGAGTCTCTCTCTGAGCATTTCATATTAATAGCTAATCCAAATTAAAAGCTAAGTAGCTGCATGACCGTTTGAAGTTGGACATTGGCTTGTGCATAACTAGCGACCTGAGCATCCGCTAGAATTTGGTTTCGCAAAAGCTCCGTCACTTCCAAGACTGTATCTGGATCGTTAATCCGGGATTTAGCTTCTTCAAAACTATCACTCATTAAGAGATTTGAAGCTCCTATGATATCCAACCGGCTATGAACACTGCTTAGCTTAGATTGTTCATCTTCGAGAGCTAAGATTGTATCGTCCAAAATATCGGCCAATTTCGAAGCCGTCTCCACATCGTTTACATTGAGATCGGCAAGAGCGACGACTTGTTTAGTGTTTGTTAAAATCTTTGTAATATATGACGTGGCGCTAGTGGAGAGTCCAATAACGTCAGCAACGCCGTCATTGTCAATATCGCCAACAGAAAGATCCGCCACGTTATTAACCAAACTAATGACCTTACTAGCCGTAAAAGTCCCATTACCAACACCCTGATAGTATTGTGCCGTATCGCCGGTAGTATCCATGGCAACAAAATCAAGAACCCCATCGCCATTAAAATCCAAAATCTCCAAGTCCGTATTCGTCGAGCCAAGCGATAATGCCCCCATTACCCGAGCATCAAAGGTTCCGTCTCCATTTCCGGCATGAAATGAATACTGACCCGTATTGAAATCCAGGTTCAAGATATCCATCTCCCCATCACGATTGAAATCGGCAACCTGCAATCGATAGGGAAAGTCGCCCGTCGCAAAGGTGCTAAGAGTCTGAAAGGTTCCGTCGCCGTTGCCTATCTGTATCCCTATTGAATCATCACCAGCATTGGCCTCCACAATATCTGGAATCCCATCATTATCGATGTCAACCATCTGCACATCATAAACCAGATTCGAACCCGCCTCATTGGTCTCCGTAAAGCTCAAGGCACCATCGTTCGTAAAAATATCGACTGAGGTTAGAGTTTTATTCGACCCAACAATATCCAAATCTCCATCATTGTCTATATCTACAACATCCCCATGAAGCCAGGTCCCACCAGGACTCGCACTCGTAATCGCCGTCTCAAATGTACCATCCCCTTTTCCAATCAAAATCGAAAACCGTGCGTTTAAGAAAAATGTCACGATATCTTGAATACCATCGTTGTTCATATCCGCGGCAACCATTTCCCGACCAATACTCGCGCCGGCCTCGGCCCCGCCCCCGTCAATTGTTGTGCTGTGGCCAAAACTACCATCACCGGTACCCATATAGATACTTACATATTCTCCTGCGCCCGCAAAGTCGTTGATGCCGTCTCCATCGAAGTCCGAGATAACCGACGCCTGGTGACTTGTTGTTCCAAATGTTGTCGTCGCCGATGAAACTCCGCTCCCAACAGTTTTCAAAAAACTTTTTCCCGCATTGAGATCGGGCAGTTCAAAATTCAAATCATTGCCTTGGTTGGCACCGACTAAAAGGTTTTGCGTTCCCGCTCCGCCGTCCAGCAAATGTATGTCATTAAATTCTGTGGAAGAGACAATCTCGTTAAACTGGCTTAGGAGTTCTTGCAGTCTCGTATTAATCTCTTGTCGATTGTCCGCACTAAGACTTGAATTGGCACCCTCAAGCGCAAGGGCCTTCATGGCCTGGACAATATCCATCTGGGCCGAGATCGCATCCTCGGCCGTAGCCAACATGCCTTGAGCTTTATTCACATTGAAGTTGGCCTGAGTTAGTCCACGAGTTTGCGAATTAAGCCAACTTAAAGAGTGAAATCCGACCAAATCATCACCAGGACTTAAAATTCGCTGACCACTAGACAGACGCTGAATCGATTTTGAAATCGCTCGTGTTGTCGCGGCCAATCGATTGGCCACTCCCATCTGTGTTGATATATCCAGTTTCATCTTCTACTCCATTCTACCGCGGCGCAGCAATATCCGTAAGATGCCCCGCAGCAAATTGCTACAATTTCTGTATCGGCACCGCGTCAAAAGAAACCGCGAAGCCGATCTCATCTACACATTCGGATAAGTAAGCGGAGATCGAAGCTAGAAAGTGAAAAATTATTTAAGATCTTAAATTTGCCAGCCTTTTATCACTCAACGATCTGCGTCAAACTCTCGACTAGAAACTGATTACAGAATTAGACCAATTGCGGCTAATTGGATAACTTTATGCCTTGGGAGGTGTGGGATGATTGTCGGAACTTCATTTTTTCTAGCTATTGGACTTAGCATGAACGGTTCGCAGATTGCTAAGCTTCCGGCCCCGTCAAACAATTGGTGCTATTCCGAAACCCATCTCGAAAGTCATAATGATTTTGGCGTTTTTGTCTCCCAGCTAACAGAAATAGAAGAGCGAAGCTTCTCACTAAGCGGACGACTTCACCAAAGGATCCAGCGTGAATTCGATACTCAAGGCAATGAAGTTTCCCGTGCGATTTACCAATATACAAATTTCGGCGCGCTGTCTTTTGTCCAGGCTTACGACCATGGCAAACTTATTCAGGAAGAGGAAATTGTTTACGATCAAACAAACAATCGTCCCGTTCAAATTCAAAGCCTAGATCACAGCCTGGGAATTCTCCATGTGACGACACTACATTACGACGACAAAGAGCGAATCGTTGCCCGCTCCCACAAAATTTGGAATGACGAGCAACTCATCGATCAGTGGACCGATGAATTTATCTTTGACGACCAGGACACCATCCTAGTTCTGAATTTTTGCTATCTCGAAAATAACCGCTTGGAAGGAATCGGAAGCGTGATTCAATGGGATGCCCAAGGTCATATCGTTCGTGAAACCTGCATTGGTCGCGAGGGTTTGATTTATGATCGCGAAACTAGCATTACCTACGATTCTGAAAGCAAAATTACTCAGACCTATCTGATAGAAACTGATCAAGCTGGCCAAAGCATACGACAGGAGTTTTTTGACGCCAACGAGCGAATTATTCAAATAAATTTTGATCGAAACGCCGATCATCACTTTGATTGGACTCAGCTTTCAAACTACGAAGAAACCTCCGATGATTTAAGGAGAAATATGCTTCGTATCGATCTTCGATCTGACAACAATAGCCTGATCCACAACGAACGCAGAAACCTAGATGCTGAAGGAAGGGTTTCAATCGAATCTACCGAAGACTACTCGTTGTTTGACAAGATTCAGGGTCGACTGAAGAGCTGGACCAAAAAACGTCAATCTTTTGATTACGAATGTACAAACTAAAGAACCCATCTTAGTACTAGGCAAAGAATGCCAAGTTATTCTGATATTACGATCTTAACGAGTGAGCAGTTTGATGAACCTCATTCGGATGATATTTTTCTGATTCGGGCCCTCAAAGAAGAGGGCTTACGCGTAGATCTCAAGCCCTGGGAAGGACTCGATCCGATCGCGCACGATACAGGAGCCTACATCTTCAGAACGACCTGGGGTTACTTCACAAGGATAAAGGAATTTAAGCTATTTCTAAGAAAATTAAGCGAATCCAGAAAATCCGTTTGGAATCCTATTTCGATCGTCAAATGGAATCTTCATAAAAAGTATTTGCTAGAACTGCGCGGCAAATCTCTCCCCGTGGTCCCCACCGAAATTACTTCCGTCTCTAATCATCTTAACCTTCATCATCTCTGCGAAAAATTTGGATCGGAGATATTGGTTATCAAACCTTGCGTCGGAGCAAGCGGCTATCTAACTTTCCAATTTTCAAACAAAACTGGTTTTGGTGAACATGAAAAAAGTTTTGCGGAGTTAATTGGTCACGAGGTTCTGATTCAACCCTTTATTGAAAGCATTGGAACAGAGGGCGAATATTCATTTATTTTTATAGATGGCCTATTTACCCACTGCGTCCTCAAGCAGCCCGCGGCTTCAGAGTTTCGAGTACAAGCCGATCATGGAGGAACAGCCTTGAAAGTTCCAGCGCCACCTAAAGGTCTCCAAGTAGCTCAACAAATATTGCAAACCTTGGAAGAGGAAATTCTCTACGCACGAGTGGATCTCGTTCGACATCATTCAAACTGGCTTCTGATGGAACTAGAGTTGATCGAACCGCAACTTTGGTTTCGATACGAGGCTTCGGCCGCGACAGCTCTGGCTCTCGCCCTATCTAAGCGTCTCTGATTTAGGAGGCTGCGGGCTCAGCCGCAGCTTCAGCCGGAGCCGCTTTCTTAACTTTGACTTTAATCAATCCGGCCTCGATGAGAATCTTAACCTTCTCTTCGCCGTTAATCATTTTGGCCTCGGGAGACATGACTGAATAGCGTCCCGATCTCTTTTGAGTAATCGTATACTTGGCAGTTTTTTTAACTCTTTTTGCAGCTTTTTTCACCATGAACCCCCATGTAGCGAGTTTGAGTTCGGATGAGAAGAAGTTTCTCGCCCCCAAAACGTAAGAAGGCCGGTACTCTTAAAGTCCCGGCCTCCATACAAAGATTTTAAAATCTAAAGCGAATTCTGACTAGTAGCGTCCGCCGCCACCGCCGCCGAATCCACCGCGACCACGACCGCCACCGCCGCCGAATCCACCGCGACCACGACCGCCACCGCCACCGAATCCACCTTCACGTTTTTGAGGTGGCTTGGCGCGATCAACTTTTAGACTTCTTCCATCAACTTCTTTTCCGTTGAGGTTTGAAATCGCTGCATCAGCGGCTTCATCGTTTTCGAATTCTACGAATCCGAATCCTTTGCTCCGCCCAGATACTTGATCTGTTACAACACGAGAGCTGACAACATTGCCATATGGCGCGAAGATTTCGCCCAATTTGGCATCATTGACAGAATAAGAGAGGTTACCGACATACAATTTAGACATAGAGAAGCTCCTTGGCTTTCAATTCAGTTAAGTTAAGTTACTTGTTACAAATGCCAAGGATGCAGGGAGAAAAAATTTCCAACTTCATCATGGCGAACCAGAAAGTAGTATACCACGAATCAAAA
>PCXB01000013.1:47179-56503 GCA_002787535.1 Deltaproteobacteria bacterium CG11_big_fil_rev_8_21_14_0_20_45_16
GGCTCCAAGATAGGCTTAAAAACCCCGGAAAGTGGCTCTTTTCATAGACTTCCGGCAATTCCCAATGAGCGCCAAGAGCTTGATCTCCAGTCGACAGCCTGGATTCAGGCCGTCCAGCCTGTTAAACGAAGACTTATGAAGCCAAATTTAAGCAATCGGCCCTCGTCCGACAGCCAGCCTGATATAGAAAAGACGGGTGCGCATTATTCCAAAAAGAAGCTTGTGGAAGTACGCGAGAAGACTTGGGCAGCGATAGCGAGAATTCACGATCGGATTGAAATTGGCATGACAGAAGATGAGGCTAAATCGATCGCCGGTAAGATCCTCCGAGATATGGGATCCCCTAAAAACTGGCATAAGATTAATCTGCGAATGGCCGAAAATACGGCACTCAATTTCTCAGAACCCTCTAAGCCTAACACGAGACTTGTTGAAAGCGACATTTACTACATCGATATTGGCCCCGTCTGGGATGATCATGAAGGCGATGCTGGCCAAAGTTTTGTAGCTGGAACCAATGAGCGCTTAGAACGACTTGTTCAAGATTCTAAAATTGTTTTTGGTCTAATGGCCGAGTCGTGGAGAGCACAGAAATTAACTGGCCCCGCTCTCTATGCGTTTGGCGCAGAAGAAGCCTCAAAACGGGGCTGGAAGCTACTGGACAAGATGCAAGGACATCGTCTTTCGGACTTTCCGCATGCCGTATTTTCGAAAGCCGGCCTCCTTGAAATTAATTTTTGTCCGACGGCCTATGCGTGGGTGCTTGAAGTACTACTCCATGATCCTCAAACTCAGCGCGCGGCGTTTTTTGAAGATATTTTGTTTTAAGGCTTCTCCGGGTGAAGGCCTTCGTCGAGTTTTTCCTGCATTCGCTGTTCAAGCTTATGCACATCATCTTTAAATTGATTGACCTTCTGTTGGCCCTCTTTAACGCTAGCTGGCGTCGTTACTCCAGACCGATTAATTTTGTCCCAGTTCAAAACTACCAAGACAGATACGATCGCAAGAGCTATGAGTACAAGAATCAATCCCATTCCCTGTCGGCTTCTTGGTAGTTTATTGTTGGTTATAAGCATGAATTGATTATCTCCACTAGTTGCTAACTTGGAAAGTTATGATTAAAAATGAAATTTAGCGGAGCCATGGAATTCTCAGAAGTTATAAATATTAGACGTTCCGTTCGGAAGTTTTTGCCGGAAGCTGTGCCGGATTCAATTATCGAACGGGCACTGGACGATGCTCTTCTGGCGCCCAACTCCTCCAATATGCAGCCGTGGGAATTCTATTGGATAACCGAACCTAGTAAAAAGGCGGCCCTTGTAAAGGCCTGCCTCTCTCAGCCAGCGGCCGCAACAGCTCAGGTTTTAATCGTCGCAATAGCTAGAACGAACACCTGGAAAAGAAATCGCAAGTTAATGCTGGAGGCTCTTTCGAAGCTCGAGAAAGTGCCACGATCGGCTCAAGTTTATTACGAAAAAATTGTTCCCTATATGTATCAAACTGGTCCCTTCAACTCGTTTGGCATTTTTAAAAAACTCATATCCTTCTTCGCCGGAATTTTTCGTCCATTTCCAAGAGGCCCTTCCACAAAGGGAGATGTTGAGGAAATGATCATTAAAACCACTGCGCTAGCCTGTGAGAATCTTATGCTATCCGTTTTTGATCAGGGTTATGCTTGCTGCCCAATGGAGGGCTTGGATGAATGTCGAGTCAAAAAAATTTTAGGGCTGGGGTCCTCAGCCAGAGTCGTTATGGCTATTGGAATTGGTAGAGGGGATCCAACTGGAATATACAGCGATCGGATCAGATTTGATCGTTCACTTTTTGTGCATAAAATTTAGGTTAAGCCATGAGTGTCTCACCAAAAAATCTTTTGCAACTGCAAGAGGGAGCTAAGTCCTTTGGATCTCGATCGCTTTTTGCTGATGCAACATTTTCTGTGAACGAAGATGAACATATCGGCGTAATCGGACCCAATGGTGCCGGCAAAACAACTCTTTTTAAAATCCTTGCGGACGAGCTGGAGCTTGATGATGGCAAAGTTGTTCGTTCTGGAAATCTTCGCTTGGGTTATCTCAAGCAGCATGATGTTTGGAATTTGGATCAAACTGTTGAAGAGTTCCTGAGCCAAGGAACGAGCATCCCGATTTGGGAGCTCAAAAAAATGGCCGTACAGCTCGGCCTGACGGACGCACAATTTGAAGCCCCCATTCGCAGCCTAAGTGGTGGTTATCGAATGCGAGCTAAACTTCTGCATTTGCTTGGTGAAGAGCCGAACCTCATGATGCTTGACGAACCAACGAATTATCTTGATTTGGAAACTTTGCTTGTTCTTGAGGAATTCCTTCAATCCTTTAAGGGCGCCTTCCTTTTGATCTCCCATGACAGAGAGTTTTTGCGCCGAACCACTGATCATATTTTGGAAATTGAAAATGGTGATTTTGTAAAGTTTAGTGGAAATATCGACGATTACTTTGAACAAAAGCAGATGCTAAGAGAGCAGCTCCAAAAACAAGTCATGAGTCAAAGCGCCAAACGCCAGGAAGTCTTAGATTTTGCTGCTCGCTTCGGTGCCAAGGCTACCAAGGCCCGACAAGTTCAAAGTCGATTGAAGCAATTGAGCAAAATGGAAACCATTGAACTTAAAGCGCTGCCGGTCACGGCCAAGATTCGAATCCCGCCACCCATTCACACGGGACGAATGACCCTCGAAATTGAGGACGCGGACTTGGGATATCCCGATAAAATAATCATACAAGGCGTGAATCTTAAAATCGAAAAAGGCGATCATATTGGAGTCGTCGGGTTTAACGGTGCAGGAAAAACTACGTTGTTGAGATCCTTGGCGATGGACCTTGATAGTTTGTATGGAAAAGTGGCCTGGGGCTATCAAGTTGAAGCTGCCTACTATGCACAGCATGTGGCCGAAAGACTCTCGCCAGACGAAAGCGTGCATGAAGCCTTGGCCCGCACAGCCCATCGCGATGTTAAGGACCAAGAGATTTTGGATATTGCGGGATCATTACTATTCTCTGGGGATGCCGTTCGAAAAAAGGCCTCGGTTCTTTCTGGTGGCGAAAAAGCTAGGGTCGCTCTCGGTCAAATGTTGTTAAAAAAATCCCCCCTTTTGATCCTCGATGAGCCAACTAACCACTTGGATTTTTATACAGTCGAGGCGCTGACTCAGGCGCTGGAAAAATTTGAAGGAACGATCATCTTTGTAAGTCATGACCGAGGTTTTGTGCGCCGTATTGCAACCAAAATTTTGGAAGTTCGAAATGGCGAACTTCACCTATTCCCTGGCCCCTATGATGAGTATGTTTGGAATGTTCAGCGCTACGGAAACCAGGGGTCTGATAAGAAGAAAGAACTTAAGATTCGGCATCGCGATCAGCTCGCAAGCTCCAAACCTGAACGTACACTTTCTACAAATGCCGCCGAAGAGTCTCCAGACAAAAAACAAAAAGTAAAAGAGCTAGAGTCTGATAAAAAGCAAATCGAGAAAAATCTTCAAGATCTTGATAAAAAAATAAAAATATTAGAATCTCGAATGATCGATCAAAGCACAAAACTCGCAAGTCTTCACGGCCAAGAGCTTAATAAGCTCTCGATCGAAATCGGCGCCTCCCAGCGCAAAATCCACGAGTTGGAAGCTGAGTTCCTTTTACTGATGGAACAAAAAGACTCGCTGACCGGACAAATCTCTGACTTGAAATCGTCCTAACGTGATCGTGCCAAACGCCTCAAGGCACATGGATCAACTAAGGGGCCTCGATAGGGCCGCTTAAACATTACATTATACACACGCCCTACTTCGACACGCATTCGTCCATGTGCCGCTGGTTCTGAGTATTGATCAAAATAGCCAAACACTAAGGACTGTGCATGCGTTGCCGAAAGTTCTCCTAAGATTGCCTCTAAAGAACTTCGACGCACCCACTTACGAAGATGCAGCCAAATTGTTACATGATCAGTTCCAACTCGAAAGTATCCCGCATCCACCAGGGTCTTGGTCGCCGGGGACATCTCTTCCATATATTTCAGAACGGCTTTCAAATAGGCGCCATTGGTTTGGCCTTTTCGCCTTAAAATGACCGAAGCCAGAACTCGACCAGCTTGCCAATCAACACGCTTGTTTCCAAAATGATAGGCAACCGGATCTTGGCTCGTAGCAATGTCTACTTCACCCGAAAATTCTTCAGGGGATGCGCTAAACGATGATGAATCAAATCCGCCCCCATATAAAAAGTGGGCTGGTCCATACCAAGGGTTCGCCGCCCTTGCGAGACGATAGGCCGTCTCATTTCGATGCACCACTAATGCAGCTTCATGAAATGGGACTTCGTCGATACTAGCATCCCTTGGAATTGGCGCACTCGGGTCAAGCACGATTGGAATATAAGCTCTGAGAGAATCTGAATTTGCGGTTACTGTTGTTGGAATCAAAACTTGAGTTAAAAAATTCAAGAAACTCTGCCCGTCAACGCCTTCAGCCATCTGACCTTCCCAGACACGAACGAAAGGAGAATTCCTAGCCGGCTTAGCTTGAGAATAGGCTTCCCGCCCAAGTCCCGCAAAAAAAAGGACAGCCCATACAAATAAAAACGATTTTTTCATTAAGCCCATATCTAATCTCCTCTGTGTTTTCCTAAAACACAGGCCTCAAAGTATCCAGTTAAATTGAGAATGAGCCTAGAAGAAGAAGTAAATTCTTAATGATTCCATTTAATTAGTCAGTGTTTATAAAATTTCATTGCCCAAAATTCCAAATTAGCACGCCTGAAAAGCCTCAGGAATTCTATTAAACATTCCAACGCATTCTGGCTGTGAGATTATGCGATACGATCTTAGATAGGTGACCAAACCTAAAACTTGAGGGTGCTCAAGTCCTGCCTTGAATCCCCCAACAGCGACGACGCATTCACTCATTTTCGCCAAAACCTTCGAACGAGCCTTTTGATAAACACTTCGAATGTCTTGGCTTCTAATTTTCACATTACCCCCAACGCCGATATTAAATCCAAGCTCCTCACTAACCTTTTTCAAGATCGCTTCCGCCGCTCCTCCAAAGTTAAACTCGACTGTTGAGCTAGCCAGCACAGGGCCTGAAATCGTTTTGTCGACAACAAGCTCTGCCAAAATTGATCGATATAAATCCATCAGTTCAAATTTATCAGCCGTTTCGGAGCTTAGCTGCGCTTCCAGCTTTCTAATCTCGCTAGCGATGTCTGCCAGCTCATCTTCTGCATCGCGATATTCGTCTTTAACCTTGTCGGAACTAAAGTTAATCAAGTTTTGTCGACGAAAGTCTTTAAACTTCTCAAGCGTCTTAGTCGATTTCTCACTCAAAGTATCATCAGCCCGCAAAGAGCCAAGATTCAAAGCGATGCTCGCAAATAGAACCATCAAGATTTTAGATTTCATCGATACCCTCGAAAAAACTAAGATTTATAAAACGATACCCGAGGCACATTTCTAGTAGCTTGGCCTTCGAAATTCAAGTGCTTTAAAACTGCCCTCACGAACGAAAGCCACGGTTTTCTCGTAGTTTTCCGAATCTTGGATGGATCTCAGAATCTTTAGATCCTTAAGTACCGATTTGTAATCGATGCCAAGAGTTTTTGAATTTTTTACTCAGGAAGGTCCCTATAAAATGCGGTACAAGGACCTGTCGGCTCATTCGATGCGCGATGTTGAAGCACGCCCCTGAAAGTCTGCTCGCCATATGGAAATCTATGCTTCGTTTCTGGGCTAAAAGAAAAGATGACCGAGCCACGTGAATCCGGACGATCAAGACCAATCAAATGATCACTGCTCGTAGCGGGATCCACCGGAAAACCTTCATCAAGCTGATAGAATTCCAAACGCTTGCCCCCGCTCGCCGCGTCCTTCGCACGGCTTATCCAAACGCCTCTGCCAACCAGTGGCTTAAAATCCAGAGTCCTAAAGACATCATAATAGGTTGCTTGCACGGACTCATCCAAATCACCTCGGATTTCAAATACCAAAACACTCTCACCCTCCACAAGGGAACTTACAATTACGAGTTGAGGCTGCTTAGGTTCAGGATCCTCAATTTTTACCAACTTACGGCCGGTCGCCTCTTGGTCGATGGGACCAAGCTTCGGCCAAGCCTGAGAAGAGCCCACGAGAAAAAATCCCAACAGAGTGTTGAGCATACAAAATCTTACGAAAGCCACGGAGCTCCGTTAGCGAGTTTCCAATTTATCATCAAGTTTTGAGACCCACAAATTTACGGCGAGCCCATTAATGTGTTTACCAAAGAGCCTCAAATCCGATAGCCAATTGGAGCCAATCGCCATAAGCAAAGTAGGCATGAGCAAGCTTCTCACACTGTTGGCTGGTTATTTTTTTATTCAACCCCTCCTTGCAATCGAAGATCACTATAATGAAGCTTCTCCCGCTCTCGTTCTCTACACAGGCGATTCCATGAGATCTACGGAGATGGGGGGCCTATCATACACCTATCATATGACGAGGAGTTATTGGGTCGGCGTGGATATTCTTGCCGGCCGAACTCAGGTCGATTCAAATTCAGGTACGATGCTGCGAAGTGGAAAAAGGTATATAGGAGTTGATGGAGCTTTCTATCTAAACATTCCAGCCTTGCTCGGCAGGACCGAGTCAGATTCCAGCCGTGGTCTGGTAGCGGATTTATACACATCTTTTGGTGTGGGATCACTTTGGATCGATCGAGAGACAGAGCCCTATGGCTTTGTAGGTGGCGGTATGATTATTCATTTCCCCGTTCAGTGGCTGGCCCTACGATTTGATCTCAAAGGTATCCTCTTTAACTTGGATAATCAGAGTGGTTCCGACTTAAATAGTGATATGGCTCTAAGCCTTGGGCCAAGTTTGAAGTTTTAAAACAGCTCGGAGCGCTTCGACTATTCTTCAAATTTTCGAAGGTCTTGCCTATTTCACCAGATTCGGCTGATACTCACCCCATGGATAATATGAAAGATCGATTCTCGGGAGGATTTAATTTTGGACGTTCACCAGCCATAATCATTATTGTCGGAGTTGTTGCCGCGATTTTAATTTTTTCGATGAGTTATATCGTGCCGCCGGGTCATCGTGGAGTTTTGGTGACCCTTGGAAAAGTCGATGAAAATTTTGTTGGCGAAGGCTTTGGCTTCAAAACTCCATTCATCACCACCCTCATCCCGGTTTCCATTCGTCAATTAACTCGATCTTTAAAGGCGGAGTGTTATTCCTCTGATCTTCAGCAAGTGAATGTTGACCTTCAAATTCTCTATCGCGCGCCTGAAAGCTCAGTGGTAAAAGTTTATCAGGACTACGCAGGGGATCCATTTGATAGTCTCATTGCACCGCGAGTGAATGAAGCTCTTAAGGAAGTAACCGCCCTTCAAAGCGCTGAACTTATCGTACGCAAACGAGAGGAGATCAAAAGCAAAGCTCTTGCGTTGGCCAAAGAGAAACTCGGCCAAATTCTTGTGATTGAAGATATGGTCATTCAGGATATTTCACTGTCAAAAGAACTTGAGTCTGCAATCGAAGCCAAAATGGTGCAGGAGCAAGAAGCGGCAAAGGCTAAGTTCATTCAAACCAAAACTCAAATCGAAGCTCAAACGGCTGTCATACGCGCCGAGGGCGAGGCCAAGGCTATTAAAATTCGAGGCGATGCACTCCGCCAAAACCCGGCTCTGATTCAGCTTCAAGTCGTGGAAAAATGGGATGGTAAAGCGCCTTTGGTAGTCGGCGGCAACAATGGTGGCGGCTCGAATATTATTTTGCCTCTTGGGAATTTGAAATAGGCTGAATAAAATAAATTGAATGCAAAATTTTTATCAACCGCCGGGCTTTGCACTCAATCGGTGGAAGTCGCATGGAGGCCTACTTGCGAATCCCATCACCCTTCTGAGATGTGATTGAACCTCGTGCCAATTTCGTTCCATTTGCAATTTCAAGCATTTAGGCGGCCTTAATGAAGGAATGTTAATTGCATAAATCTTCCCGAATGGCGCGAGGAATGGTTTTTCTCAAATTGGGAGGCTGGATTTTTTTTATCGTTCTTTCTGGAGTTCTTCGCGCTCAGGATGCCGATTCCTTTGTTGATCCTTCGAAGCGCCGAGCTCTGCCAGCCCCTGAGGGCGCAAGGCTTTGGGTGGAGGGGCATGACGAGTTTGTCCTTCATATGCAGCTTCATCATTTGCGCTTGATTCCTTTAGCACGAAGGTTGATCGACGATAACCCGGATCGCTACGCCTTGGGGGATTGGAACGTAGTAGTAAAATTATTGCTCAATCATGATGCTTCGAAAATAAATCACAGCCCAAATTTTCTAGCTAAGTCGGGTATCGTCCAGAGAACTCAACTTTTAAGCGAAGACCTGTTCTCGAGACTCTATCACCAGGATGCCGCAGTTTTAACTCCTGAAGAGCGGGCGATGAGACAAAACATTATTCGGGCAATTAATCATGTCGATCGCAAATCTCAACGAGAACTTTTATGGGAAGAGGGTCTGAGAAATCCAGAGCAACAGAATTTTTATTTAGAAATTGAAAAGATTGTCGACTGCGTCGATCGACAAAATTGCGCCATAACTCCAGAGGAATTTGGCAGCGTTCGACCTCTTCGATATTTTTTGAAAGATCCAGTCTTGCGAGCGATCGCTTGGAGACTAGCTAGGCATTATGAGGCACTCACCGAGGGCTTACGCTATGAAGATTACAAACTGGAGGCCGTAGGACGGGGAGAGCCAACACCGAATGGAGTCAAGCCGCCAACCTTTCTCAAATATGTGCGTACTTGTGAAGATTATGCGAAAGCCTTTGCGGTATCCGAACCAAGTTTAGTGGGAGCAAAATAGCTCCTTATATCCAAAGCTCCTGCAATGAGAGGCCAACTCTTTTCTCGATCTACGGCTATGATGAAGTCTGCACGAAATACTTTGTCTACTTTATTTTTCGACCATCAATTTTTCAAAAGTGGCTGGCTTAAGTACCTAATACCGATTTTGGAAATTAGTTGATTATTCATTACACTCTATGGCGCTAACTCACCCACCCATAACCGCTTTTAGTTCAGGCAAAAGCTTGGGCAGTCTCGACTTCTTCGTTTCAATCTGAGCCTTGCTGAGCTCATGAGTTTTCTGCAAATTCATCCAGTATTCTGCCGACGTATCAAGAAACATCTAGCCAAAATACCCGATCTTGAAGTTTTTGTTTATCTCCCTAGAGAATTTAGTGAAATGTATCTGTGGCACAGGGCAGGCCCTTGACTAAGCGGCAAGCTTCGTCCGCTTTTTTCGAGCGTAGGCGAGAGGGGTCAGTGGGGTTT
>PCXB01000057.1:0-47024 GCA_002787535.1 Deltaproteobacteria bacterium CG11_big_fil_rev_8_21_14_0_20_45_16
GAAACAGACCATGATGTCCGCAAAAAACATAACTTCTCAAACGACCTGATTTAGGTCACCCCTGCGCGGACAGGACACTGGCATCGAGCCAATCATATGATTCCACTCCTTTGGCGATTTCATAACATCCATCATGTAGATCCGGAGCTGGACGTTTCCACGTCTTTTCGATTTCACTTTGGCGAAGTGGTGCTTTCGTGTGGTTTTCGTTTTTTACAAATTATTTTGATTGGCCCAACATTCTCCGTCTTCTTAATTTATGAAACGGTTTTCCAGCTAGGCACCTTTTTTCATCACAGTAACGTCCGGTTGCCTCGTCGATTCGAGCGCTATTTGAATCTTTTGATCGTAACTCCTCGAATGCATACGATTCATCATTCGCAAGAGAAGGAAGAAACGAACTCTAATTTTTCTGCGGTCTTGCGAGTGTGGGATACACTTCATCGAAGTCTGCGCCGAGGCATTCCAGAGAATCAAATTAAGATCGGCGTCCCGGCCTATCCAGAAAATGAAAATCGGCTTTGGTCGCTTTTGTCGCTTCCTTTTCGTCTTCAGCGCAATTACTGGAAATCCGCTGAATCAGCTGGAGATGGAATTAAGTGAGCGATAGTTGTTGTACGAACCCCGAAGTATCTAATGATCCTTCTCAAAAAAGAGCGATCCTTCTCGTATTAGGCATTAACCTCTTATTTTTCTTTGGAGAGGGAATCGCTGGAATTCTCGCACAATCTTCAAGTTTATTGGCTGACGCTGTAGATATGGGGGGGTGACGCATTTGTTTATTTTCTTAGCCTTTTAGCTCTCAATCGAAGCTTAAAAGCGAAATCAAAAGTGGCTCTTTTCAATTCAGGGTTTGAACTCATTCTGGGATTTGGAGTTCTCATTGAAGTGATTTCAAAAATCTTTCGTGACGTTCAACCCATCTCATCGACCATGCTAATTGTTGGCTCGTTTGCACTCCTTGCCAATCTCACCTCGGGAGCCATTCTCCTGGCTCATCGACATAAAGACATTAATATGAAAGCAGTGTGGATGTGCACGCGTAATGACATTCTGAATAACTTTTTCACGCTGATCGCTGCCGGATGTGTGTACCTTTTCAATTCAAAGTGGCCAGACATCATGGGGGGTTTTCTGATAGCTGGCCTGAGTGTCTTTTTCTCGTCCCGCGTTCTTTTAGAAAGCTGGAAACATTTTAATGGAAAGCCACCAAATACATCTCAACGGCCAAAGAGATCAGATAATCTGGGAACTAATGATGTTGGGAATTATTAGGGCTGCAATGCTGCCATACGCTATTTTGTAAGTAAAAAAACAACGCTGCTATCGAAGCTGTTAAGGGTGACTGGAGCCCGTAGTCACGGGCATGGATCTGATCTCGATCAGTCTTTTCCTGTACAATTTGTTAGAAAGTTATACGTTTTCAGAGAGCTTAGTTCTCCTTTGTAAGCTGCCGCGAAAATCGCTCAAGCGACGGTAGTCCCTTCTGGGACTGCTTAAATACTTCCTTTCGGACAAACTTGTACGCTTGGTAGGTTCCGACAGGGGCACCAACCATTAATACTAGGGCACAGAATATACTAATTAGATCGTTGATATTCATTCTCATTTCCTTCCTTTTACATTCCTCTATTTTTGTTTATGTAAACGAGCAGGAGACTTGCCACTTCCACGTGGCTTTCTCTTGCTTCTATAAATTCCTTCTCTCAGTAAGATTTGTCGAATCTGCTCAGTCTGCCATTTCAGGCCGCCTTTTTTAGTTTGGATGTTCTGAGAATGTAGGAAATCGACAATTGATGAGAGGGTGTCGCCTCGTAAAAACCGAGGTTTGATAATAGTTTTGATTACGCGAGATTCGCCTTTGTGCTCAACGAGCTTCCCGAATTGATATCGTTTGCCATAAGGTGCCCATGACGGTCGATTTGAGTTGCCTCCCTGCGGCCTTGAATCAATTCCAAAGCGTTTGAGCGAATCCAGAATCGCAGCGGTGGACAACGAAAGTTGCTTTGCAATTTGCTTTATGGAGAAGCCTTCGACCACATATTTTTGATGGACAACGGCCTGGTTAAAATGATCGGGCAGGGTTTTAATAGTTGAAATCAGGATGGTTTTTGGGCGGACATCGGTTTTTGCACCAGCCTCGAAACCGTCCACCAAATCCCTCTAAACCGATTTTCATTCTAAGACATTTGATTCTAGGCCTTTAGTCTGGTAGCCATTCTGCAATACTTCTTTAGAGCATCTGAAGAAGGGGTTTTTAGGGAGACAACATTGATTCAATTTATCGTTTCGCTCTTACAAAGGGCTTCGTTTTACCTAACAGTTACAGCCTGGGTGGCAGTTTCAAGCTATGCCGGCGCGAAACCGAAACCAAGAGACACCAAAGTTTGTTCCTCCGTACTAAGTCGAAGCGCGGAACTTGAAGCCATGAACGGCGAAGTTATTTACGTAGTTGACACCAATGTTCTCTATGCCGATCCAGCCATATTTAATCGAATGGGAGATAAAACTCTCGTCCTTCCACGATCCGTCATTGGCGAGCTCGACAGGCATAAGTCCGAACTCAGCGATCGGGGTCAATCTTCGCGCGACATCTCACGTCAGTTACGAAGGCTGATGGAAGCTAATCGTGGGAAATCAGAAATTAAATTAAGCAATGGCGGCAGGCTTCTCATTCTCGAGGTCTCGGATGATTATAAATTTCCAGTCGGCCTCGATAGAGAAAAGGTAGATGATCGAATTGTGGCTCTAGCCCGAGAACTCCAAGACCTAAACAAACACCGCAAAGTAGTTGTTTTGTCGGGGGATAATAATGTTGCCAATCTCACTTTTGCTCTCGGGCTTGATGCTGATGAAGTAGCGACATCGATCGATCCCGCCGCCGTAAAAGAGCTAATTCAAGGACCTGTCCGCCTCGTTGTATCGAACGAAAATATGACATTGATTAGAGACTCGAGGACTTTGGATCTCAATGATCTTCGCCATCTCGGATTCGACCCAAAGGCTGAACCTTATGAGAACCAATATGTTGTCTTTGAAGCTGAGACGCCTTCTGAAACTTTCGATCTCAAAGAGGCTCTCTCGAGAGTCTGGCGATTTCATCAAACGGCTCAAGGCGCATTAAAATTTTATCCAGCCGACAAAAAGGAAATTCTGGCACTTACTATTCAGCCTCGAAATATTGAGCAGATCATTGCTGCAGATTTACTCGTCAACCCGCATATCTCAGTGGTCACATTGGCTGGACTTGCAGGGACTGGCAAAACACTTCTAACACTTGCTTCTGGCGTTGCCCATAGCGCACTCTTTACGGGACGTGCAACCTTCGAAAGAATTATTCTTACGAGGCCCTATCAAGTCACTGGAGAGCAAATGGGCTTCTTGCCAGGAGATCTCAAGGACAAGATGGCACCATTTATGGGGCCTTTCCGCGATAATATCGAAGTTATTGTTGAGGCGATGAGGAAAGATTCTGGACTCTATAAGGGCCGCTATGAAGAGGTAATTCGAAGAAACGGACAACAAGAAGAGCTAGCCAGACTTAAAAACCTTGATACTGGCGTTCGCTCTGCCAACAGCTTAAACGGAAATGGAAGCGCTGGGCCGAAGAAGCTTAGCTTCGAAGACATCATTGGTGACAAATATACGCCTCGCGAAATCGCTGAGCGTCTTATTGGTGGCTCGGATTTATTCTCCATCGAAGCCATTGCCTATACTCGTGGCCGAACATGGAATAATACACTTTTAATTGTTGATGAAGCTCAAAACATGACGATGCATGAAGTAAAAACTCTTCTAACGAGGGTTGGCGAAGGAACAAAAGTTGTGTTGCTCGGAGATCTCGAGCAAATCGACAATAAACTTCTCAATCATTCTAACAATGGATTGATTATTACCGCTTCACGGATGAGGGGACTTCCTTTTGTTGGACATATGAATTTGACAATAGGCGAGCGATCAGAGGTGGCCACCGAAGCAGCACGACGACTTCAGCCTTAAGGGCTTGAGTCTGAGCGATAACGATTTGACCACCAATGATAAAATCGAATGCCAACAATTCCACCCGCCAGACCGGAAGCGATATCGACCCAATCTATGACACCGTGGATCTGTCGATCCAAAAGAAATTCGGAGTAATAATTGGCTGCAAAAATACTCGCGGCCGCTGCTACATTGCCTAAAACCGGCAGCCGCAAAACATTGGCGGCAAGATAACCCGCGCCCGCTGCCGGAATGGACCAGACAAAATTGGACGCATGGGAAGAGAACCACAATGGGAGCTGGATAACATTCTCAGCTGTCAAAAGATTGAGGGGGGCCGGACTTTGCCTATCGCCCCGGAGGGAGTTGTTAACAGAACTTGCAACAAAAAGTCCGAAGTGCTTTAAACCCTGCCCGCTAAACGAAGCCGCTCTGTCATAAGTTTGTAGATATTTTAGGAAGAAGTGAAATGATCCAGCAACCGCTGAACCGCGGTAGGCTATTTTCCATGCTACTCGAGACTTGTAACCAGATTCAGCCTTACCCATAATGGCCTTGAACATCGCCGTGCAGGGTCCCGCCTCAACTGAGGCCAAGGGACATTGAATGGCTGCATACAGAAATCCACCGAATATTAGGAGCCTTACCACGGCCTTTTATTATGCAAAGCCAATGCCTAGCCAAATCGGCCCAAAATGCTGATTTTCTTAAAGACTCAGCCAGTTTCTGGGTATGGCTAGCCTCAATACAACAGGAAGCCTTGACCCTAAGTGCCCTAAGCTCGATAAGATTGCTTATGTCGGAACAAGCCGAAATCACCCAAAATCAGAACTCTAATCAGATTTCATTCCCCAAGATGGAGGAGGAAATTCTTGCTCGCTGGGCGAAACAAAATATCTTTCAAAAGAGTCTCGATTCCAAGAAAAAGGCTTACAGTTTTTATGACGGACCTCCTTTTGCGACAGGCCTTCCTCATTATGGACATCTGTTAGCAAGTACCCTTAAGGATATCGTTCCTCGGTACTGGACGATGCGGGGCTTTCGAGTAGAACGCCGTTGGGGTTGGGATTGTCATGGCCTTCCTATTGAGCAAGAGATTGATAAAAAGCATCAGTTCAAATCGACGAACGAAATCGAGGCCTTTGGCATCGCTCGCTACAACGAAGAGTGTCGATCCATCGTTTTGCGCTTTACCGAAGAATGGGAGCGAGTGATCACCCGTCTTGGCCGATGGGCGGATTTCAAAAACGATTACAAAACTATGGACCGAGACTTTATGGAATCGGTTTGGTGGGTCTTCAAACAAATTTGGGATAAAGGACTAATCTACCGCGGCTACAAAGTAATGGCGTTTTCCACGGCACTTGGAACGCCACTTTCTAATTTTGAAGCAGGATCTAATTATCAAGAAGTTCAAGATCCTGCGATCACGATTAGCTTCCCACTCGTCGATGATCCGAATGTTTCGTTTTTGGCTTGGACGACGACTCCCTGGACCCTGCCGAGCAATCTTTCTTTATTGGTCGGCAAGGATATTTCGTATTCCAAAATAAAAACAAAAGACGGAAAGCAATTCATACTAGCGGAAGCATTGCTCTCAAAATTTTTTAAAGAAGGCGATTACCAAATCGAAGAAAACACACTTGGGCTTAATCTTGTCGGGACGGCCTACGTTCCACTTTTCGATTTTTTCAAAAGTCTTCCTGCTCCGCATTTTACGGTTCAGCTAAGTGACCACGTTAGCACCGAAGATGGTACCGGAATTGTTCATTCGGCTCCCGCGCATGGCGAAGAGGATTATGCGAGTGGAAAACTCTTGGGCCTAAAGCTTATTTGCCCGGTGGATCCGCATGGTTTATTTACCGATGAAGTGCCAACCTACAAAGATCTCTATGTAAAAGATGCGGACAAATTAATAATTCAGGATCTGAAAAAATCAGGGCGTCTGTTTAAGCAAGAGACCATTAATCACCGCTATGCTTTTTGTCCGCGAACGGATACGCCCTTAATTTCTCGAGCCGTCGCCTCGTGGTTTGTGAGTGTTGAGAAAATTAAAGATAAACTTTGTGAAATCAATGCCAGCCAAACTCATTGGGTGCCTGAACATTTACGAGATGGAAGATTTGGCAAGTGGTTAGAAAACGCCAGAGACTGGGCGATCTCTCGAAACCGCTACTGGGGAAATCCCCTCCCCATTTGGGAAGCTTTTGAAGAGCCCGTTCAAAATCGTGAAAGTTTTTGCCTCGGCAGTCTTGAGGAACTTCAAAAATTCACTGGCGAACAATTTAAGGATATTCATCGAGAACATCTGGATGACATCATTATCGAAAAGAATGGAAAGAAGTTTAAACGAGTGCCGGAGGTTTTGGACTGTTGGTTTGAAAGCGGCTCGATGCCTTACGCCCAGTACCACTACCCTTTCGAAAACAAAAAGCAATTCGAAGCAGAATTCCCAGCTGATTTCATTGGAGAAGGTCTCGATCAAACCCGCGGGTGGTTCTATACGCTGTCGGTCTTAGGAACGATTCTCTTTGAAAAGATTCCCTTCAAAAATGTTGTCGTCAATGGGCTCATCCTTGCCGAAGATGGAAAGAAAATGAGCAAGCGGCTAAAAAATTATCCAGATCCCATGGATGTTATGCATAGCTATGGTGCCGATGCACTTCGATTGTATTTAATTGACTCCCCGGTCATCCGCGCAGAGGAACTTCGATTTTCGGAAAAAGGTGTTAAGGAAATTGTTCGCAAGGTTCAACTCAAACTTTGGAACGCCTACTCATTCTTTGAAAGCTATGCTGAAATCGATGGTTACAAAAAATCCATGTGGACGAAGCCCCCACAAAGCAAAAACATCTTGGACCGCTGGATCATTTCGAGAATGCAAAGCCTTCTGAAGCGCATAGAAACTGAGATGACTCTTTATCATTTGTACAGCGTCGTTCCCGAAGTTTTAAAGTTCTTGGAGGAACTGACCAATACCTATATTCGTCTCAATCGCTCACGATTTTGGGATGAAGGTTTTACGGAAGACAAGAAATCGGCCTTTGATACGTTACATTATGTTATGACTGATTTCTCGAAAGTTATGGCACCTTTCATGCCCTTTCTGTCGGACAAACTCTATCTCTTATTATCAAACGAAACTGGTAAAGAATCTGTTCATCTTGATGACTACCCGCGATCTCAGGAAACCTTGATTAATCCAAGTCTTGAACAGGGGGTCGCCCTCTTAGAGGAAGTGATTCTCTTATCAAGGAATCTTCGAGAGAAGGAAAAAATTAAGGTACGCATCCCACTCAAGGAACTTGTGATCGTTCATCGCAAGGCTAGCGCTCTCGAAAGCCTTCGACCTCTCGAGTCTTATCTTAAGTCGGAACTTAATATTCGAAACATTTCGTATACTTCGGATGAGCCAAAATACGTTGAGGTTTCAATCAAAGCCAATGGCGCTACTCTTGGACCTCGCGCGGGCAAGCGGATGGGCGAACTCATGAAAGCCATATCAACTTTAAGTTTTGAAGACCTTCAAAAACTCGACGAAGGTGAGCGGTTAAAAGTTGCCGGAGATGTTGAAATTTCCGCGGAGGATGTGCGTATTACACGCAAGCCTGTTGACGGCTCGCATTCGGTAAGCGCATCATCAAAAATCGCTGTGGCCCTTGATTTATCTGTAGATCGGGACCAGGAGCTGGAAGGCAATGCCCGCGAAATCATTAATCGCATTCAAAATTTCCGAAAGGACACTGGTCTAAATTTAGCCGACAGAATTCATTTGGAGATCCAGGCCCCTAAGGAACTGTTGGAGTCCCTAAATAAACATCGAACTTTCATTATGGAACAAACCTTAGCTCTCGAAATTAAAGAGGTTTCAAGCTGTCAGTACCCGCGGACTGGAAATTTTGAAATTGATGGTCAGTCCATCACGCTTGCGCTAAAGAAGGCCTGAAATAACTATGGAAAATACAGCTTCAAAGATGCCCCCAGCTCGGATTGAGTCGACCGACTTTTCGATTCGAAAGGTTTTTGAAAATCAATATCAAAGATTCGAAAACCATAGCCAGTACATGAACCCTCAACTCCCCAAGGTTCTCAAAACCTTAGGCTTTGACAAAAGCTACGTGCGGGGTGAGGCACAGTATCTATGGGATCAAGATGGAAAGCGATATTTGGATCTGCTTTCGGGTTATGGAGTTTACAATCTAGGTCGCTATCACCCCGTCATCGTCAAAACCCTGCGCGAAATGCTAGACCTTCAAGATGCCAACCTTGTGCAGATGGATTGCCCTCATCTCACTGGAGAGCTCGCTAAAGAGATCATTCAACGATCTCCAAGTGGTGATCGGGTCTATTTTACGAGCACAGGCGCGGAGACGGTCGAGACGGCAATCAAGTTTGCTAAGGCTACAACAAGGAGAGATCGAATTGTCTCGTTGAAAAAGGCTTTTCACGGGCTTACAGTCGGCGCGCTTTCAGTGATGGGTAATGAGGAGTTTCGAGAAGGCTTTGGAGGTCTCTTGAGCGGATGCGAGCAAGTCGCCATGAACGATCTGAATGCTCTTGAAAATGAACTTAAAAAGAAAGATGTCGCAGCCTTCGTCTTCGAGCCCATTCAAGGCAAGGGTGTGTTTATTCCCGAAGCAGGATTTTTGAAAGCAGCGGAGGAGCTCTGTCATAAGTACGGCACACTTACCATTGCAGATGAAGTACAAACCGGAATGGGACGCACCGGAAAGATGTTTGCCATAGAATATGAGGGCCTCAAGCCGGATATAATATTGATTTCGAAAGCCTTGAGTGGTGGGCTTGTCCCCACTGGAGCGGTCATTGCAAGTGACAAAATCTTTAAGTCTGTTTTCAGTAGCATGGATCGTTGCGTTGTGCATTCTTCTACCTTTGGAAAGAATTCTCTTTCGGCCGCCATGGGCTTAGCTACGATTTGGGTTCTAGAAAATGAAGGTCTTATAGAACAAGCTAACGTCATTGGTGAAAAGTTGATTGCTGGCCTTAATGCGATGAAGCCAGAATTTGAGATGTTGGGAGAAATTCGTGGCCGGGGGGCTATGATTGGAATTGAATTCATTTCTCCACGATCTTTAAGCCTTAAGATGGGATGGAATCTTTTACACACACTAGATAAGAGCTTATTTCCTCAAATGATCATCATCCCATTGTTAAGAGACTTTGGAATTCTCACTCAAACCTCCGGCAAGGGTCAGGATATTATCAAACTCCTACCGCCACTTGTGATGAGTGATGATGATATTGATTACTTCCTCAAGAGCTTCCGGACGGTATTGGAGCTTGCACATAAATTTCCTGGTGGACTTTGGGATCTTGGAAAATCATTAGCGAAAGCCTCATTGAGTGAGAAGGCCAGTTAGATTGCGTGGGCCGGTGAAAAACGATCCGAATATCCTCAACGAACTGCGATCTCGAGGAATGAGAATTACTAAGGCTCGCGAAGACCTAATACATTTCATTCTAAAAACTTCCGGGCATTGGCACATTCAAGACCTCGCTATCAAAGCCAAGAAACATCTCCCTAATATTGGAATTGCGACAGTCTATCGCACGGTGAATCTTCTTGTAGAAGCAGGCTTTGTTACTAAGTCAGAAGTCGGCCATGGGCCCGCGCGATTTGAAGTTACAGCGGCTGAACATCATGATCACCTCACCTGTTTAGACTGTGGAAATATTTTTGAATTTGAGAACGATCAAATTGAAAGTCTACAGGAAAAAACTGCGAAGAAACTTGGCTTTAAACTTCAAGATCACAAAATGGAATTGTACGGACATTGCCTAAAGCCGGAAACCTGCTCCCATCGTTAAAAAAAGCGCTTAGCGAACTGAATCTGGGGGTGACCTTCAGTACCTAAGAATTGGAGAGTCGGCTCCGCACAAATAGGCCTTAAACGTGCAGCTTTTGTGACATCCCGCCAAAAATCCAACGTCTAATCGTGCAGATTGATGCGCGGTGCCATCTATCTAAGCCCCCGAAAAGATTTAGTTTCTTCTATTGAGCGGCATGGCACGAATTCTGTATTACTAAGATGATGTTGGGCCTAGGCTCGGCAGGAGGAAGGTGGAGGATGTCCGGACAAATCAGACCAAGTGAGACTCCCAGTTTTGATCTTCAAAAGCATCATTCAAAGGTCCGAGTCCCAACGGAATTTGACCTGAAGGACCTGGCGCGAAAGTACCACGTCTTTCCTTTGCGAGTTATCCATCGGGACGGAAAGAAGCGCCTATTACTTGCCATGCGAAATCCGGGCAATCAAAGCGCAATCTACGACGTGGAATTTAAAGCAGGGCTAACTGTAATTGCGGTCCAGGCGGATGAGATTGATATTCAGTGGTTAATTCAAAAGCATTACTATGGCCGACAACTGTCGCCCACTCCCAATGTGAAGACCCCGGAAATTACGCACGATCTTTTTGAACAATTGGCAATTACAACCGATGCTCAAAAAAGGCCTGATTGGGTTAATGATTCGATCCATAGATTTAACGACGAGCAATTGAAAAAATAAAACTACGGAAGGGCCTGAACATCTGCAATATGGCGAATATCAAGGCCCTCAACCATAAAAATCACCTGCTCTGAAATATTAGTCGCATGATCACCAATCCGCTCCAAATATTTAGAAAGATACATATACTTCAATATCGATGGAATCTGCTCAGGGTGACGAAGCATTCTGTCCCGACACTGTCCGTATATTTTTCGATGCATTCGATCTAGCTCTTCATCCAAAGGCAGGGTCCGCCCAGCTTCCTGAGAGGAAAAACTAACAAAGGCATCCAAAGACTTCGTAACCAAGTTCGATGCCATTTCAAATAGCTGACCAACTTCTGGAAATTCATCAATAGGTGGGAGATCCCTTAATTCAATAATTCGTTCACATACATTCTTAATCTCATCACCCATTCGCTCCATATCGGTGGTGATTTTCAACGCAGAGCAGGCAAAACGAAGGTCCTTCGTGCTAATCGGGCTAAGAGACAAAATCGAGATTGCCAATTCATCGCATTTCTTTTCCATCTCATCGATTTGAAGATCTCGATCCACGATCTGTAGCGCCAAAGTCGCATCTCGATTCTGGAGGGCCACACGTGCCTCTGACATCATCGACTCAATGCTGCCGCCCATAAGAAGTAGGCTCTCTTTGAGTTGCCCCACCTCTTTCATCAATTCATTTACAACACGCTCAGACATCTAACTAACTTAGTACTTATTCTATTATCCCTTCGGACGAAAAGGACTTTTTGTCTATCCGAAGCGTCCCGTCAAATAGTTTTTGGTTAACTCTTCACGAGGTCGGTTAAAGATATGCGAAGTGGCTTCGGATTCGATCACTTTGCCATTCAAAAAAAATACTGTCCTATCCGATATTCTTTCCGCTTGCTGCATATTATGTGTGACCACAATGATACAAAACTGCTCTTTCAACTCTGCAATTAAGTCTTCTATTTTGGCGGTAGCGATCGGGTCCAAAGCTGAGCAAGGCTCATCCATCAGTATGACCTCAGGACCCAAAGCCATCGCTCTCGCAATACAAAGACGCTGTTGCTGGCCACCCGAAAGTTCAAAGGCGGAGCTTTTTAAGCGATCCTTAACTTCTGCCCAAAGCGCTGCCCCTTTAAGAGCTACTTCGACTCGTTCCCTAACTTCATTCTCCTTGAAACCAAACTTTCTGACCGCCCAAGCCACATTTTCATAGATCGACTTTGGAAAAGGATTTGGCTTTTGAAATACCATTCCGATTCGACGCCGAACCAAAACAGGATCAATCTTTGAATCATAAATATTTTGACCGTGAAAAATGACTTGGCCCGAAGTTCTTACGTCATCCAAGAAATCGTTCATTCGGTTAAGGGCCCGAAGAAAAGTGGATTTGCCACATCCCGATGGACCAATCAACGCACTCACTTCTCTCGACTCAAATTCAAGGCTGACATCTTCCACCGCAACTTTGTCACCATAAGCAACGCTAAGATGGCTTGTACTGATAATCGATTTTAATCCCATTTCAGCTCGTCGCCTTTCGTGAGGACAGCTTCCACCTCAGGAGCATAGCAACGAAGTTCATCATAAAAGTAATGCTCAAAATAACGATAATAGCCGTCGCGGCCAGCTCCTGAAACTCCATTTGGGGGCGTGAGGCCCAATTAAAAATCTGAATGGAAAGACTTGTGAATTGATCCGTCATGGATTCCGGCAAAAACGCCGCAAAGGCCAAGGCCCCAACCGTTATGAGTGGCGCGGTTTCTCCTAGAGATCGAGATAAGGCTAGAATAACTCCTGTAATCATTCCAGGAATAGCCTGTGAAAGCGTGTGCTCAAATAAAACCTGCATCGGACTCGCCCCAACCCCGAAAGCCGCCTCTCGCAGCTTTCTTGGCACAGCACGAAGCGATTCAATACTCGCCATAATAATAACAGGTAGGATTAATAGGCTAAGCGTGCAGGCCCCCGCTATTAAACTGGAACCAAATCCCAGAATTCTTACGAATAAAGCCAAGCCCAAGAGGCCATAAACAATTGACGGCACACCCGCTAAGTTTGCAATATTTCCACGAATAAAATTCGTAAAAGCATTCTTTGCAGCGATCTCTTCCAAATATAGAGCTGAAAAGATACCGACTGGAATAGAAATAAGGGCTGTCAAAGCTAACAACCATAAGCTTCCCATCAATGCCGAGTAAATTCCCGCCTTTGTTGGAAAGCGTGAGGCGAAATTAATGAAAAAGCTCCAACTCAATCCGCCCGCTCCTTCAGAAAAAATATGAATCAATAAAAATGCTAAAAACAAAAACGCAATTATAAGAGAAGCCAATCCCGCAACCGGCAAAGGGAGGCTTTTCCAATGTAGTTTCTTCGCAAACATAGATTAAATCCGATGATGAATCCGACGAACAACAAATTGAGCAATTAAGTTTGTTCCCAGGGTCATAATGAATAAACAGAAACCAACCACAAAGATGCTCTGATATTCAATCGTCCCTGCGGGTGTGTCACCTTGGCTAACTTGAACAATAAAGGCCGTCATTGTTTGTATGCTTTCAAAAAAGTTAAAAGTAAGTTTGGGAGACGCCCCTGCAGCCAAGGTAACGGCCATCGTTTCTCCTATGGCTCTCGAAAGACCCAAAATAATTGAGGCCACAAATCCAGAAATCGCTGCCGGAAATACAATACTACTGACGATTTGGTAACGCCTCATTCCTAACCCATATCCAGCATCTCGCAAATAGCCCGGCACCGAATGAATGGCATCTTCAGTTACCGAAGCAATCGTAGGAATAATCATAATACCAACTACGATGCAGGCGCTAAGTGCATTGAACACTTCAATCTGAGGAAAAATTTTTGCGAGCTGCGGTGTTACAAATGTTAAAGCCAAATATCCATAGACAACAGTGGGAATGCCAGCCAAAAGCTCAAGAGCAGATTTGAGGATCACTCGAAATCCTCGCGGACAATATTCACTTAAAAAAATGGCTATTAAGAGACCAATCGGAACAGCGATAAGGCAAGACCCCAGAGCAATCATCAGGGTTCCCGATACCAAAGGCAAAACTCCAAAACGAGCCGGACTAAGCAGCGGGAACCATTGGGTTCCCGTAAAAAACTCCCAAACTGAGACGACCGAAAAAAAGCCGCTCATTTCCTTAAGTAATATAAAAACGATTCCAAAAGTCGTCAGCACAGAACTCAAAGCGCAAGCAAATAGAAAGTACTGAAGTGATTGCTCAACAAAATTTCCAGATGGCGAGTTCCATGATCTCGCCAAAGACACTTGTGGATAAGCATGAACAGCGGCAACCCCATGACTGTCAACTGAAGTAAGTGAGGGATCCCCAATAGAAGATCCCTCTGCGGAAGCGGCTTTTAAATTTAATTTCGTTAAACCCATCTAACTTATTTCTATTTAAGCCTCTCACGAAGAGAAATTTTAACATGAGCTTCGTTCTGAAAGAGACTTCCGGTTTTCATCAAGTCAAACCGCTTTGAAATCAAAGAGTAGATTTCATTATTGGCTTGAGCGCTATCCCCCAACGCCACATAACCAACCGAGTTCGCCAGTTCCGCCGATTTACGAATATAAAAATCCACAAAAGCCTTAACTTCAGGTCGCTCGGCCGCCTTCTTCGAAACATAAATAAAGATGGGGCGAGATAAAGGAGCGTAAGCTCCATTTGCGATAGTTGCGGGAGAAGCCAAAACCGCTTCACTCGTGGCGCTAGCTTTTATCGGAATAAGCCTCAGCTTATCTTTGTTCTCCTGATAGTAGGCAAAACCAAAATAACCCAGCCCGCCTTTTTCTCGAGACACACCAGTGACGAGCATATTGTCGTCTTCACTTTTTACAAAATCGGCGCGAGAGGATTTAGATTCTCCATTAATCACCTCAGTAAAATAGTCAAAAGTTCCACTGTCCGTTCCAGGGCCATACAGCTTCAATGCCAAGTCAGGACACTTTTCATTAACTTGTTTCCAATTGTTAATCTTTCCATCGGCTTCTTTACCCCAGATTTTATTTAACTGTTCAACCGAAAGCTCGTTGATGCAGGTGTTTGCTGGGTTAACGACGACTGCAATTCCATCATACGCGACGGGAATTTCTACAAACTCAACTTTGTTGGCCTTGCAAGCTTCAATCTCACTTGTTTTAATCGGTCTCGACGCTCCAGACAGATCAATCTCGCCGTGGCAAAGCTTCTTAAAACCACCGCCAGTCCCAGATAATTTGACCCCTACTCGTACTTTTTTAAGCTGAGCATCGGTGAGAGCCTCTTCGGCTACAGCTTCTGATAACGGGTAAACAGTAGAGGATCCGTCGATACTAATCTGTCCTCTAAGTTCTGCTGCGGCTGAGCTTTCAAGGTTGAAGATCGAAAGGGCAGGAATTGTTGCAACAATAAGCCAAAATTTCATTTTATTTACTCCTGTTTTCAAGCCAGTAGATTTAATGGAGAACATCAAATTCCCCCCTCATACAACGACCTTAGATTGGATACTCGGAAAGGAGTACTTATGGCTTGCCTAAGATCCTGTTAACAATCGGTTAACGGCCCGGAGAGGCTGGAAATAACAGGCTAAAATGCATTCCCCGGTCGGCATTATTTGAAGCCAGGGCCTTACCTTTATGCGATAGCATAATGTGTTTTACAATCGCTAGTCCAAGACCGGTCCCCCCAAAAGCTCGGTTTCGGGATTTATCGGCGCGGTAAAAACGCTCGAAAATTCGGGTCAGATCTGTTTCGACAATGCCAGGCCCGTTGTCGATTACGTCAATACGAATCCAGTCCTTTTGCTCCAAATGAATGGGGGCGCATTTAATCTGAATTTGCGAGCCCTCAGGGCAGTACCTATTGGCATTGCCAATGAGATTAGAAACAGCTTGTTCGACCAAGTTTTTATCGGCTCGAAGGAGCTTAACAGATGAATCCATACTCAAGGTTTGATTCTTTGCTTCCAAGCGGAACCTGAACTGCTCTTTGAAGTGATGAAACAATCGATCCATTTCAATGTCCTCAAAATGCAGAAAGGCATCCGTGGCCTCAAGTTGCGATAAATCTAAAATATCGTGAATAAGGGCATCTAAGCGCTGAACATTATCCTCGATCTTTTCCAAAAAGCTCGCTGCTTTCTCAAGATCTCGATAGGCGCCCGCTCTTAAAGTTTCGGTATAACCCCGAATGGAAGTCAGTGGTGTTTTTAGTTCATGTGAAACATTCGCTACAAAGTCAGTTCTCTTATTAATCAGCTCCTGAAGTTCCTTAGATTTTTTATGAAATCTGTTTCGAAAAAATACTGATAGGCCAAATAGAATCGCCACACAAAAAATAAGACCCCAAATGACGGCGGTGACGAAATCTGAGTCTAACAAATTAAACATATTGGCATTCTAAGTCTAATCGCGAACTTCTTTAACCCGATACCCCACGCCTCGAATACTTTCGATCAACGGTCCTCGCTGGTTGAGTTTCTTTCGAAGGTTTGTAATATGCACATCAATCGTACGATCAACAACAGACACATCTTTTCCCAAAGCAAAATCGATTAACTGACTGCGATCAAAAACATGTCCAGGCTTTTGCAATAGGCACTGCAAAATTTTAAACTCCGTATTAGTCAGCTTAACTTCCTCCCCATCGACCAAAACTTCATGTCGCGAGGCATCAATTCTCAAGCCCTCGTACTCAATAATGGCGGAGTTTGAACCAACCCGCTTGGTTTCGGATCTCCTCAATACGGCCTTTACTCTGGCTACAACCTCCCGCGGAGAAAAGGGCTTCGTTATATAATCATCGGCCCCAACTTCTAACCCTACAATTTTATCAGTCTCAGATGACTTCGCCGTAAGCATGATGATGGGGATGCTCTCGGTTTGAGGATTGCGCTTCATATCCCGGCATAGATCCAGGCCCGAAGCTCCAGGCAACATGAGATCCAATAGAATCAAGTCGAAATTCTGGGATTTGAGAACCGAAAGGACATTGGAGGCTTCATGCAAAACGACAACCTCAAAAGCCTCCTGCTCAAGATTATACTTAATGAGTTCGGCTATATCGACTTCGTCATCAACAACAAGAATGCGGCGCCTAAGTGTCAAACATTGCTCCCGTAAGCCCATCCTAGTTTATCAAAATCCTCTGGCAAACGGCTTTTAGGTCAATTTTCGGTCAAGGACGAGTTGGCGTTTATCCACCATAATGTTAGACAGAGGGGTCAGGGCGGATAAGTGCCAGGTTAACCTGATTATGAAATGAAAGTTTACCTGGCACTTATCCGCCCTGACCCCAGATCGGGGTGTAGCTCAGCCTGGCTAGAGCGCTTGCTTTGGGAGCAAGAAGTCGGAGGTTCGAATCCTCTCACCCCGAAAACTAGCAGGCTGGGTTTCAGATGCCGAAGCGATTGTGATTAATGGCATCAACAATCGAAAAGTTTCGTGGCCAACCCTTGGCTATATAATTCGGTTCTTCTAAATCATCGTATCGAAACTGAAGAGTTAGTCGCATCCCTGGCTTTTCTGTAATCACTCCACTTCGGTGAACAACTAGAGAGTTGAGAACAACAAAATCACCAAAGCTCAAAGAGTGCTCAACTTCTTTGAAGTCATTTATCCGAGGATCGGTAATTTCAAATTTATTGGCACCGGTTTGAGCAATACCAATTCGGTGACTTCCTTCTTTGATCACAAGGCCTTTGCCTTTAGTTTCTGGGCCGCTATTTAAGAGCGGAATCCAAACTGTTACACTATTTTCAGAAAAATTTTCATGGTAGCTATCTTGATGCCAGGGAAACCAGCGCCTTTGAGGATTATTATAGAGATCCAATCTCCAAGTAGGATAACTGGAAACAATTGGCGATTTAAGCCCCAATTCCCTTAGCGCGACGACGATTCGGGGATGAAAGGAAGCCAACATCATCTCAGGGGTTCGATCAAAAACAGAGTATAGATCTAAAACAGATTTCTTGTCTGTCTCGTAGACATTTCCCATGAAAGCTCCGAAAGCAGCCTCATCTTCAATGAGAGGGAGATCTCGAAACTTCATCTTCAATAAGCTGACAAGTCGATTCCGAACAGGAAGGAATACTTCCGAATAGCCTCGGAAAATTTGATAGCCACATACTTCGAATTCTCTCTTCAAGCGTGATTCCCCTTTCAAAGCCTGCATTTTTATTCCTTTACGAAATAGGATCTCAAAGGCTCAAAGCTACATTTTTGCAATCGACCCGCCTTGCCTTTAAAGAATTCCAAGTATGCCTTGGTTTCCCCGGGCCACTGTGGGTTATTCAATTCATCAAAAGCAACGATCCCGCCAGGAACCACGCGATCATAAAGTTGCTCCAGTGCAAATAATGTTGGCTCGTAGAGATCTAAATCTAAATAGAGTAGCGAAAGTAAAAAGTGCGGATTGGTTTTTAAAAATTGCGGCAAAGACTTAAAAATATCGCCCTTCACTAATTCTATTTTTGGAATATGCGGAATAGGTCGGTTTAAATCGAATACTTCAGCGGCTTCCTGCAGATCTTCGTAAAGATTTTTAGTCACGCCAAAACCACCCTTTTTTAACAAGCTAGAGTGATCCGAAGTCACAGTGTCGTGCTTAGAAATCCCCGCAAATCCTTCAAAGGTATCAAAACCGACAATGCGTCTTTGATAGTTGAACGGCTCGGCAATGGCGCTAAAAGAAGCGAAGGAGAAAATTCCAGAACCCATAAACACACCAAACTCGGCAATCGATCCATGGATCGGCAAAACTTTTTGAAATAACTCCCATTTAAATAAATAAATAGCCTGTTGCTGCCGCGACACAAAGCGAGGAAAGCTCTGCATTTTTTGAGAAAAATTGCCTCCGCTCTGTTCATAATGCTGTTCAATGCGATCCTGGTAGAGAAGGTCATTCTTACTTCTCAGCTCATTTTGATCAGTAGATTTGGAGATCTTTTTCTCTCGTACAATTGAACTTTTTTTCATGGAGGAACCTTTCTATCTATTTCTCCAGATTTTTAAGCTGAAGCGACAAATAGTCAACAAGCGAGAGACCCTTGTCACCCGTGATGCGCCGCTCAAACGACAACTCCTATGGACCGAATGCTCAAGAATAGGTCAAACTGTATTTTTGGGAGGCCTCACCGATATGACAACGGAACAGTTCAAAAAGTCAGTAAATGTCGCTTTTGTAAACATGCCCGCGCGATGGATCGACAAAGAAGAATATATTACTAAAGAAAGTAAGCTTTTGGATATCCCATTTGGTCTGCCTCTCGGGATCCTCTATCTTTCGTCATACGTCAAAAAATACACCAATGGCAGCTTGGGAAAAGTCGCCTGCATTGATTACCAAACTCATATGCGCGAATCCTATAAATATGAAAATGCCGATGACTATATTACGAAAGTCGCTGATGGTTGCTTGGATTTTGTACCCGATATCATCGCCTTTTCCGTGATGTTTTCGACGGGCCACTATTTTGCGCTCCGAGCCGCAAAACATCTCAAAAGCAAATGGCCCAATGCCGTCACGATTTTTGGAGGTATGCACTCATCCAATGCCGCGGACCGACTTCTCAGCGACTCAAGCGTTGATTATGTTTGTAAAGGCGAAGGTGAAGAAGCCTTTACGAGTTTCATTGACAGCTTCCACTCTCATGAAGCCCGGGGAAGCATTAAGGGAATCTATAGCAAGGAGACGATCTCGAAACCGGGAATTAAGCCGATTACGGATTATATCGCCGAACTCGACAAAATCCCACTTCCCGACTGGGACTTGCTGGATATGGAATCTTATATTCGCCAGGCAACACGAATGCGCAGATTTGAATATGACGAAGACGTTTTGTATGAAAAGCGTGCGGCAATTTTGATGACCTCACGCGGATGCCCCTTCCGCTGTACATTTTGCGCCTCTCACACCGTACACGGCAGAACCATGCGCTATCGCTCGGTCGACAATGTCATGCAAGAAATGCGGGAGATTCATAAACGATTCAAAGTCAATGTTTACGCTTTTGAGGATGATATGTTTGTTTGCAGCCGAACTCAGGCTGAAGATCTTCTAAATGAGTTTATTAAGTTCAAAGAGGAAGTGGAAGGCTTTGAAATCATCTTCCCTAATGCTCTCAATGTTAACGCAAGCACGCACGAAATTCTTCACCTGATGAAGCAGGCGGGAATGAAGATGGTAAATATTGCCATCGAGTCCGGTTCAGAACATGTCCAAAAGCATATTGTTAAAAAACGCGTGAACTTAGACAAAGCCAAAAAAATGATCGCGTATTTGAGAGAAATTGGAATTATTACTCGGACGGGCTTTATCATTGGATTCCCCGGTGAAACAAAAGAAATGATAGAGGAAACCATCAAATATATCGAAGCTATCGATGCCGATTGGTCCAACATCAATATTGCAACACCCTTGGTCGGTTCAGAAATGTATGAACAATTTGAGATGATGGACGTTCTGCCAAGTGACGAAGTCATGTGGGATAAGGAGTTTGATAAAAGTCGAAAAGATCGTGAGATCTCGACAATGATTGCGCGACAATTTGACACCAAGGAAGTCGGCGCCGAAGAGCTTTGCGAAATTCACTACACCGCCAACCTGCGTGTGAATTTTCTCGGCAACGTAAACTTACGAGAAGGCAAATTCGTTCATGCGGAGAGACTCTTTGAGAGCATCACCCGCGAATACCCCTTCCACCTCTTTGGTTGGTGGGGCCGAATGGTTGCTTTTGAGGGCATGGGCAATAAAATCAAGGCAGACGAAATTAGGCAGCATATCAATTATCTTATCGAAAACGATCCCAAGGCTCGAAATATGTATTCCAAGTATGGACATATGCTCCCCGGCTTTGACGTTCACCATCAGGCCATGCAATCGGAAGGAAAATTTTTGCCGGGTGGCTGGGGAATGGTACGACACTAAGTAGATAATTAGTTTATTCAAAAATTAAGGGCCCTCAATTTGAGGGCCCTTAACAATCTCATTTCAGTATTCTAAGAAATTAAGAAAGGTGTTTTGCAACATGTTTTGTCATTTCAAACATGTTCACACGAGATTTTCCGCCAAATACTTCCTTTAGTTTAGCATCAGCATTGATAAATCGTCGTTCCATAGCATCTTGCAATTTGTTTTTCTTGATGTATGTCCAAAGTTTCTTAGTAACTTCCGTTCGAGGAATTGGCTTAGCACCAACAATTGCAGCCAAAACCGAGGATGGAGTCAAAGGTCTCATGAAAGCTGCATTAGCTTTTCGAGCCGTCTTTTTCTTCGCAGTTTTTTTCTTTGCGGTTTTCTTTTTCGCAGTTTTCTTTTTCGCAGTTTTTTTCTTAGTAGTTTTTTTAGCTTTAGCTTTCGCTTTTTTCTTAGTTTTCTTCTTAGCAGCCATAGTCCCGCTCCTTCTTTAAGGGTTATTCTTTGCACGCTTACAAGAGTATTTCTCCTGTAAGAAGAAAGTCTGACCCATTTTCGATAGACGTTCAAATTGTTTTTTCAAGATCATTCGATTTCTAGAGAGGGATTGATCTCCCAGCGTAAGAATTTCCCAGTCTGCGGATGGCTAATTCCTATGACAATCGACTGAAGTTGAATCGATTCATCTCGGCTTTGACCATCTTCGTGGCGCGCGCCATAGCGACCATCACCGACAATGGGGTGCCCGATTTTGGCCAGCTGAGCGCGTATTTGATGGCTTCTACCTGTACCTAATCTAATTTGTAGGATGGAAGAATGATCAGATTCTGAGAGGACTTCATAGGTTAGTTCCGCCCTCTTTGCCCCCTCGGTTTCCCTCGGAAAAACCGTTACATAATTTTTTCGCAAATTCTTTTTCAGATAGTGGACAAGGTGTGCGTTTTTCTCCTTCAAACGCCCCTTCACCCTTGCCCAGTAGAGTTTTTCAACTTTCCGAAGCTTAAACTGCTGACTCAAGCTCTCCGCAGATTTGGGATTAAGGGCAAAAATCATAAGTCCGAGCACCTCTCGATCCAATCGATGCACAGGATAGACTTTCATCTTTAGAACCCTGGCCAAAAATTCATCTAGCCCCTCTTTCGATCCCTGATCCCCTCTCTGAGAAAGAAAAGAGGCCAGCTTTTGGATGACGAGGATATCAGTATCCTGATGTATAATTTTAAAGATTGCTTCATTCATGCGTATTCTACTCTTAAATTGTATTTGCCTTTTTCTTTTGCAGACTACTCGCACGAGTCAATTGTTTGCGCAAGGGGAGCTATCCAATCTACAAGTAATTATCAAATTTGAGGGCGAATTCAATCCCATTGTATTGCCCAATAGGATTGACTCTGCCTCTTGTGGCAATACCACGACTCAAAATATTGTCGAACTCGGCTCGGCCAAAGAATTGAAGGATGCGGTTGCTTGGTTGGAAGGAAAAAATCTGAACGCCCTGCAACCCGATGACAAAACCGATGCCACTTTGGTGATCTCTCACTGCCAGTTAAAGCCGCGCGTTTTGATTGTATCTCCTAGCCAAAATATTAGACTTCGAACGGAAGACCCCTTAAGTTTTGATATCCATCTAGAGGCAAATCTTAATCGACTTCGTAATTGGATAATCCCCCCCAATTTGGCCGAAGTTTTGTTTTCATTAGATAAGGCGGAAATCGTTAGCCTCAGAGATGAGCTCCATCCATGGATTCAGTCTTTTGTCGTTGTGAAGCAGCATTCTTTCGTTGCTAAAAGCGATGAGCGAGGAATTGCCAAAATATCTAAAGTTCCTCAAGGCCAATACCAATTAATGTTATGGCACCCAGGCTTAGGACGAAATCCAGAAAGCAAATCTATCGATCTAACAAAGAGCAGTGAAGTTGTAGAAATTAACTGGCACCTCGCACAAGCTGGATCAACAGTAACGACGAGGCCCTAACTCTTCTAAACCCGCATCTTCTAAACCCGCATCTTCTAAACTCGAAACAGGCGCCAGGGATTTTTCATTTTTATACTTATGTTTTGCGCAAAGCTGCACTCGACCCGAACAAAGCATTTTCTTACAATTAAATGTTAAGCCTTCCAAGTCATCGACAGCCGTAGAGGCCTCGTAGATCTCTCCACACTTACTGCATACACCGGCGTAGAGATTCTTTTTCTTATTCGTTCCATCTGAAGAAGATCGTCTCATAGAGGCTCCTGATACTAGGGAATTCCAGTATTCCGTCAAACTTCCTTTTAGTATAAATCAAGCACGCCCAATGCGGCAGTCCGCCCCGCAGCAAGTGGGTGCGCTATTTCTGATTCTGTAATAGGCTCATAATTCGTAGTATGCCCAAACTAAAGTTAGAGCCCAATGGTCCCCTGATAGAAGCTCCTCGAAAGTCAAACCTGCTTCGAGTGCTGCTTGATCGTGATATCCCCGTGGGAAATGCCTGCGGTGGAAAAGGACTTTGCGCTAGTTGCAAACTGACCGTTTTGGAGGGCATCAAAAATCTCTCGGCTCCCAACGATACAGAGGCGGCCTTAGCGGAGAGAAATTCACTCCAGAAAAATGAACGCATTTCGTGTCAGACAAAGCTCTTGGGAGACGTTACAATTACGACAAGCTATTGGACGGAGGATTTATTTGATGATAAAGACTGAAAAATCATCGCGAGAATCTGTTACAGAAAATGTTAATTTGGTCCTTCCTTCTCATGCTAATGCTTTGGGCACGGCATTTGGAGGAACTATAATAAGCTGGATCGACATAACCGCAGCGATTTGTGCCCAACGACATAGTTCCAGTATTTGCGTCACGGCTAGCATTGACGCCTTGAACTTTCTTTCTCCAGCTCTAGTGGGTGATACGGTCAGCCTGAAAGCCAAAGTTATTTATACCGGACGGACATCCATGATGATTCATGTCGATGTGACAGCGCAAAACCTGAAGGATAGAACGCCCCGCAAATGCGCCGATGCTTACCTTACCTTTGTCGCCATTGACGAGCAGCGGCGCCCCAAAGCGGTCCCTACGCTCAAACTTGAATCCGATGCGGAGCGAATAGAATATGAACTGGCCGCCAAGCGTCGAGAATCCTTATTGGCTCAAAAAGCCCAACCTCAAAGCTATAACCCGTGATACCATAAGTATGGGGATTTTTTAGGTTTCGCTTATGATTTTGTCTTGTCCGAGTTGCTCGGCTAAATATCAATTGGCTGATTCAAAGATCAAGGCCTCCGGGACAAAGGTTCGTTGTCCTCGATGCAGTCATACATTTTTGGTTTATCAAAAAGGCCAGGAACCCGAGGAAATCGCGGATCATACCGAACTCTTTATTCGGCGAGATGATCTTCTCGATAAAATGAAACAAAAAGAAGAGGTCGCTTCAAAGCTTGCGGCTCCAACTCCCGCCAAAAGCACGGTCAAGATCACAGCCGAAGTCGAGTCCGTTGAAGACAGTGAGTTTGACTCGGTCTTTGACCAAAAGACGATGGTATCCAAGCCTGTCCCAGAAGCCCAAGCGGACGGGCCGAGCGCTAAGCCAAAGAAATCGCCTCCGCCTCCCACCATCGAGAGCCCGCCCGAAAATCTCGATGAAGACACGATGGATTCCCCACCCATCAAGATTAAAGTTAAGTCAAAAGTAATCGGCGATCCGGCCCGAATTCTTGAACCTAAAGAACTGATTAGCCCTGATGAATCGAGCTCAGTAGAAGAAGAAATCAAACCCTTTGGCGACGCTACCTTGTTCGAGATCCAAAAAGCTTCAAGGACCAGGTCATCAATCCTCAAAAAATTTCTTCCAATCGCTGCAGGGCTTTTGATTTTTGGTGGCGTAGCTTACTGGTATTTTACTGGGCCAAGTCTCAGTGAACTTGATCTTACGCAGCCTGAAAAACCTGTGGAAGAAGTCGCCAAAAAACCAATGGAAAAGCCGACTGAGGTTCAGCGGCCAAGCGGTTGGTACAATGATGACCCTCAGATTTACCAAGAAACTCTTTCTCAAATCGCTGCACTTCCAAAGGCCGAACAAGAAAAACCAGAAAATAGAGCCTTAATAGCGGAAGCCTTAATTTTAAATGGCTTGTTAAGTGGCGCGACCGACCAGGTTAATCGTGGGCTTAGTTTTACGCCAAGTCTTGTCATTAACTTTCCTCATCAGGCTTTTAGTTATTATGGCTCTGCGGCTTATGCGATGTGGTTTGCCGATAAGACGACCATGAATGATATGGTCGAAAATTGGCCAATATCTGGCCGTGAAGATCCCGAATATAGTCTGCTTCAGATTGTTTATTTGAGTAAGACCGGCAAGCTCGAGGATGCTTTTGAAAAAGCCTCGCAACTTATGAAGGTGCAGCCAGGTTTTCAGCGGGCAAATAATTATGTTTATCTGATGAGCCTTCAAAGTCCGCCCTTGGCTGACAAGTATTTGGATGAATCTACAAAAAAGAAACTAGAGAGATTCTACGACCGACATCGTGACATGCTCGCCAAATCCCTTCCTGAACTTCCTAAACTTCATCAAGAAATCGATCGCTTGCTAGGCAAAAGCTCTGCCAAGAAAGCTCCGGCCGCAGAACCTGCTCCCGTCAAGAAAATCGTTGAAGTACCACAAAATAATAAAAGTGAGGAAGTCGTCAAAACGGAAACTCCAGCGCCACGAAGCAAGCCTAAGAAGGCAAGCACTCGACTTCCAAAAGCCTCTCAAGAACTAATGGCGCAGAACAAAATTTCGGCCACTCAGAAAAAGCAAGCCAAGACTGCCTATGATCAGGGTAATGCTCAATTTAGCAAGGGAGAAACCGACGCCGCCCTCGAATCCTACCGCCAGGCTCTTAAGCTTGATCCTGATTTTGCAGATGTTTATAAACGAATGGGCATGATTTATATGGCAAGGAAGGAATCGGAACGCGCCCTTCGATCATTCAAAATTTATTTACAGTTAAAACCCGAAACCGATGACAAACAAATGGTTGAGGGATGGATCTCTTCACTTCAATAAGCATTGAGAAAAGTTCTTTTAGACACCTATGGGCTCCGATAGGCTAGAGCTTTATGTTTGGTCGATTTTCCAAATCTCTCTTTAGCGGCAGAATGCTGATCGCGTTCATGATGGGATTTTCCTGTGGTCTCCCCCTTGCCCTTACGGGTGGCACTCTCAAAGCTTGGATGAAAGACCAAAGCGTCGATTTAACCGTAATAGGGCTTTTCGCCTTGGTGGGCACGCCATACTCTTTAAAATTTCTGTGGGCACCTCTTCTCGATCGATTTTCAATTCCTGGATTTGGTCGGCGCCGCGGCTGGTTACTGGTGACTCAGAGTTTTATTCTGCTTGGCCTATGGTTGCTATCGAGCATGGATCCGACAAGCATGACTTTTCAGGTTGCCCTATTATGTTTGGGCATTGCATTTTTTAGTGCCAGCCAAGATACCGTTGTCGATGCCTACCGGCGCGAAACCCTGGCCGACAACGAACTCGGCATGGGATCAGGGCTCTATATCGCCGCCTACCGACTCGCTTTTCAATTCGTCGGGGGCGCGCTGGCGCTCATTCTTGCTGACCATCTGGCATGGTCAGATGTTTACAAGCTCATGGCCTGCATATCTTTGGTGGGTATCCTTACAACCTTATTTTCACCCGAGCCTGAAGTCACGGAACCTCCACGCACTCTGCGAGCCGCTGCCATTGAACCCTTCACGGATTTTTTTAAGCGAATGGATTTGGGCCTGTTCTTTGTCTTGGCTTTTATTTTGCTCTATAAAATCGGGGATACGATGGCCTCAGAAATCACGATCCCATTTTATCTCGATATTGGTTTTACCAAGACAGAAATAGGACTGATTGGAAAAACTGTAGGACTGACGGGTTATCTAGTCGGCGGCCTCATTGGAGGAGGCTTGGTTTTGAAGTGGGGTATTAATCGATCTCTTTGGGTTTTTGGATTTTTTCAGGCTATCTCCACATTTGGTTTTGTTTTGCTCGCCAATTTTAAAACATTTTCAAGTCTAATGGGTCTTGATCTTTATGCATTAGGAAGCGTGATCGGCTTTGAATCCATCACCGGCGGTATGGGCGGATCGGCCTTCATTGCCTACATGATGAGTCTTACAAATAGAAAATTTACGGCGACCCAGTATGCTCTCCTCAGCTCACTTATGTCAGTACCAAGAACGTTTGCCGCGGCTCCAACTGGTTGGGTTGCCAAAACTTTTGGTTGGTCGTTTTTCTTTACCTTCTGCACGCTCATTGCCATACCAGGAATGTTGTTGCTATTAAAAATAGCTCCATGGAGTGCAAAGAATGAAAATTAAGGAACTCCTTCCGTCGTTCTTTGTGGTGGGGGTTAGAGATTTGCGAAAGCCCGATCTTGTAAAATCTTTTTTAAAACAATACCCTGTGCCAGGCCTTGCACTCTTTAATGCGCCCTTTGAATCTCCCGAGAATATTTGGAAAGACGCCGACACCGGTGCTGAGATATTTTTTGAATTCATTAGATCTCTTGAAGAGCAGATTAAATTTTTTTCGGTGGACCAGGAAGGAGGACGCGTTCAACGCCTTCGTTCGCCTTTTGTTCGAATTCCTTCGGCCAAGAAAATTGGCGAAGTTTTAGAGGACTATGATCGTACGGATTTAATTTTTGAGTTCTACCGATTGGCAGCTCAGCAATTTAGAGTGTCCAATATTTCTCTTAACTTTGCACCCGTATGCGATTTGAGAACAGAAAACTCCAATGATATGGTCATTGGCGATCGTAGTTTTAGTGATCGACTCGATCGGGTCATTCATCTTACCAAGATTTTTTGTGAAGCTTTCGAATCTGAAGGCATTCATACGACTCTCAAACATTTTCCAGGGCACGGCTCAAGCGGTATCGATTCTCACGACGGCATTGCCATTTTACAAAAAACAAAAGAAGAAATTAAGCATACCGATACTCGAATTTTTAAGGAAACGGCCGGAACGGCCTCTTGTATCATGACCGCCCATATTGCCTTTCCGGAAGAACCCGAAAGAATTTTTTCCTTGGACAAGTTGTATCTTGAGGAATTCCGAAAAGAAATGCCTCAGCATCTTAGATGGCTAACGGATGACTTGGCCACCATGAAAGCGGTATCCGATCGCCAACCCTGGATCCATGGGCTCGAGCTTGGCTATGATCACCTCCTTCTCTGTGGAAATCTTGATCAGGCCGCAAAAGCCATCGAGGAATCGATCCGACATTTTGAATCAAAGAACTTTGATTTTCAGACTAGCATGGAATGGGAATTAAAATCGCGACACGCCCAAGAAGCCTTCGCCAAAAATCTCCATCTTTCCAAATTTAAGACTTGGCTCAAAGAAATGAAAGTTCTCGAAGCCAAGGCTTCCGATATTCTTGAACAAATGAAAGTTGAAGTTAGTTAGTTTAGGGGTTAATTCATTTTTCCGAGCAATCTATCGGCACTAACGTTAACGAGCGCTGCATTATGATTTTGAAGGTGATCCAGTTGGGCCTTCAATCTAAAATTTTCGTCCGCAAGCTCCTTCTTTTGGCGTCGAAGGATCATGACGGCACTAACCAAAAAGTTATTTCCGCCCAAAAACTCTCGATCCGAAAGCTCAAGTATCTCATCCGCGATATCTTTATGTTTCATAGCCGAAACTCCTTCGCTGTAAGGCAATGCAAATCAGGGACCAACTTCTGCTTCAAAAAACATTGAATGCGTGTCGCGTCAGATCGAAAAGTGTCAAGATTATGGCGAAAGTCTGTCAAGCTAGTCGAAAAAGAGGCTCTTCGATTGTGGGATTTCAATCTAAAAGACTGTCCTGAAACACGATTTTGTCGTCGATCCAATTGCCGATGGGTAAGACAAAACTCAATATCTCAACGCTTGCGCCAGGCCATTGCTCTTTTGCGATTCCTTCGAGAAGGATTCCTCCTATCGTATCTGTACTATTGAGAACAGCATTCCGACCCGGATGAGTGTGAATAAGAATAACCCGCAATGGTGTTGCAGACTTTGTGTTTTTTTGTTCGGAATATCCAACTAAATCTCTTACCGCTTTCAAAAGCTTAAAAACAAATCATGGGTATGGATGGAACCACGGGGAGTGTCCATTCGGTCTCGAATAATCGGGCTCACGAGAAGCTGGCCCTCATATTCCAATGCTAGTAAGGCGGACTCATAGGGAAATGCGACTCCTCCCCCCTAAAAAGTACAAACTCAGCCTGGGCGGGCTTCGCAATCACTAGCCCAAACGCGACCGCCATTCAGACGGTCACATCAGCACCCCGCAACTACTGAACAAAGTTGTACGAAATAGCTGAAAACTTCGCTGGCTCTGCATAAGATCCGTTTTCAGTTACATCGTGAAAACACACTTGCTTCTTGGCAGTTCCCGCGGCCAAAGCCACTGCAATATCCGATGGCTTTTCGGTCGATAAAACGTATCCAAGGCTTTCTCCAGCAACGGAAAGGGAAATAGTCACTTTGGAGTTTGCTTCTTCAGTTTGAATTTCCATAAGCGTTCCACACTTTGCGCCTGCCGCATAAGTAGCCCCTGAAAAAATAACGCCCAATACTGTCATCAAAACTAGCTTCATAATTTATTCTCCTTGTAAGTTTATGTTTTCTGTCCTGCTAGCATAGAAATTGATCTGCTTCAATTTCATAAACTCAACAGCAAAAAATTAAATGATTAAATTGGACGGATATTACTTACTTCGAATCGAAATGCGTTCTTCATAAGTCGACGAGAAAAAATCCTGAAAAAGCTGTCGCTCCGTAGAACCAGCCTTCGATTGATCTAAAATGCTTCTGCAGAATGCTCGCGCGACTTCATGAGCTTTCTGATAACGCTCGACTTCTTCGTCTGTGACCCAATCGCCTAGTTTGCATTCGTCAAACAAAACCGAAAATATTTGTTCCCGAAGATGATTTTCATTCCGCTCATGAAGACATTCCAAGGCAAAGGCAAATTTATCTACCTCGGCTTGAAGTTCTAACTCAAGAGCTGACAAAGGCTGATTCCTCATCGCATGATCGCAGTAGCGATTAAAATGACTGAGCTCCTCCACAACTACCGAAATATCCGGAAGCAATTGCAAATCAAAATCACGCGGAAAGGATTTGCCAGAAAGCCTTTCCAATAAATCTTTTCGAATACAAACTGCAACATCCACAAAGGACTCCGCCTCGCTGACAACCAAAGCGTTTTTATTTTCTGTCGGAATTAAAAAGTCAATGGGCTGGAGATCATGGATCGACCCTGTAATGGATTTAATCTTCTCGTCAATCTCAGCAATAAAGGATTCGGCCATAAAGCTTAGCTATCCTCACTGGCGACGTCTTTATTTAGCTGAAGTGGAATGATACCTAAAGCTTTAAGGCGCTTGAGAGCCGCTACGGAGTCTTTAGATGTATAGTGATTTAGAATATCCATGGCAGACATTCCTTCCAATCTCAAATTGGCAAACACTTCGCTGACCAAGCCAGAAAATTCAACAAACTCCTCACTCAGTTCATCAAAAACATTGTTAGCTTCAGACAGACCGCTCAATTGCGAATACGCGGTTTCCCCCATCTGATGATAATAGCTTAAGTCAACCAATCGTCTTTGAAGGGCTTCGGAGAAATAGCCACTCACCATAAGAGAGGTATCTCCCATCTGTCTTAGGATCGAAATACGACGATACACATCGGCATCAGCGGCTTCGGTTAAAAGATCCGACAAAATGGGAAGCTTAGAATCGCGCGAAACAAAAAATTTATCGGCTTCGTGAAAATTAGCCAAAACACTTGAAACATAATTTAAGGCAAAGGGAGAGCAGCTTTTTTGCTTTTTGGAAACAGCCTCGTAAAGAAGACTATCAAAAAACTCTACCAAATTACCTGCAATAATTGATTTTCCTATGTCAGAGGACATCGAATCCAAATGCCACCACCTCCAAGTAAACCCTTGAATTAATTATAGCAAAAAATGCCAGAATTTTGCAGAGCCCAAGAATTGATGCTCCGCGCAGGCCAAAAGAAGGCTTTTACATAAAGCGAATAGGCCAAGGACCCTTGGTCAATCGGGTCTTGATCCGATCGACGTGCTCGGGACCTTCGGTCTCCAACTGAACATGTGTGCTCACCTCACGAAGGCTGGCTTGACTAAAAACTCTTTCATGATCGATTTCGAGAATACTTGCCTTCTCTTCTGCCAATACATGGATAAAGCGCTCAAGAGAGCCAGGCACATCTGCCAAGGTCGCTTCAAGACGAACTCGACGGCCATCTTTAACGAGACCTCGCTCAATAATTCGGGCCAACAAATTAACATCCAAGTTGCCGCCACTCAAAACAACGACGGTCGGTCCCGTCACGACATCTGGTTTCTTAATAACGGCCGCGATCGTAGCCCCCGCGCAGCCTTCGACAAATAAGCGCTCATTTTCCAAAACCCAAAGCAAACCTTGCGAAATTTCGGAATCATTGACGATAACAGTTTCGTCGACCATCTCTCGACAGATATCAAAAGTTAAATCTCCCATTCGTTTGGCGGACATTCCCTCAGCAATAGTATCTACCTTTTCTAAAGTAACGGGTTTGCCTTCCTTGAGAGATGGCAAAAAGGTCGAACATCCTTCCGCTTGTACGGCTACTATTTTGACTTTGGAGTTTTTGGATTTCAGATATGAAGCCGAACCAGCCAACAGGCCGCCGCCTCCAATGGGACAAACAAAGGATTCAATTTCGGGGCAGTCCTGAAAAACCTCAAAGCCAAGAGTCCCCTGCCCTTCAATCACCAATTGATCTTCAAACGCATGCACAAATTCAGCTGAAGATTTCTTCTGAAGCTCAAGGGCATAATTGAAAGCTTCTTGATAACTCTCACCCTTCAGCACCACATCAGCTCCCCATGCTCTTGTCGCTCGTTGTTTCACAATAGGTGTTCGCTCCGGCATGACGATCGTCGCCTTAATTCCAAAATGAAAAGAGTGATAGGCCACACCTTGAGCGTGGTTACCCGCAGAAGCTGTTATGACCCCCTTGGATTTGGCAGATGGAAGAATAGATAAAATCTTATTCAGCGAGCCTCTAACTTTAAAGGATCCTGTATACTGCAAATTTTCTGGCTTAAAAAATATCGGATGCTTAAGACCAAGATACTTCTCAAAGGCTTCCGATCGTAAAAGAGGTGTACGACGAATCTTGCCTTCGGCCTTCTTGGCTGCTTCTTCAATTTTGAGTGGATCTATTTTCACGGGGCTCCCTTACTTCCAACAACAGTTTTGCGGCGGCTTGAATCTCATGAGATTCAACATTTAAATTTGTCGCGACGATAGCAAGATCCTCATTATTCATTTCAGAAGATTGCGAAGCATAGTCCAATGCTCCCGTCCAAATTCTCACCAGTCGCATATTAAATCGCTTTGAATTCATTCGAGTTTCTTGGCGACAAAAATCTCTCCAAAGATCTCGCGCTCGCCGAAGTTTATCAAGAGATCCAAGCTTCGTTTTCGACTTAATCAAATGCGTTCGAAAACTAGCCCAGACCGCAAACCTAAGACAAAGTTTCTTGCGGCGGTTATATTGCTTATCGGCCAAAATTAGAAACTGAGAGTTCGGCCGCCAAGTTCGCCAGTACTTAAGTAAAGACGAAATCTTATCCCAGTCCGACAGTTCCAATAAAACACAGAAATAAACAAAAAGATTATCCTCAGATTTTCGATTGAAGCGAATCGATCGGAGGCTCGCCTCGAGGGCTTCATTAAATTTTCCTAGTTTCAAATAACAATATGAAAGCTGTCGCCAGGTTTGAGAGCGCTCGGGTTGAATCGCCAAGGCTCGTAAGTAATAATGTTTTGCGCTACGGTAGTAGTTTCCCATCAAAAAACAGCGTGCCAATAATTCGAGACTTTCGGCATTTCGAGGGGAAATAATGATACTTTGACGCAAATGAAATAACGCTTTGAGCCGATCTTGCCGATTCAACTGAAGTCGACCTAATTCAAAGTGGATCCGACCTAGGACCTCAGGTTCATCCTTGGAGGTATGTGATCGATGACGCAATATTTTGCGCCAAAATTCGATGGCTTGATCGTACTTTCCCTCTCGCCTGGCTAAATCAGCCTTAGCCTCAAGCCATGGGCCAAGCTCCACCAAGGTGGATGAAGATGTGGATTGAGAAGGCATCATTTAAGCGCTTTAAGCATATATTGGATTCGCTGTTAAGCATCCTCCAACATTTTTGGTAGACTAGGCTTTATGACGGTAGTGGGCATAGATTTTGGCACAAGTAACTCAGCAGTAGCCGCCTTCATTGACGGTAAAAACCAAGTAATTCCGGACGAAAGCGGCAATCGTCTTACGGCATCCATTGTTAGCTTTGGAAAAAATGATCAGATCCTTGTGGGTGCGGACGCGCGAACACAAGGCCTAAAAAATCCAAGTCGAACCGTCCATTCAATCAAGCGACTTATTGGACGCAAGATTTATTCTGCCGAGATCAAAAAATCTCAAGTTTTACTTCCTTATGAATTGGTCGAGTCCGAAGGACAGAACGTCGCCGTGAAAATTGACGAACAGACTTACAGTCCTCAACAAATTGCGGCCTTCATTATTCGACACGTAAAAGACGTGGCCAAAAAAGCTCTTAAGCAAGAGATCACTCAATGTGTCGTAACCGTACCCGCGTATTTTAATGACAGCCAAAGACAAACAACCAAAGAGGCCTGCCAAATCGCTGGCCTCGAGAGCCTTCGAATTATTAACGAGCCGACGGCCGCAGCCCTTGCTTATGGCTTTGGCAAGGCCTTGAATGAAACGGTTGCCGTTTATGATCTCGGTGGCGGAACCTTTGATATCTCGATCCTAAAACTTAAAGACAAAGTTTTTGAGGTTATCGCGACTGCTGGCGATACTTTTTTGGGTGGCGATGATTTTGATGACAGAATTATCGATATTATTGCAGAAGATTTTCGAACAAAAACGGGAATTGACCTCCGCAGTATTCCCCAAGCACTCCCTCTGCTGCGAATCAATGCCGAAAAAACAAAGCGGCGCCTAAGTTATGCCGAACGCACAGACCTATATATCCCGGGCATCGTTCAAAAAGACGGAAAAACAGTAGATCTGCACTTTAACCTTTCTCGGGAGCAACTTAAAGAGAGGGCAAAGGATCTTATTCAGAGAACTTTCACCGTCTGTGACGAGGCCATGCGAGCGGCAGGACTCCAAACATCAGATCTTGATGCTGTCATTCTTGTCGGCGGTCCCACGAAGATGCCCCTCATTCAAGAAGCCGTTAGAGATTACTTTGGCAAGGAGCCTCTCAGTGATTTGAATCCCGACGAAGTCGTGGCCATTGGCGCTTCGATTCAAGCCTCAAGCTTAGTCGGGGAAGCCAGCGATAAAAAAGCCCTGCTTTTGGATGTCACGCCTTTGGATTTAGGTGTGGCGACCGTTGATGGTTATGTCGAAACTCTCATCGACAAAAACAGCCCCATTCCTGTGCAAGCTTCAAAAATATTCACAACGACCAGCGACAATCAAGATAAGGTTGATATTCGAATCTACCAGGGCAAAAACCGTCGGGTTGAAGAATCTAATCTCTTGGGCGAGTTTCGTCTGACGGGTTTCCCAAAGAAAAAAGCTGGGGAGGCTGCGATCGATGTAAGTTTTTCGATTAACACAGATGGAATTGTGCAAGTCAGTGCCCTCGAAAAAGAAACGGGCCTAAGCCAAAACGTTGAGGTCCGACTTTCTGCCGCAATAGGAGCTGAAGGCGTTGCTGAATCCGCGGAAAAGACCAAAGACTTTCAGGAAGTTCGACTGAAGGATCCAATGAAGGATGCTACAAAAGTTCTTGTGTATAGATGTGGAAGCTCGCCTACGAATTCGGATTATGTTGAGGGCTATAGTGTTAACTTTAACCCTGAAGATTTAGAAATCACACTCTTGCCGGACACAAAAGGAGAGCGTGAGCGCCAAATCCCCCAGCGTGAAATTGGGTGGATCTGTATGATTAATGACTTCAATAATATTCCCCGATATATCCGAAGTTTAACTGAAAAATCCTCAGATACAAAATTAGAACGAAACGGAATGAGCTTGCACGAGTTCAACCTGACAGATGGCAGCTCCATTCGAGCTTACAGCGGCGATTCGAAAGTGGGCGGTATCGGCTTCTGGGTTTCGCCAGATTTTCCCGACGACAAGCTTGTTGGAAAAGTGTTTATATATAATTCTAAGCTAAAAAATATGGCACCCGTTGCCCCCGTAGTAGCCTGACGCCAAAGGCCGGAGATAAGATAAGTTGTTAGACCGAGTTCAATTACAAACCATCGCTAAAGTGATGCAGACTTTAAATTACTATCAGATTCTTAAGCTGACTCCCTTGGCATCCGAAGATGATATTCAGGATGCCTATCATCGTGAGGCCCTGCAGTTTCATCCAGATCGGTACTTCGGAGAAAGTGATACGCAAACGCAACAGTTCGCCAAAGAAATCTACGCCAAAGTTGTTGAGGCCTATCGCATTCTCTCAGATCGAAAACGTCGAATTGACTATGATAATAAATTGAAGGGCATAGATCGCTTTGATGAAGAAAATTCAGATGAAGACGCTATTACGTCCATCAAGAAAAGACCGGAATGGGCCGCCGGAAGCCCAGGCGAAAAATTTTTTAAGTTAGCCGAAAAAGCATTTCAAGGCGGTGATCTCCGAACAGCGATGATGAATATTCAAATCGCTCTCGGTACAGAACCTAGCAACCCTCGTTATATGCAGCTAAAAGAAAAAGTCGGCGCTCAGTTAAAAAAATAGGTCGGTCACCAGGTCGACCAAATACTTTTCGAGGCCAGGCTCCTTCGGCGATAAGGATTGTAAAGATAACGTTTGCTAACGGATGCTGACTCTTCAGACGACTCGAACCATCTGTGCACGTTCGCTGGGTCATTCAATCGATAAGGGGTTTTGAAACCGGCCTGATAAAACAGATTAACTTTAGGCAATTCCTCGTCAAAGCCTGGAACTAAAAATTCAGGCAAGGCGGCCGCACTTTTAACTTCCGCACTTTCCGCGGTGTGATAAAAAATCTGCTCATTCGAATTCCTAGACCGCATCAAGTTATCCCAGCTCACCATTTCGTAGCCAAAAGCCTTGGTCGACGGAAACGTCCACTTCAAATCACTCGAACAAGCCTGACAGTTCTTTGGATAATAAACCGCACCGTAACTCGCACCTCGCAGCCACGCCTCCGAACGAAATTTATAAATGGCATGAGTGCGCGAAGCCACAAAGCCTATAAGGCGTTGAACTTGGCCTTCCTCAAAATACTCTATAGGCGAGTCCAAATGATGAAGCTCAGCCCCGCGATCCATCGAAAATAAAAACTGAGTCGACCATTGTCCGGTAACCTTGGCTCTCCACAAAGATTGTTTTGCCGAGTCCTTTAAGTAAATCATGGGGTGGCCATGCGCGTTTGTAATATGACCGACTAGTTCTCCAAAAACTGCCTTTGGGTTTTTCTTTATGATGGTCCATACGTTCTCTGTATCATGTGCATGAGACTGAAGATTCATATCGAGAGCATGGTAGATGAAATAATTAATATAAAAATGAGATTCGGTTTCAATTACGGAATAATAAATAGGGATATGTGTAAGGGCACTCTTGATCTGAAGCTCGCTCAATCTGAAGATGTTTGCAGAGTTATCTCGCAAATCTTCATTTCCATCAAAAAAAAGGCTGACCGGGTGATCGACAGGATTAAAGGAATCTGTATTCTTATTAAACTCTGGCGCGTAAGCCTTAAAGAAAATGGGCGCCCAGGCCTCAGCTAACCTCGAGTATCTATCAGCATGCAACCGCGGTTTGGCCTCAAGAAAATTGGTCCAAGCAAAGCAGCTTAGCGCAAGATAAACAAACCAAATTAATAGTCGCCGAACCTCACCCACGTCTTTATGTTCTCATGAGTCTAAATAGCAGCAAACCCGCTCAATAAGCCGATCTGCACCGTATTGAGCGGGTTTATCGCTCCGCAAGTATTTCAGAGCCACAATTGGTGCTAAGGCTGATAATTTTTAGTCCCGGGGAGAGTAAAAGCGATGGACGAGTTGGGAGGCAAGCGCGCTCGAGTCAGCGAGAAACCAGAGCCTGCGACCTGATTTTTTATTAGATGTTTGATGACGAGAAAAATTCTAATACGACGCCGAATTCGTCTGAGGCGGAGGATAGCAGTTGGCACGCGACAGAAGAGCGGCCACAAAGTTACGGGACGACCCTCTTAAAAAATCTCAGAATCCTTCGACGGTAGTAAGGCGCAATTCCAATAACAAATCAAATGATTAAGTAGGCGATGTCATACTTGCCCAGTAGAACTTTAACATTATAGAGATCTGATTTTCTCCAATACGCGATCAGCTTTTTTCCTTTTCTCCGACCCAGACATTTGTCCATGAACGACTTCTTCAAACTCGCTTTGCTTCAATAGAGATCTGAACTGTTTAATAAGAAAATCTTTTACGATGGAATCTGATTTTTGGATTTCATCAAAAGCATCTGGATATCCATCTAAAAGAAGGGGGATGTCTTCGATGTCTGTACTAAAGCGTAAATCTTTCTTTCCTCGATCATTGTATGCCTCAAACTTCGTGGCAAGCAGGTAGGCTACAGAGAAAACTGGGATTTCCGTTCCGCCACTGAGCTTTCGAAAACTTAAAGTTTGAAAACCCTCTGTAAACCATTTGCTTGGCATGCCAGAAATTCTTTCGTCGGCAGGCATAATGTCTACGACGATTCCTTGATAATTCCAACGACAGCGGGGACCTTTAAGCTCATTTTTAAATCCGGCTCTGCGTAGTTTGTCTTCTAGTTTGTAATATTCGGGCAGAGTTCCAACATTCACAACACAGTCGATATCGTCCGTCGGACGACTTTCACTAATTCCCACGCTGGATAGATAGACAGCAATTGTTGATCCTCCAACAAACGCATGCTCAATTCCTAATTTTTTTAGCTTAGTTGAAACGCGAATAAGATCTTGAACGCTATCAGGATTGCTCATGCGAATAGTCTTTTCTTGATTTCTTCACGGGCTATTGTTTTTTCTCGTGCTCGGCCCACCCGTAGAGCGTCGACCATCGCCAAAAGTTCATAGAGCTTTGGATCTTCTTTGGCCGCTTCTGGTGCGGAAGAATAGATGGGCTGAATCGTTTGGCCGGTTATTTTTCCATCGGCATCGGGCCACACGTATTTGTCGTTATTGCCAGAAACAATTTTTTTATTAAGAGGCGGGGCTGAATGAGAGGTTGGTATTCCTCTATCAATTGGTCCTGGCTTTGCGGGAAAAACAAAGGGGAGTCCATAGATGAGAAAGTCAGTAAAATTTAATTTCATCACTTTATTGGATTCAGGAATTAAAAGCTTTGCTTCAGCCGCCCGCTTAAGCCCGACACTTACTTCCGACTGGCTCATATGAAGCTGTCGGGAGAGTTGAAGTTGATTTAACTTGTGAGCATCCCGCGAGCTCGCCAGCTTCAATAGAAGCAGAACATCTTGAGGTTTAATACCTGAGCGACTTTGCATGACTTGAGTATATCACATTATCTCATATTTCATATCGCAATATGCGATATTGATGAAATTTCGATAAGTTAAGGAATTGTTTTGGTGTAATTTAAGCGGCCTCATTAATAATTTTTGCGATTTCTTCTATCGAAACGGGTTTAAAATCCCAAACATCTACACTAGACTAAACAAACGCTTAAAGTGATTGGGCAGATGACCTTGAGCAACAGACTCTTCTTCGCCTGTAGAGAAATCTTTAATTTTGAACTCTCGTGATTGAATTTCATCTTCTCCAGCCATCAAGACCCATCGATAATTTTTTTGAGAAGCAAATTTTAACTGAGATTTCAATTTATCTGCGTCTGGATAAACATCGCATTCGATCCCGTGATCACGCAACTCAGCGGCCAACTTCAGAACGGCAACCCGCAGCTTTTCATCAAAGACGGGAATGAAAATCCGCCGAAGCCCTGACGAGGCTTCCTTTGTTTTTTCTAATAACAAAAGTAAGCGCTCAAAACCCAAACTAAAACCTACGGCGGGAATATCCCGCTTCGAAAATCTTCCTATAAGTTTGTCATAGCGACCACCGCCACCAAGAGCCAGGCCCTCAGACGCATGCATCACCTCAAAAACCATGCCCGTATAGTAACCCATGCCTCTTACAAGGGAGGGATTAAATTTTACATCCTTCAAGCCTAAGGAAAGCCGAGACAGAGCCTCTTCGATTTCGAATATTTGTTTGTAAGCCTCGGGGGCTAATTTTTCAAAATCACTAGCCTTAGACTTACCGCCCAAGATCTCCAAAAGCTCCGTGGGAGCTTTCGCTCCGCTCAGATCGTTCAAGGCGCTTTCGAATTTCTCCGCGGAAAGCTTATCTCGTTTGTCCAATAGAATCGCAAACGCTTGCTTCTTCTCTCCAAAACCAAATTTGTCTGCCAAGGCTTCAATAATTCCCCGATGATTAAGGTGCAGTTCGATCTCATTTACTCCCAGATTTGCGAACGCCTTAACAACCGCTTGAATAACTTCAAGTTCGGCCCCAATCCCCCCAGCACCTACAATATCGACATCACACTGGAGAAATTCACGATAACGCCCCCGCTGAGCCCGCTCCGCCCGCCAAACCGGTGCAATGTGGAAAGTTTTCCACGGCAAAGCAATCTTATCGCGATACTCAGCAACGAGACGGCATAAGGGAACCGTCAAATCAAAGCGCAGCCCTAGATCGGCAAGATCCGTTTCCTGGTTCTCCCCTTTTTCTAGAATCTCGAGTAATTTTTCACCTCGCTTTAGAATTTTGAAAATAAGTTTTTCATTATCCTGACCGCCACTTCCTAAAAGTACTTCGATGTTTTCTAAACTCGGTGTCTCGATCTTCTCAAAGCCAAAACTCTCATAAGTCCTTTCAATCGTAGAAATAAGTTCGGATCGCTTTTTGGCCTCAAGGCCAAGGAAGTCCCGAAAGCCAGAAGCTGGCTTGGTCGAGACCTCCATTAGTTTTTGTGTTTTTGACTCTGACATTATCTCAAAAAGAGCATCTCACGATATTTAGGAAGCATCCAATATTCATCGCCCACTTCAAATTCGAGAGCATCAGCGGCCGTCCGACAACGATCCATCAGCGGCATCAATCGATCGGCATACGAGTGAGCCCTTTTTGCCTCATTGTGTTCGACGGAAAGCTTTTCAAACTGAGCCTGTAGCTCGTTTCTTGTTTCAATCAAGCTTACATATCCCGCCTCGAAAGAAGCCAATCGCTTCTTGGCAAGCTCACCAGCCTTTGTCGCCTTCGCTTCATTCAAGCGATCCAGTAGACTTGCTCGCCCACTCAATTCCTTTTCAACAGCCGACAGAACATAGGTATCCACCAGCTCCAACATCGTTTGAACCTCAAGCTCGATTTGTTTGATGTATCGCTCGACAGCCACATTGTGTCTGGATTTAAGCTCTTCAGCCGTCAATATCTTGTGATCTACGATAAACTTCGTTCGCTCCGAACTTCCCAAAACATCTAGAGCTTCGGGTGTCGTACGAAAATTAGAAAGACCTCTTTTTTTGGCCTCACTCACCCATTCAGCAGAATAGTTATTGCCTTCAAAGCGAATATTTTTCGTTTCCTTAAGGACTTCCGAAATCAACGAAAGCACAGCCTCATCTCGAGCTGTTCCACTCGAAAGCTTCTTTTCAAGACGCTCTGACATTTCGGCAAAAGCCTGAGTCGCCGCGGCATTCAAAAGCGTAATGGGTACAGCAATACTTGCTGATCCACCCACCGCCCGAAACTCAAACTTATTTCCGGTAAACGCAAAAGGAGATGTTCGATTTCGATCCGTATTATCTTTGGCAACGGTTGGCAAACTTCCTACACCAAGGTTGATAACCGTTTCCTCTGGAGAATTTTCGATAATCTCACCTTTTTCTAAGCGGTTACAAATCTTATCCAGCGTATGGCCCAAAAATACACTGATAATCGCTGGAGGCGCTTCGTTTGCGCCTAGCCGATGATCATTGCCCGCCGAAGCAATTCCTGCACGTAAAATATCAGAATGATCATGTACCGCTTTCAACACTGTTGCCAGAACCGCCAGGAATCGTAAGTTTTGGTGAGGTGTCTTACCTGGATCCAAAAGATTGGCCCCAGCATTCGTAGCAATCGACCAATTGTTGTGCTTACCGCTACCATTGATTCCCGCAAACGGTTTTTCATGAAGCAAACAAACTAAATTATGTCGATTAGCAATTCGGCGAAGGACGTCCATCAACAAAGCATTGTGATCGCTCGCCAAATTGGCATCTTCAAAGATTGGAGCAATTTCATATTGCGCTGGAGCTACTTCATTGTGACGGGTCTTAAGAGGCACTCCCAAACGATACATCTCCTGCTCCACCTCTTGCATAAAGGCTAAAATCCGAGACGGAATACTCCCGAAGTAATGATCTTCAAACTGCTGATTTCGCGTTGGAACTCGACCCAAAAGACTTCGACCTGTCATGAGCAAATCAGGACGAAGTGCATACATCGCTCTATCAATCAAAAAATATTCTTGCTCAGCTCCAACAGTCGTCACCACAGACTTAACGTCGACATCTCCAATAATTTTTAGAAACTTTGTCGCCGCAACAGATAGAGCATCCGTTGACCGAAGCAATGGCGTCTTATTATCTAGTGCCTGGCCGTAATAGCCGATATAAGCCGAAGGCACGCATAGGATGCGCCCATTAGTATGAGACATTACAAAGAGCGGACTCTTTGGATCCCAGGCCGTATAACCGCGAGCTTCAAAAGTATTTCGCATTCCTCCACTCGGAAACGATGAAGCGTCTGGCTCTGACTGCAAAAAGGCGCCGCCTGAGATTCTTTCAATTACGTGGGGCTGACCAAATTCTGAGGGTTGGCTTTGAATAAAGGCATCGTGCTTTTCAGCCGTCAATCCTGTCATCGGTTGAAACCAGTGACAAAAGTGGGTGACCCCTAAGTTTGTGGCCCAATCTTTCACAACGGCAGCAATTTCATCCCCAACATCTTTGGAAATCTGCTGGCCCTTATTGACCATTCCCATGAGGGAATCAAAAGATGATTTGGAGAGTTTCTCCTTCATATCATCTAGACCAAAAGTCATCGACCCAAAGAACTCACTCACTGGCAAAGCATTGCCGAGAGAATCCTTGGGGCGGTTAATCTTTCGTGTTTCTCTTGAAATAGCCGTGCGAACGGCCTCGACGCGAGCTGACATAAATTCTTCCTTTCAGCGATCCATTTGGCAACCGGACTATCCGACCCCCCAACGAAACAGCTAGAAAAAATCTATCATGACGAGGATTTGAGTGTCATGAGAATTAGGCGGCTTCTTCTCGGCTTACAATTTCTGAGGTATCGGCAAACCGAAGATCGGGGTAACGCTCTTTGGCCTTGTTCAAAGCGTACTCGGAACTTACTAAAATAGCGTAGCGCCCCTCGTTGTCCTTCGCTAAAACCGTGTCATAACTTGAGCCGAGCTCCTTAAGTGCGGCTTCATATTTTTTGACCTCTCCAGAATCCTTCGGAAAAACCCAGCGAGCCAATCGAAAACTACAGGTCTCAAACTTAGATTCTGCACCGTACTCGTTTTCGATGCGATATTGAATCACTTCAAATTGTAACTGCCCGACGACCCCTATAATAATGTCATTTGAATTAAAGGGGAAAAATACCTGAGACGCGCCTTCTTCGCAAAGCTGCTGCAGACCCTTCCGAAGCTGTTTGGATTTCAGCGGCGACTTCAATTGAACTTTTCGAAACAACTCCGGCGCAAAATTGGGAATGCCTAAATACGAAAGCTTCTCTTTCTCGGTTAGCGTATCCCCAATCTTAAAATCCCCCGTATCATAAAGCCCGACAATATCTCCTGCCACGGCTTCCTCAACCGCGACACGTTTAGAAGCCATAAATTGAAAGGTATTATTGACTCGAATCTGACGTTCAAGGCGGGGATGGTAGACGCTCATGCCCTTTTGAAATTCGCCCGAGCAAATTCTCAAAAAGGCAATTCGATCCCTGTGTTTGGCATCCATATTGGCCTGAATTTTAAATATGAATCCGCTAAAACTATCTTCGCTCGGCTCGACAATTCGCTCGAGCGCCACTCGTGCCAAAGGAGCGGGACTCACTTCGCAAAAACATTTTAGCAAGACCTCCACGCCAAAATTATTAAGAGCGCTTCCAAAAAACACCGGCGTCTGAGATCCATGCAAAAAGACTTTCGGATCGAAGGGATCATAAATGCCTTCAATTAGCTCAACCTGTTCTTTAAATATGGCAAAAATATCTTCAGGCACCCAATCCAGCCAACGAGGATCTTCAACGCCCTTCGTGGGAATTCCAACAATTTCTTCGGCATCATGCTCAAAGCGAAAAAACTCTTTTGTCCTTAAATTATAAATACCCTGGAAACTCTTTCCACTGCCAATAGGCCACGTCCAAGGTGCCGCACGAATCCCCAAAACATTTTCGATTTCATCCAAGAGTTCAATGGGTGAACGACATTCTCGATCTAGTTTATTAACAAAACTAACCACCGGAATGCGCCGGTCGCTACAGATCTTCATCAACTTTTTGGTTTGGGTTTCCACACCCTTGGCTCCGTCAATCACCATCAATGCTGAATCGACCGCCGTAATAACCCGATACGTATCTTCACTAAAGTCGTGGTGACCCGGGGTATCCAAAAGATTGATTCGACATCCTGCGTAATTAAATTGCATCACCGACGAGGTCACCGAAATCCCACGCTGCTTTTCTATCTCCATCCAATCGCTCGTGGCATAACGAGTCGCTTTGCGCGCCTTTACCGTACCCGCCTCATGAATAGCCCCACCATAAAGCAGCAACTTCTCCGTCAGAGTTGTCTTGCCCGCATCAGGATGCGAAACAATGCAAAAGCTTCTTCTGTTTAAATATTTATCCGTCATTCCTTATTCAGCCCCCGGGGACTCTTTTAATTGATAGGATCTCTTACTTTTGCTTTCCAAAGTCGTCAAAACTTACTTCAATATTCCTCATGAGATCTATCGGGGGACTGATCATAGCTTGTTTTATACTATCATTTGGCGTTCTCAGCACTGCCTTTGGACAGGACTTCTACACGAAGGCGGCGGAGAAAGAATGGGAGTTGGCCGCCAAATACAAACTTAGTTTTGAGCACGACGCCAAGGATCGAGATGTTTTAAAACTACGCGAGACAAAACTCTTGGAGGAGTTCACTGAAGACCTACAAGACCTTCCGCAAGAAACCGAAGTCAGAGCTCGTGAGCCAAGCGATATCGAGAAAGCTATAGATGTAAGCATAATGGCTTTAACTGGATTACTCGTAATGGCCCTCAACGATTCATTCGATTTGGGCCCTGGCTTTCGACTGAGTCGAATCAGTGGATTGCTATTTTTGGTCGTCCCTTTCGAAGATTTTTATCTTTACCGAAAGTGCGGAAAAAAGGAATACCTCGTTGCTTCAACGCTTAAGCCGAGTGAAAAAAGTCTAGAGCGAATGAAAACAAAAGAAGAAATTCGCGATATTTGTGATACGGAAGAAACTGAAGGCAAAGAGCCATTAGCACTCTCTTTCCTAAGCTATAATTAAAGTGATAAACTATCAGAGTTGGTTCAATTTTTTCGACTAATCAAACTTTTGGGCGTGCCAATTTGGCTTGTTTTGCTTTCGACTGGCTTTTGCTCGGCCTCAGAAACCTCCTGGGCTAAAGGCAAAAGTCAACACAGCCAGGTTCGGCTTATTTCCCAACTCTCCAGTCTTTCCTCGAAGACGTTTGAAATTCAAATGGGCTTGGAATTTAAGTTAGATCCTGGATGGCACGTTTATTGGAAAAACCCCGGAGATGTGGGATATGCCCCTAAGCTAGTTTGGAAATTACCAGAAAGTTGGCTTGCCTCGGATCTCAACTTTCCTCACCCCATCCTCTTCGACGCACCCTCTCCGGACGGACTTCAATTGCAATCGATTGGCTACGAAGCTTCGGCAATATATCCGATCATATTGACTGGCGCCCAAGTGAATCCCCCCAGCTTCGCCATCAAACTAAATGTTCAATACCTTGTGTGCGATGACATTTGCGTTCCTGAATCGGCCGACTTAGAACTAAGCCTACCGATCAATTCTGAAAATCTTTCTAAGCACAAAGAACGCTTAGAAAGATCATTTAGCGCACTCCCACAACCACAGTCAGACGTTCAGATGGAGTGGCTTGATGAAAATGAATTCGTAGTTGATTTTGGGCAGACGCCAATCGCGGGGCCACTCCTGCTAAGTGGGGAAGGAAGATCCGGAATATTTTGGAAAGTCCTGCCTCTCACTGCAAATCAGTATCGAATCCAGCTTAAGCCAAGTTCCAGCATCAAAAAATCGCTGGAGCTCCATTACCAGGTGGGGCCAACAAAGAACTCTTTCTTTATAAATATTCCGCTTTCTACTACGGCGCAAAGCTCCTTTGAGTCTTTTTGGCTCGCCCTCTTACTCGCCTTCGTTGGCGGCGCCATCTTAAACCTTATGCCTTGCGTCCTGCCTGTCGTGATTTTGAAAACCAATTCGTTGATTCGCCTTCGAGAAACCCAGGGGCTGCGACGCTCGCTGAGCTTCACCATGCTAGGAATTCTCACCAGTTTTCTCTGCCTAGCGGCCGTCGTTATTTTACTTAAGTCTCTTGGGCAGCAGGTGGGATGGGGCTTCCAATTTCAGAGTCCCGTTTTTGTTGGCTTAATGATTTTTGTTATTTTCGTGTTTGCTCTTAATCTTTTTGGGGTATTCGAAATTCAACTTCCCCATGTAGCCAACAACAAGATGCTCCAAAGTTCGGGCCCATTTTTTGAAGGCGTATTTGCGACAGCCTTGGCCACACCTTGTAGCGCCCCCTTTTTGGGAACGGCTCTAAGCTATGCCTTCACTCAAAGCTGGCCTGTTTTCATGCTGTTTTTTCTTGTTATGGGCCTGGGCTTGTCTTTGCCGTATTTGATTATTTTTGCTCACCCTTCCTTCATTAGGTTTTTGCCTCGACCTGGCAATTGGATGATCGCCATGAAGCGTTGGCTTGCCTACAGTCTTTTGCTGGCCGTTCTTTGGCTGCTCTATGTACTTCAACAACAAGCTGGAGTTCTTTCGAGCTTAGTTATCGTCGGATTTTCACTTTTAGTTTTTATCGGCTTACGAGAATTACGCGGATTACTCCGCTGGTTGATTGTGGCGGCTCTTTTAGTCTTTGGACTTTGGAATGTACAAAATTTTTCTTCCTCGTCTCGGCGGATCTCACAAACTGAAGACCTAGAAAAGCAATCTTATCGAGAAAGGATGAGCGAAGCTGAACTCCGCGTACTTTTTCAAGTGGACTCGCGACCAATATTTTTGAATATCACGGCCGACTGGTGTTTAACCTGCAAGTATAATGAATATAGCGTTTTAAAAACCGATTGGTTCCAGGACATTATTGAAACTCACCAAATGAGATTTATCAATGTCGACTGGACCAAGCGCAATCCAGAAATTGGAAAGTTTTTGGAATCCTACGGCCGAGCAGGCATTCCATTTTCGATGATTATTGGTCCTGACAAAAAACTTTTGCTACCCGAACTCTTAACCCGGGCTACGGTTGAAAAACGAATCAAGGAGTTTACTCGTTAGATTTCAATCAACTTTGTGCCCGGGCACAAAGTTCTTAACAATTCGAATTTGATTTATGTATCTGAGAACTATTTAAAGAGATCACGCGGCTTGAAGCTCGACAATCATTTTTATTTTTGCCCTCTTAAGCTGATCCTGAAGACACAGCTTTACGGCGATCACCTCCGAAAGCCCCGCCTTTTTTGCAATTTTCACGGCAAGCCTCGGACTAACTAGCTGCCGCCCCTTTTCCAAATCACACACAACACTTTTTGACACCCCTAGAGTGCTTGCCATCTCGGACTGCGTGAGCTCCATCGACCTTCGCGCAACTCTCAAAAAAGAGCCAAATGTCAGCTCCCCAACCTCATTTTCCAAAACAAATTTTAATCTTCGGTTAGTAGTCATGTTTGTTCACCTCCAGAATCCGTATGATCAAAAAGCTCTCATGCTCGTCTTCCGTATAAAAAAGACGATAGGCTCGGCTCAATCGCACAGACCTCTCTCCCCTTCGTTTTCCTCGAAGCGGTTCATCGTGATAGCCCTTAAGCAAGCGAACTTTACGAACACCTTCTTCTTCAACCGAAGCAACCCAGGCCTGAATACTAGATTGTATATATCGAGGCAGCTTATTGAGTTGCCTCTCAAATCGCTTTGAAGCATAAACCTCACAGGGCTTATCCATCAAGCACGTCCATTATACGGTAATTTACCGTACCTTGTCAATGGGGCTACAAAACCTGATTGATAGCAAGTGTCCATGACTTCTCGCTCACAAGAAAATCAGATTCAATCAACTTTTTTTAAATGATTTTATCTCTTCATGTTGTAACTCATCATCAACTTTGTGCCCGGGCACAAAGTTCTTAACAATTCGAACTTGATCAATACATCCGAGAACAAGTGTCCGGTATGT
>PCXB01000057.1:47099-47309 GCA_002787535.1 Deltaproteobacteria bacterium CG11_big_fil_rev_8_21_14_0_20_45_16
CAGCATAAGTCTGATCCAAGGCTTTGCTCAAGCTCTCAGCCGCCTCAAAAAAGCCCAGATGCTTAAGCATCATAATGCCGGACAAAATCAAAGCTGTTGGATTACAAAGATTCCTACCTGCAATATCGGGAGCTGTACCGTGCACGGCTTCGAAAACAGAAACACCACTTGTACCAATATTAGCGCCCCCAGCCAAACCCAGTCCGCCAA
>PCXB01000057.1:47330-49316 GCA_002787535.1 Deltaproteobacteria bacterium CG11_big_fil_rev_8_21_14_0_20_45_16
AACCCAGTCCGCCAATCAAACCCGCACAAAGATCGGACAGAATATCACCGTAAAGATTTTCAGTGACGATCACATCAAATTTTTCTGGCTTCCTAACAAGATTCATACATACGGCATCGACAATCATATCCGTAGCTTCAATCTGAGGAAATTCTTTGGCGACTTCACGAAAAACTTCCAAAAACAAACCATCGGTCATTTTCATGATGTTGGCTTTATGAACGCAGGTAACCTGACGACGATGCAAGCGATCCGCCATCTCAAAGGCAAAGCGAACGATCCTCTCGCATCCAGGACGAGTGATAATCTTCAAACATTGCATGACATCCGGCGAAACCTGATTCTCAATCGCCGTATAAACATCTTCCGTGTTTTCGCGAACGATAATTAAATCAACATTGTCAAACGGCGAATCAACGCCAGCCAATTTATAACAAGGTCGAACATTGGCATAAAGATCCAGAGCTTTTCGCAAAGTCACATTGGCTGATTTATGGCCCTTACCAATGGGTGTCCCCGTCGGACCCTTGATCGCGACTCCCAGCTCACGCACCAATTCAATCGAAGACTTGGGCAGTGCCGTATTCTCGGAAGCCAAGGTCTGCTCACCACAAGGAACTTCGACCCATTCAATGGGTACCTTTAACTGGGCAACCAGTTTAACGAATGAATCACAAATCTCGGGGCCAATGCCATCACCCCTCATCAATCCAACTTTAACTTTTGTACTCATGAATCATGTGCCTTCGAAAACTTATCTTCACCATCTTGGCGAAATAGTTTTTGTACTTTTTCCCAAACTACCGTCTTACTTAACTCTCCCAGAAGCTGACTAAGCTCGGCATCGCTTGGGGCTTTGGCAGAAAGATAGCGACAACGATGCCAATCCACGAGCATAAAGGCCGGGGGAGCTTCCGCCGAAACTTTGGCGCCGCGATTTGAAATATCTTCAAGTTTGAAGACACCGCTTTCCTTGGGCACATTGGGGACACCTTGATGGATAACATAAACATCTACGCCGACCCATTCCAATTTACCTGCGCTCATAAAGATGAAATTATCGAATCTACTGAATATTGTCCCGAGTTTTAAAAAGAATGATGGAGATAAAAAAAGAAGAAAAGAAAGTCTGAACGCCAAGCGCCAAAAACGTAGCGCCCCGAATCAAATTGGCCAAATCCCATTGAGCAAAGAAAATAACTCCAATCAAAACAATCAAAAGGGATTTCAGGATTCCATACTCAAGCTTGAACATCTCAATCCAGCTTCCAAAGATCCGATCCACGACAAAGGAGTCGGTCACCCAAAGATAGGTTTTAGCAAAAATCCCAAACAGAAGAATTTGATAGCCCAAAAGCATCCCAAGGCTACCCGTCACGAGATAGCCTTTGCGCTCAAAGCTAAACAGGTAGCCCCCAACAATTAGACCCGCAATTGCCGGAAGCATAAAAAAATGAAAGGGCGCAAACAAAAGAATAAAGCGCAAGTGTCGCCAGCCATCACGAAAGGTTCGAAGCTTGGCCACGCCTCCGCCTCGCCTGTAATAGCGGATAGGGTGCTCAGCGATTTTGAGATCAGCTTTTTGAGCGTGAATCACCATTTCACTGGCAAACTCCATTCCTGGAGAACGCAGTCTTAACTTTTCCAAAGAAGATTTCCGAATCGCTCGAAGCCCACAATTGATATCGTGAATCTTCCCGCCGTAAAAAAAGCTAAGCACCCAACTCAGTACGGGCGTACCCAGATGATGATGAAGCCAGGGCATCGCTCCCGGCTCGACTTTTCCGGCCAAGCGATCCCCAATGGCAAACTCTGCTCCTTGTTTGAGTTTCTCAACAAGAGGGACGGCATCTTCAAAGTCATAGGTATTGTCCGCATCCCCCATAACGATATAGTCGCCCTTAGCGTCGCGCATGCCTCGCAACAGGGCGGAGCCATAACCTCGGCGCCTTTCTTCTATAACCGTCGCCCCAGCCATTTCTGCGA